>CACXEJ010000033.1 GCA_902766595.1 Ruminococcus flavefaciens | reverse complement strand
GCTTGTCGCGGTAGTTGAGATTGCAGTTGAATGTTACTATCTCATAGAGCTTTATGGGGTCATTCTGGGTCATAACAGAGCCAAACAGCTCATCGGGCATTTTCGGGAAGAAGCTGGAATAGCGCTCAAAAATGTCCTTTACCGAACGCATGAGAGCTTCTGCTTCGATGGGATCGTACTTTGCCCGGGAATATGTAGGGGTACGCTTGACCTCAGCCTTCAGAGCATCGCCGTCGTCGATAAGGCGGACCAGATTTGCCCGGTATAAACCCTCTACCAGAACCTTCATCACATTGTCCGGAAGTCTGAGCACCTGGCGTATCTCTGCAACGACACCGATCTTGTACAAGTCACTGGCCTTAGGATCGTCCACATATGCCTCATGCTGAGCCACCAGGAACAATCTTCCGCCCTCTTTAAGGGCGTGTTCTATCGAAGCAACCGATTTATCCCTTGCAACATCAAAGTGCATCACCATTTTCGGGAACGCAACAAGTCCCCTCATAGCAACGGTATAGAAGATGCTGCCGGTCTCAGTGCTCTTATCACTTTTTATAGTCTGTTCCATATATTTCACCACATTTCATGTTTTCTGTCTTAACCTGCTGCGGGGCGGAATGTCTCACCACCTGATACAGCATACTATATTATAACATAGATCCGACTCCAATGCAAGAGTTTGCATAAATTAACAAAAATCTTTTACAAAAAACCGCCGGCATCCCCTGCCGGCGGTCCTGACTGATTATGCTGTAACGATACTGTCTGCGTTGTGGAGCTTCAGCTTTTCTACTGCCTGCTCGCGCATCTTGTATTTGAGTATCTTTCCTGCTGCGTTCATGGGGAAGCCCTCTACGAAATCAACGTATCTGGGGCACTTGTGCTTTGCCATCCTCTCCAGGCAGAAGTCCTTGATCTCCTGCTCTGTTGCAGTCTGGCCGTCCTGAAGGACGATGCACGCCATGATCTCCTCGCCGTAGTCCTCATCGGGAACTCCGATGACCTGAACGTCCTTAACCTTGGGATAGGTGTAAAGGAAGTCTTCTATCTCCTTAGGATAGATGTTCTCGCCTCCGCGGATTATCATATCCTTGATACGTCCGGTGATCTTATAGTATCCGTCAGATGAGCGGCGTCTTGCCAGGTCTCCGGTGTGGAGCCAGCCTTCGCTGTCGATAGCAGCAGCAGTTGCCTCGGGCATCTTGTAGTAGCCCTTCATAATATTGTAGCCTCTTGCTACGAACTCTCCGTCTGTATCATCGGGGAGCTCCTCGTTGGTCTCGGGATCGACTATCTTGCATTCAACGCCGAAGATAGGTCCGCCGACTGTGTTTACACGCTGCTCGATAGTATCAGTGGTCTTGCTCATAGTAGTTGCAGGAGAAGCCTCGGTCTGACCGTAGGTAATGCAGATCTCCTTCATATTCATCTTGTTGAGCACGTCCTCCATGGTCTTGATAGGACAGGGTGAACCAGCCATGATACCGGTTCTCATGTAGGAGAAATCGGTCTTGTCGAAGTCCTCGTGTCCGAGCATTGCGATGAACATAGTCGGAACGCCGTGGAAGCAGGTTATCTTCTCCTTATTGATGCAGGCAAGTCCCTTACGCGGCGAGAAACGGGTTATAGGTGACATAGTAACGCCGTGAGTCATAGAAGCTGTCATAGCAAGTACCATTCCGAAGCAGTGGAACATAGGCACCTGTATCATCATACGGTCGGCAGTTGAGAGGTCCATACAGTCTCCGATAGCCTTACCGTTGTTTACAACATTGTGGTGAGTGAGCATAACTCCCTTGGGGAAGCCGGTTGTGCCTGATGTGTACTGCATATTGCAGACATCGTGCATACTGATGGTCTTGCGGACTATCTCTACCTCGCTGTACGGGATATTCTTGGAAAGTGCAACAGCTTCTTCCCATGTGTAGCAGCCGTTGTTCTTGGAGTCGATAGTGATAACGTTTCTGAGGAACGGCAGCTTGGGTGAACGGAGCTGTCCGGGCTGGCAGGTCTCGAGCTCGGGGCAGAGCTCCTTGATGATGTCAACGTAGTTGATGTTCTTGATACCGTCGATCATAACGAGCGTCATAGTGTCTGACTGGCGGAGGAGGTACTCAGCCTCGTGGATACGGTATTCGGTGTTCATAGTAACGAGTACAGCACCGATCTTGGTGGTAGCCCAGAATGTTATGTACCACTGGGGAACGTTTGTAGCCCAGATAGCAACGTGGTCGCCTTTCTTTACGCCCATTGCAAGGAGGGCGCGGGCGAATGTGTCAACATCGTCGCGGAACTCGGGGTAGGTACGGGTATAGTCGAGCTCAGTATAGCGGAAAGCGTACTGGTTCGGGAACTGCTCACAGATACGGTCGAGAATGTCGGGGAAGGTGTAGTTGATGATCTTCTCCTTGGGCCACGGATACTGACCGTCGCCGCGCATATTGGTCTGGAGCGAGTGCTTGTGCTTTTTCTTGTAGGGAGCCATATACTCAGCGAACTGAGGGATAACGATACCTGCGTCGCTGAGATCCTTAGCCCAGCGCTTTACCCATTCGAGTGAGATATAGCCGTTGTAGTTGACAGCGGCGAGCGCTGCGATCATTTCCTTTACAGGAATGTCGCCTGTACCCATAATGCGGTACTCGACAGTGCCGTCGGGACGCATAACGCTGTCCTTGACCTGAATGTACTTTATGTATTCACCGAGATTTGAAACAGTGGTCTCGGGAGACTCTCCTGCATAGCGGTAGGGGTGGTGCATATCCCAGAGGGCAGCTACCTTTCTGCTTGCGACATTATCGAGGAGCTTTGCGAGTCTTGCAGTATCGCTGTAAACGCCGTTGGACTCAACGAGGAGAGTTACGTTATACTCCTCAGCTATCGGAACGAGCTTGCGGAGGGCTTCTGCGATATAGTCATCATCGACATCGCCGCCGGGAGCGGGTTCGAGGTCACCGAGTATTCTTATATATGAAGCGCCGAGCTTCTGAGCGAGCTGTGCATAAGCGAGTATCTCAGCCTCAGCTTCAGCGTATTTATCTTTGAATTTTAGGCAAGCACCGGAAGAAAGACAGGGGATCTCAAGACCAAGAGCCTTTAGCTTAGCGACAGTGTCGGGGAGCTGACTCTCTGTGAAGGGCTTAGCTTTAACGGAGAAGATCTCGTCTCCTAGCCCTCTGACCTCGATACCGTCGAAGTTGAAGTCTTTAGCCATTGAGTAGATGTCCGGCCATGACCAGTCGGGACATGCGAGTGTGGAAAAACTGATTTTCAAGTCTATCATTCCTTTACTTATGAAATAGTGTTAAAATAACAAATTTCATTATACCACATATTTCAGAGAATTTCAAGCATAAACAGAATTTTTTATCAAATATCGTTTATTAAAGAAATTGATATAACTTTTATATGTACTGTTGTTCAGTTTTTTTCACTGTGCCTGTTGCTATTTTCAAAGATCTGTGGTATAATTACTATACTATTATAATGTATAAGGAGAATTGTATGGGAGCACTATTCAAAAGATCACTTTCTGCTGCTGTGTCAGCCTTGTTGTTTTCTAACAGCTTCATTCCGTATGCGAACGGCTCGGGAGTTCTTAGCAGTGCCGGACATATCTCTTCGGGCTTCAGCGTGGCTCTGCCTGAATTCAACAGTATTGGTGCTGACGTCAGACTTGTTTCCTCTGTTGCTTACGATCCGTTTACGGAGGTCGGTGCTTCCGCAGAGGAGCTCCCTGCAAAGTACGATATGAGAAGTGCAGGAGCGCTCTCATCTGTAAAGGATCAGGGCAGCTACGGTACCTGCTGGGCTCACACTTCCGCAGCAAGCGCGGAGTCCTCGATACTTGAAGCAGTTCCGGACGCCGATCTCTCCGAGCTACATACAGCGTTTTACTCTTACTATGATTCGAACGGCGAAGAGGATATTATGGATCTCGATGTTGACTCTATATTGGTAAACGGCGGTAACAGCAGCAGAGTCATAAATCTGTGGTCAAAGTGGTGCGGACCGGTCAATGACGAGCGTATGCCTTATGACGAGAGGGACATCTTCAAGGATCGTTTCAGCGTTACCGAAATGCTGACTCAGAGCGACTATCATCTGAAAAACGCCTATACATTATCCTACGACGATGAACACTCAAACAGGCAGTCAGTCAATGATAAGCTGAAAGAGTTCATACTCAGCGGAAAAGCCGTTGACTGCAACCTTTACTATGACTCTTCCAAGAACTACGACAGCAACTTCTATACCACGAATACCCAGCGCACTCAGAGGCTTCAGAACCACGCGGTTACTATCATCGGCTGGGACGATAATATGTCCGCTGATAAATTCAGGAATTCTCCTGCCGGAAACGGCGCGTGGCTTGTGAAGAACAGCTGGGGTATGGACAGCGGCAAGGAGGGCTTCCTCTGGGTGTCTTACTACGATAATTCGCTTGATGAATTTACCGTGTTCGAGCTTGGCGACAAGGACGAGCATACTTACCTCTGCCGGAACGACTGCTACTCGCCTTATTTCAGACTTTCCTCAAATAGTGATACAAAGGGCAGCGTCTATGCGGCGAATATATTCCGAGCTCAGCAGGATATGGATATAAATGCCGTATCGACTTACTTCCTTGTGCCGGAAACAGGCTATGAGGTTACGGTATACACGAGCGTTTCAGATGAGAAGTCGCCTTCGTCCGGTACGGCGCATAAAGCTCTTGCTTCCGGCGTGAGCGAGCTGACCGGTCTCAGAACTATCGAGCTGAATGAGAATGTCCCCGTGAAAAACGGCGAGCTGTTCAGCGTAGTTGTGCATTTCACCAGTGACAAGTCAAAGAATCTCGTTCCGGTCGAGGGCTGTTTTGCAGCTAAGCTGAAAAGTACGGGCAAGTTCACGGACGTTGACGGTTCTGCCGGCTATGAGCAGCTGAAAGCAACGGCTTCGCACAGGAGCTTCATCAGCGCTGACAGTAATGAATGGGAGGACGTCAGTGAGGAGGACGCGCTTCTTACTGACGATGAAAAGGCTGAGCTTCTCGATGAATTTGAACACGCTTATCTTGACGAACTCCTTCCGGAGGACGGCAGTATCTACAAAACTGCTTCCGAGCTTGTCAAGGGATTAAAGGCATTGTTTGAGCGTTCGGATATTTATACGAGCGTCGGCAACATTTCGATAAAGGCTCTTGGTTCTGCACCGGGAGGAGTTGATTTCTCCCATATATCAGGCGAGGTCGGACTTGACGAGAGGGTAGCTCTCAGCTCAAGGGACGGCTCAAAGGTGAAGTATTCAGTGAACGGCGGCGTATTACAGGAATATACAGAGCCGCTGAAAATAAGCTCGGATATGGAGATAGCTGCTACCGCTGACGGGAAGAATTTTTCAAAGAGACATTATACTCCGGCAAAGGCACAGTTCAACGCGCTGTATTACTGCGAGGCAAGCGACAGGAAAATGTCCTGCAAAAATGCAGTGAGGACAGGTCCGGCAAGCTACATCATAGAGGTCGGTCCGGAGTTCGGCGATATGGTGCTCTACCCGTACACGGGAGCTGCGATCGCTGAGAACGAGCAGGGGATAGCTCCGTACAAGAAGAGCTTGAGCATTGACAAGAAGTACGGCGAGAATATCATTAAGCTAAGTCTGACTCAGGAAAACAAGCTGAGCACCGATGCTGAGGTAAAGGTCATATTCGATCCGGTCGATATAAACCTTAACAGGCAGACAGTAGAATTTGACGAAAGTGTTTCGCTGTATGATGCGAATGGCGTTAAGCTCGAGACAGGCTCTGATATCGGCGCGTTTGCCGGAATGACTCTGAGAGCCGAAACTCCTTCCGGTGATGTCCCGGTAAAGGTTCCGGAGTACGCTGCCGTGCCGGAGCTGAAGATAGACTACCGAGCTGAGACTCTCGGAACTGTTCCGGAGGATATTGCCGGCAGCCTTGAATACTCGGTGAACGGAGGCAGTTTCGTACCGGCAGCCGGCAGACTCATCAGCACCGAAGCTGGTAAGGTATTCAGGATATTCCCCTCGGAGAAGCTGAAACTCAGAGTGAAGGCGGGCGACGGCAGCTTTGAGAGCAAAACGGTCGATTATACTGTTCCGGACGCTCCGGAGATCAGCAGCAAACTCCCTGTGTTCGAGCACTGCGAGGACGGTTCGCTGCTTATTGAGGATATGGCTGATTTTGAGGTGACGTCTGATGAAGCGGCTGCTTATGAATATCCCGAGCGCTACGGCTACGCTGATATGAAGAGCTATAAGCTGGCACTCAGCCGTGCTTACGGCAACGATAATCTGAAAGATGACGGCGCTGTCGTAACCGGAGGCTGGTCGAAGGACGGCAAGGCTGAGATAGGTGACAAGCTGCTGATAAGGCGTGCGGCAAGCGACAAGAGCTTCGCTTCCAAGGCTGCGGCGATAACCGCGGTCGAGAAGGGCGATGTTGACGGGGACGGTATGGTCCTGATGCACGACGCTTCGCTCCTCCTGCGTCATTATTCCTTTATCTCGGGCGGACAGGAAGGTGCGCTGAAAAAAGAATACAGCTATGCAGCTGATTTTGACCGGAGCGGAAATATCAGTGCTGATGATGCAAGCGCGGTGCTCAGACTTTATGCATTGAGGTCAGGAAATATAAAATGAAGGATAATGGGCAGAGAGCACTAATTATAGGTATTCTGTTTATGCTGGCAGCTATCGGGGCGTTTATGCTCCGTCAGCCTCCGGAGAAGAAGAAAACCGATTTTTCACAGGCGACTGCCGCGACTGCGACTACGGAAACGACGTCAGGGACGGCTGCGGCTCTTAGTATGGGGACGACCTCAGTTTCGGTTACGACAACTGTTACAACGACTGTGACCAGAGTGAGTACAACTAAGGCGACTGTGACCACAACAACTGTGGTCACGGAAACAGAGACCGAAACTGTATCGGAATTCCTGCGGCTCGATCTTAACAAGGCAACTGCCGCTGAACTGGCACTCCTGAATGGCATAGGCGATACAAAAGCGGCTGCGATAATAGCTTACCGTGAGGAGCACGGAGTTTTCCGGAGCATCGAGGAGATAATGCAGGTCAGCGGTATCGGGCAGGAGACATTTGAAGCGATAAAGGAGCATATATATGTTGAAGTGACTGAGGTCACCGAGCCGGAAACTGCTGCTTCTGCCGTGATCGTTACGACTGCTGTACCTGAAATAACGATCCTTGCGCAGACGACAGCGGCAGAACCTGAGACGGAGCACGTTCTTACGCTTGAGGAAGCAGCTCCGATAAACATAAATACCGCAGGAGCTGAGGAGCTTATGCTGCTTCCGCACGTTGACAGGGAGATCGCGGAGCATATCATCAGGCTGCGCGGCGAGCTGAACGGTTTTGGCAATACCTATGAGCTGCTATTGATTGACGAACTTACACAAAAACAGGTTGCGGAAATACTGGAATTTGTAACCATTGGGCAATAGCAATAAAAGAAAGTGATAAAGTTTGTGAAATAAGAGTCAAATTAACTTTAACCGTTTTGTAACTTTTAGATTTTTGGATTTTTAATTGTGTGATTAGTAACAAAAAAATCGTGTTGAAAATGTACAGAACGCACAAAAAATATTAAAGAACGATATAAAGCATTGACTTTGAATAAAAAATGCTGTATATTTGAAGTACAAAAGCAAGAGGTATGTAAAGAGGATAACTCCGCACAGCCGCTTGTGAAAAGATTACACAGACACAATAGTCTTGGTAATAGCTGCCCTCTATGGTCAGCGGCGGCAAACCGATGGCATCAGCGTTGGTGCGAGTACATTCGCATTGATATGCCGGCGGCGACCCGTAGATCTTATCCATTCATATTATGCTTCCAGCGGAGCGTAATATACATATTTAAGGAGGAAATACCAATGAACACACTTAAGAGAACATTAGCTTTAGTTGCTACTCTCGCTATGTCTGCAACAGCTTTCGTAAGCTGTGGTAGCGATGATTCTTCAAGCTCTAAGGCTGCAACAACAGGCGCAGCTTCAACAGAGGCTGGTTCAGACGCAGCTTCAACAGAGGCTGGTTCAGACGCAGCTTCAACAGAGGCTGGTTCAGACGCTTCAGAGGCTGCTACATCAGCTGCACCTTCAGGCCAGGGCAATTCAACTGAGCTCGGCGAAGTTACACTCGGCAAGGGCGGAGACAAGTTCTCAATCGTTGCTTGGAACGAAGATGACGTTCCTGCACTTATCGATCTCTGGGCTGGCAACGGCGGAGACAAGAGCAAGGTTGACTTCAATGCATTCGGCTGCGGCGGCGGTAAGGCTTCTGAGAAGTATGACGCTCTCTTCGATGCTGGCAACGCTCCTGACGTATACTTCTGTGAGGCTGACTGGGCACTCAAGTACATCAACGATGATACTAAGACAGCTCCTCTCGAGGCTCTCGGATTTACAGACGACAACTTCAGAGATGCATATCCTTACACAGCTGAAATCGGTAGAGCTACCGAGGGCGCAAACGCTGGTAAGATGGTAGGTGCTTCATGGCAGGCAGCTGCAGGCGGATTTGCTTACAGAACAGACCTCGCTGAGAAGTACCTCGGCGTTAAGACACCTGCTGAGATGCAGGCTAAGATCGGCAGCTGGGACGATTTCGTAGCAGCAGCTACAACAGTTGCAGAAGCTACTGACAAGAAGGTTGCTCTTGCTGACTCAATCGGTGGTATGTGGCAGGTATTCGCTGCTAACAGAACAACTCCTTGGGTAAACAACGGCAAGCCTGCATTCGATGCTTCTTGCGAGACATTCGCTAAGTATGCTAAGACTCTTTGGGACAACGGCGGTGTTACACACAACGGTCAGTGGACTGATGAGTGGATCCCTGCTGGTAAGGACGGCTCAGCAATGGGTTACTTCGTATCAACATGGGGCTTCGGCGAGAAGGCATTCTTCGGCCAGGCTTCTTCCGAGTCTTACGGTAAGTGGGCTGTTGTTCAGGGACCTGCACCTTACTTCTGGGGCGGTACTTGGATCGTTGTTAACCCCAAGACAGATAACGGTGAAGAGGCTCAGAGCTTCATCGCTACTGCAACTGTAAATCCTGAGACAATGAGAAAGCTCGCTATCGAGAAGCCTGAGTATGTAAACAACCTCACAGTAATGCAGACAATCGTTGACAACAACGAGTGTCCTAACGAGTGGGTTACTAAGAACCTCGGTGGTCAGAACTACTTCGCAGAGCTCCACGAGAACGCTAAGAAGATCGACATCAAGGGACTTATCACACCTTACGATGCTACAATCAAGAGCGCATTCCTCGATGCAATCACTAAGGAATACTGCGAAGGCGGCAAGTCTTACGAGGATACAATCTCCAAGGCTATGGACGACGTTCTCACAGCTATCCCTGACCTTGCTAAGTAATTGAATTACAATTTAATTTAACTTATAATAGTTGCCTATGGGGCTTATGCCCTATGGGCAGCTATTTATAATCTTTTTACTATACTTAACGAGAGGGTGTGTGCTATGGCATCAGCTGCCCAGAGAAGAATTAAATCTATCAGCTATGCTAAATATGGCTATATTTTCATATTGCCGTTTTTTCTTGTTTATTTCTTTTTCCAACTTTGGCCTTTGATCAATACTTTTATTGTTAGCTTTCAGGGTAACGGTTCCGAAACCGGAAATTTCGTAGGTCTTGATAACTTCAAGCACCTCCTGACTAAGGTAACTCTTACTACTGAGGAAAACCGTAAGGTCCTCGGTATCCTTCCCGTTGAATCCGACGCGGAATACCAGGAGCTCGCTGCAAAGAAAATGCAGGGCGCTATCCACAATGATTTTGTCAGAGCATTTAAAAATACTCTTATCCTTTGGTTCGGAAACTTTATTCCCCAGATCGCTCTTTCTCTTTCACTTGCCGTTTGGTTTACAGACGCTAAGCTGAAGATCCCGGGAAAAGGCTTCTTTAAGGTAATAATGTATATGCCCAATATCATTACTGCCGCTTCAGTTGCCGTACTGTTTATGTCACTCTGTTCAGAGAGTAAGTACGGTGCTTTCAACCAGCTGTTCCACAGTCTTGGTATCGTAAAGGAGCTTGAAGGACCAGATCGTGACGTTGTAAAATTCGTTTCCGGTACATGGCCGGCACGTTTCGTTATAATGTTTATCCAGACTTGGATGTGGTTCGGTAATACTATGATCATGCTTATGTCTGGTATCATGGGTATCAACCCGTCTCTGTTCGAGGCTGCAAGTATCGACGGTGCAAGCAGCGGACAGGTATTCAGAAAGATCACTCTTCCTCTCCTGAGCCCTATCATGGTTTACACACTCGTAACATCTATGATCGGTGGTCTCCAGATGTTCGATATTCCTTATCTGTATCATACAGGTAACGTTCCTAACAAGGAAGTTTCCACAGTGGCTGTATTCATTTACGGACACTTCCATACAGGTCAGAAGTACCAGAACTATGGTTACTCAGGTGCGGCTTCCGTACTCCTGTTTATTGTAACGCTTATCCTTGGTTCGATCACGTTCTATATGAACAGAGACGTTGACGCTATTGCCAAGAAGAAGCAGCGTAAAAAGCTCGCTAAGCAGGTAAAAGCGCAGAATAAGCAGTTTGGAGGTCTCAGCGTATGAGTAATATGAAATCTGTATACGGAGAGCCTAAGGATAACTATATGTTCAAGATCAGACTGAAGTCAGGTATACTTTTTATCTGGTTCCTGTTCCTTACACTTATCTGTGTGCTCCCTATATACATCCTTATTATTAATGCTACACGTCTTGATACTGATATTGCCGGCGGTCTCGCTATCGTTCCGGATAAGTACCTCGGACATAATATTAAGAGTATGAGAGATAACTTCGGTAACCTCTTCAAGCCGCTTATCGGTTACAGAAACAGTGCTATCATTACTGTTTCCGCTACTTTCCTTACCGTTTTCTTCTCAGCTCTTACAGCATACGGTATTCACGTTTATGACTTCAAGCTCAAAGAAGTTTCATACACTGTAATACTTCTCATTATGATGGTTCCTACTCAGGTAACCGCTACCGGATTTCTTAACTTTATGGCTAAGATCGGTCTTACCGATACATACTGGCCTCTTATCCTTCCGGCAGCAGCTGCTCCGGCGATCGTATTCTTTATGAGATCGTATATGAAATCGTCGTTCCCCCTCGACATCGTTGAGGCTGCTCGTATCGACGGTTCCGGCGAGTTCAGAACCTTCCTTACTATTGCTATTCCTATGATGAAGCCGGCTATCGCTGTTCAGGCGATCTTCGCTTTCGTTGCTAACTGGAATAACTTCTATACACCTTCAATGATCCTTCTTAGTTCTAAGACTAATCAGAAGACTCTGCCTATGATGATCGCTTCGATCCAGGCTTCCGATAAGACCAGCGACCTCGGCGTTGTTTACACTTGTATCGCGCTCAGTATCGTTCCGATCATTATCGCGTATGTTCTGCTTTCAAGATTTATCATCGCAGGTGTTGCACTTGGCGGTGTAAAGGAATAATAGCATTATTAACAGCACACTTCGGTGTGCTGTTTTTTTGTCTGGACGCTTCGGCGTCCTTTTTTTGTAATATCGCAGGCTTGTACCGAATATAATCAAGTGAAGGGAGTGTTCAGAATGAGAGAGCGTACAAGCTATGAGGTGGTTTGCAGCTACCTTCCGGAGCGGTTGAGGCGTGTTATGAATTCAATAAGTATCAACGACCGCCGCGGCTTGACGGAGGTAAGGCTCCGGAGCGGAAGACCGGTCTCGATGGTCTATCCTTACGGCTTTCGTTTCGTGACGGATACTGGTGAACTGACTGCCAGTCACAAGAATTCCGCCTGTCTATGCGTGTCACCGGCTGAAATTGCGGCAGCGGTCGAGATGCTGTGCAGGTATTCGGTACACAGCTGCAAACGCGAGCTGTGCGAGGGCTATTTTGTGCCGGCTTGTGGAATAAGAGTTGGTGCTGCCGGCACTGTCAACACTTCTGCCGGAGGTGCTATGAGCGAGTTCAGCTCTCTCAATTTCAGAATTGCCCGTGAGGTCAAAGGCTGTGCGGAGGAGCTTTACAGAATGTGCGGAAACTCCTCCGGTGTTCTGATCTGCGGCAGGGTGAATTCCGGAAAGACCACTATCCTGCGTGATCTGTGCCGTATCACCGGCAATTCGGAAAAAGCGGTCCTCATTGACGAGCGGAACGAGATATCGGCTTCATCAGGCGGTTCTGCCGGATTTGACGTTGGGGCGATGACGGACGTGATAGTCGGTCAGGAGAGGGCTGCCGCAATATGCACGGCAGTGCGGACTCTTTCGCCGGAAGTTATTTTCTGTGACGAGCTTGCCGTTCCGGCTGACAGCGCGGCTATACTTTCTGCGTTCGGAAGCGGAGTCCGTTTCGCTGCGACTATCCACGCCGGTACATATGAAGAGCTGATGAAGCGTGAGGTCGGGCGTTCGCTTATAGAAGCAGGTGTGTTCGGGTACGCGGTATTTCTTCAGGGCAGCGGCGGCTGTTCGGAGATAAGGGAGATACGGAGGCTGTGCGATGCTGTTTAGATTGATCGCGGCTGTGCTGTTCACACTTGCCGGAGCCTGTGTCGGAGTAATGCTCTCGCAGCGGCTTCGTCAGCGGCAGGACATTTGTATGCAGATCGGCGTTATCCTGAGGGACGCGGCAGTCTGCATAAGGTATGTCGGAATGAACGTTTACGATATGGTGAGAAGATTTCGGAGCAGCCCGGAGCTCGCCGGTCTCACATTTCTGGAGTATCTGCCTGAGTCTTTTTCAGAGGGTGAGAACTTCCGCGAGATGTGGCGGCAGTCACTGATGAAGCAGGAGCTTCCGGCGGAGGAGAGGGAGATACTTGCCGAGCTGGGCGAAATGCTCGGGCGAACCGACATCGAAGGTCAGCTTGCGGAATTAAGCGTCCTTGAGGAGCGTGTGCGCTGCCTTGAGAACGAGCGCCGGACGGTCTGCTCGCAGAAGGGCAGAATGTACCGGAGCGTCGGCGTTCTCTTCGGGGTAATGGTCGGAATTCTTGTCATTTAGCGGAGGAAGATATGGATATTGATCTGATTTTCAAGATCGCCGGTACCGGAATAATCGTGGCTGTGCTCAATCTTGTGCTGAAACGTGCTGAGCGTGAAGAACAGGCGATGATGACCACTCTTGCCGGACTTATCGTGGTTCTTGTGGTGATAGTGCAGGAGATAGGCGAGCTGTTTGATACTGTGAAAACGGTGTTCGGACTATGGTAGACAACTGTTTTTCGGCAGCTTCATTCTGTCTCTGTGCGGCAGTTCTTGCAGTGCTTCTGCGGCAGTACAACCGCGAACAGGCGATGTTTGCGGCAATTGCTGCGTGTACCGCGGTCGTGGGAGGAGCGCTTCTTATGGCAGGACCGCTCCTCACGGAGATAAGCGATATTTTCACGGCGGCAGGCATTTCTGACGACTATATATCGCTGGTTTTCAAGGCAGTAGCGGTCTGCTTCATCACGCAGATAACCGCCGACATATGCCGTGACAGCGGCGAGACTGCCATTGCCTCGGCGGCTGAGCTGTGGGGCAGGGCGGCACTCGTTTTTATGAGCCTGCCGGTTATGAGGGTGCTTATGGAAATTATAAATGAGATGATTTAGGACGGACACTATGAAAAGGATCATAATTACAGCAGCGGTTTTCGTGCTGATGCTATGGGCAGCCGTGCCGCTCGGTGCCTGCGCTGACTATTCGGAGGCGGAGTCCGAGCTGAACGGGCAGGTCAACGATATGCTCGCGGAGTATGATATCGGTCTGGACTGCGGAGATTTAGCCGGAATGAGCTTTTCTGAGCTGCTGGCGGAGGTGCGTTCCGCGGTGGCTGCAAGGGCTTCTGCTCCTCTGAAAATGCTCGGGACGCTGATAGTTGTATCGGTATTCACGGCAGTTGTCAGGAGCGTGGGCGGTGCGGCTTCCCCTGAAAAAGCAGTTCCGCAGACCTACGATATGGTCTGTGTGATAACTGCGGTCGCGGTCATAACGCCGCAGATTATGGCGGTGTACCGCCGCGCTGAGGAGGCTGTCGAGCGAGTTGGCGGCTTTATAGCGGTGTTCGTGCCGGTATTCTCTGGTATGACAATTGCTTCGGGCGGCGTTCTCTCCGGCAGTCTCTACAACGCGGCAGCCCTCGGCGCTTCTGAGGTCATTGTCGGACTTTCAGCAAGCTACCTGATGCCGGTTCTGAGTATGACGGCTGTGCTTGCCGTGACGGGGAGTGTTTTTCCGGGAAATCCCTCAGACAGTATAATCGCACTGCTGAAAAAGGTCATAACGTGGGGGATAACCATAGTTATGACGCTCTTCACAGGTTTCGTTACCCTGAAATGCACTCTTGCCGGACGAGCTGACGGTGCCGCGACAAAGACAGCAAAGTTCATAATCTCGGGAACTGTCCCTATAGTCGGAGGAGCGGTCTCGGACGCTTATTCCTCGGTGAGGGGCAGCTTTGATGTTATGCTCAGCACCGCCGGTATTGCAGGAACGGCAGCCGTTCTGCTGATAATGCTGCCGCCTGTCATCGAGATACTCATATTCCGGGCGGTAATATGGGCTGGAACTACCGCCGCGGAGCTCTTCTCCGCTGCACCGCTCGTAAAGCTGCTCAAGGGACTCGACAGCGGTCTTGCGATAGCTCAGTGCGTACTCATAAGCTATATGGTCATATTCGTAGTCAGTACGGCGATACTCATACAGAGCCTGCCGTGAGGAGGAAAAATGGAGGAATTCAGCTATGCCGTAAAGGCAATATGTGCAGCGTCCGCGGCAGTCTGCCTGATAGAGTACACAACTGCCGGAAGCTGTATGAAGCGGCAGATAAAAATGCTGCTCGATCTCATAATGGCTGTCATCATACTGACGCCGTTCGTCAGGGGGACAGTGACGTTTGAGCTGCCGGAGCTAAGGGGGATAAGTCCTCCGCGACAGGAGGAAGCGGCTGAGCTCTACAAGGAGCAGCTTTGCCGGCAGACTGCCGAGAACATCGGAGCTGTGCTTCATCAGCAGATAGCCGCAGCCGGTGTGAAATGTGAAAGTGTGGGGATCGAGGTTAATATTTCTGATGACGGCAGCATATGTATTAATAGGGTGACGATCAGCACAGAGGACTTTGCGGCTGCTGCGGAGATCGTCAGAAACAGTCTCGGAAGCGATACGGAGGTATTGAATGGAGATCCCTGAGAAGATAAAGAATATGAAAAGCGACAGAAAAATGCTGACAGCCGTTGCAGTGCTCGGAGCGGCAGGGCTTCTGCTGATAATGCTGTCCGGATTTGCCGACGGCGGCAAAAAGAGCAGTTCTACCGCAGAGACTTCGCTCACTGCCGGTACGAGCAGCGAGAGCTACTGCACCGATACCGAGAAGCGGCTCGAGGAGTTTTTGCAGAGGATAGACGGTGCAGGGGAGGTGAGGGCGTTTCTCAAGGTCGGCAGCGAGCAGCGGTACGTCTATGCGACCGAGGGGAAGAAAAGCGTATCCGACAAGAAGACAGAGGAGGAAGAGAAATATGTACTTATAGGCGGAAACGGCGGAAAGAACGCCCTTATCGAAACGGTCGAAGCGCCGGAGATAGAGGGGGCTGTGATACTGTGCAGCGGCTGCGGAGATCCTGCGGTAAGGGAACAGGTTTACCGTGCGGCAGCAGCGGCTCTCGGCATACCCACAGCGAAGATATACGTTGGCAGACTAAGAGCGTCGGCATAGTCCGGCGTCACATAAGGAGGATAACAATGAAGAAACCAACTATCATCATCGGAAAAAAGCAGATAATTATGACCTGTCTCACACTTATGCTCGGAGTGGCAGTCTACATAAACTACGCGACCGCTCCGGCAATGTCGGACAAGAAGGACGGAGCGGTGAGCTCTTCTGAGGGAAGCAGCATTGCGCGCTACGGCGAGACGGAGTTCGTCAACGCGGACGCAGATGCGGCGAAGGACTACTTTGCTCAGGCACGGCTCGATAAGATGAACAACCGCGATGAGGCTGTCCAGACACTTCAGAGCGTAATGGGCGGCGGCGATCTCACCAAGGACGAAATGGTCGTGAATGCGCTTGATGCAGTGCAGGTATCGAAGCTGATTGAGTCGGAGGGGAAGATAGAGTCTCTCGTGAGGGCGCAGGGCTTTGCGGACTGTGTAGCCTATCTTGACGGCGAAACTGCAAAGGTCGTGGTCAAGACCGAGGGGCTCGACAAGGCGCAGGCAGCTTCGATAAAGGAGATAATTCTCGGAGAAACTGAAGTGCCGGCAGAAAATATAAGAATTTTTGAAGTAAAGTAGTTGAAAAGCGGTGATTTTTTTGGTATAATATAAGAGTGAGAGTGTAAATGGTAAATTGATTAAAAAATACACTCAAATCTTCACCCGACGGAGGTTTAAAATGGAATTTGAGAAGGAAGCTGTAAAGAGCAGACTTAAAATATCTGACGACGTTATGATAACAGTTGCCCGGCTTGCTGCGCTCGATGTCAAGGGCGTTGCAAGTCTTGCCGGCGAGGTCAATAAGATCAGCAAGGTAAAGAAGAGCGGTCCTATCAGGATCAGTATGATGGGTGACGTTGCTGCTATCGACATAAGCATTATTGTGAAGAGCGGCTTCAAAGCCTGCGCGGTGGCTCTCGATGTTCAGAACGCTGTCAAGGAAAATATCCAGAATATGACAGGCGTTGCTGTTGCGAGAGTGAACGTCACTATAAGCGGCGTAGTTTTTGAATGATACGCAGGTTTATCCCTTCCGACCTTGAAGAAGCGGCAGAGGCTTTCTGTGCTGCATTCACTTCCGCTCCGTGGAAGGAAAAATGGACGGTCGAGCTCGCTGCTGCGCGTATAAGCGAGCTTACGTCATCGCCGCAGTCGGTAGGTTACGTTTTGGTGGATAATGATGTCGTTAAGGGTATACTCGTCGGCAGGGTACTGACATACCTGTTCGGAACGGAGTATGTCGTGGACGAGCTTTGCATCGCACCCGATGTTCAGCACAAGGGCGGCGGTACGGAGCTGCTGAAATATGCGGAAAAGGATCTTGCAAAGGACGGAGTAGTTGCTATGGCTCTGCTGACGACAAGCGGCTATCCGACTCATAAGTTATGCCTGAAAAACGGGTTTGCAGAGAATAAGGACGTGATGTTTATGTTCCGTCCACTTGATAAAATTTAAGGAGTTTTCAAATGACAAGACACGAGATCAGAGACAGCGCATTCAAGCTGGTTTTTGAGCAGCTTCTGCGCGATGACGATGTACAGGAGCTTTATGACATCGCTGAGGAGATCGACGAGATAACGGTCAACGACGAGGTGAAGAAACTGGTCGAGGGCACTCTTGCACACGCAGAGGAGCTCGACGGTATCATTTCCGGTTACAGCAAGTCGAGAAGCATTGCGCGTATATCCAAGCTCAATCTGGCTATACTCAGAATAGCGCTCTACGAGTCGATCTACGACGACAACACACCTATGAATGCCGCTATCAGCGAGGCTGTAAAGCTGGCGATGACCTATACATATCAGGAAGACGCTTCGTTCATCAACGGGCTCCTCGGTGCTTATTCGAGAGATACTGCCAAGAAGGAAGATAAGGAAAATGCCTGAATTTCTGGGGTTAGACACCAGTAATTACACCACATCGGCGGCACTTTATATAAGTGAAGAGCAGCGTATCGTCCAGTCGAAGCAGCTGCTCCCGGTCAGGGAGGGCGAGCTCGGACTGCGTCAGAGCGACGCTGTTTTTCACCATACAAAACAGCTCCCCGATATGGTCGAAAGGCTGTGCGCTGAGAGAAGTATTTCCGGACCTGAAGCGATTGCGGCTTCCGTGCGTCCGCGAAACCTCGAGGGCTCATATATGCCGTGCTTCCTCTGCGGAGAGGGGCTCGGACGTTCACTCGCAGCCGTTACCGGTGCGCCGCTCTATACGACCTCTCATCAGGTCGGACATATCCTCGCGGCACTCTATTCTGCGGACAGGCTCAGCCTCGTGACTGAGCGCTTTATAGCGTTTCACGTCAGCGGCGGTACGACCGACTGTCTGCTTTGCGAGCCCGACGATGAGCTGATAATCAAGGTCACGGAGATAGGCACATCTCTCGATCTCAAAGCCGGTCAGGCTGTTGATCGCTGCGGACTTATGCTCGGACTGAGGTTCCCCTGCGGTGCAGAGCTCGAAAAGCTCGCCCTCCGTGCGGATAAAACGGTAAAGGTAAAGCCCACGCTCAAAGGGACGAACGCGAGTCTTTCCGGAGTGGAGAACAAGTGCCGGGCTATGCTCGAAAAGGGCGAAAGTCCGGAGAATACAGCGCGTTTCTGTCTTGATTACGTCGGCGCGGCTGTCATTGCGATGACGGCTGCCGCTCAGGAGAAGTGCGGTGAACTTCCCCTTGTGTTTGCAGGCGGAGTTATGTCCGATGTCATCATACGCGACAGCATTATTTCCCGTTATCCGGGAGCTTCTTTCGCGGCACCGGAGTTCTCCTGCGACAACGCTGCGGGTGTGGCTGTATTCGGCTGTATGAAGCACTCAGGGGTGAAGAAATGCCTGTAATAACAGTTTCACAGATAAATAAATACATCGGATTTATCCTGAAGGGTGACAAGAACCTTCAGGGCATTATGATACGCGGCGAGATAAGTAATTTCGTCCGCCATTACCGCAGCGGTCATGTGTATTTCACGCTCAAGGACGAGGAGAGCGCTGTTAAAGCGGTGATGTTTGCCCAGTCCGCGGCAAGGCTGAAATTCGAGCCGGAGGACGGCATGTCCGTCATAGTCAGCGGCAGCGTGGGAGTGTATGAGCGCGATGGTGTTTACCAGATCTATGTGAACGACATCGTTCCGGACGGCGCCGGAGCCGCAAACGTTGCTCTTGAACAGCTCAAAAAGAAGCTCGCTAAAGAAGGCATATTCGATCAGGCACACAAGCGCCCTCTGCCCGGAATGCCGCGGAAAATAGGCGTAGTCACATCTCTCAGCGGAGCTGCTGTCAGGGACGTCATAAATGTCCTAACGCGGCGCTATCCATTGTGTGAGCTCTACGCGGTGAACGCTCTTGTGCAGGGCGAGGGAGCTCCCGAGTCGGTATGCAGGGGCATACTCCGCGCGGAGGCTGCCGGCTGCGAGGTGATAATAGTCGGACGCGGCGGAGGTTCGAGCGAGGACCTGAGCGCGTTCAATACCGAAAAGGTCGCGTATGCAGTGTACAACTGCAAGGTGCCGGTGATCTCGGCGGTCGGACACGAAACTGACTTCACGATAGCCGATCTTGCAGCTGATATGCGAGCCCCCACACCGTCTGCGGCAGCGGAGCTTGCCGCGCCCTCGGTGCAGAACCTTTACGACAGGATAGATATGCTCGAAAGGCGCTGCGAGAAGAGCGTTCTGGCGCAGTTTGACAAAGCCGTTGACCGTTTTACAGCACTCAATGCGCGGCTTGCGGCACAGTCTCCGGAGAACCGCCTGAAGCTCGGCGGAACCAAGCTCGGGGAGCTGGACAGCCGCATAGAACTGGCTTTTGCAAGATACATCGAACGGCAGTATGCAAGGCTCGGTGAGAGCGCTGCAAGGCTGGACAGTCTCAGTCCGCTGAAAGTCCTTTCGAGGGGCTATTCACTTGTTTACAGCGGCGAGCATCTGCTCAGCGGAACGGAGAAGCTGAATGTCGGTGACGAGGTCGAGATACGCTTCGGAACCGGCGGCGCAAAGGCTGAAATTACTGAAAAATGGTGATACGATGAAGGATAAGACCACATTTGAAGATAATATGGCAAGGCTCGGAAAGATAGTCGCAGAACTGGAAAAGGGCGATATACCGCTTGAGAAAGCAGTGGAGCTTTACGGCGAGGGAGTCGGACTGTCTGCGAAGTGCAGGAAGCAGCTCGATGAAGCACATATCAAGATCACGGAGGATAAGGGCACAGATGTGCCTGAAAAATGAGTTATGAACAGCAGTTTTAAGGAAAAATTTCAGGAATATATCAGCTTTACGGAGCAGAACCTCAGGGAGTACAACAAGCACACCGAGGACTCTGTTCCTCAGAAGAACCTCATCGACGCGATGAACTATTCGCTCGAGGCAGGCGGAAAACGTATCCGTCCGGTGCTCGTCTACGCATTCTGCGAGGCTTGCGGCGGCGATTTCAGGAACGCTGCTGCACCGGCTGCCGGTATCGAGATGATACATACTTTTTCGCTTATCCACGACGATCTTCCGGCTATGGACAACGATGATTTCCGCCGCGGAAAGCCCTCCTGCCACAAGGCTTTCGGAGAGGCTATGGCGATACTTGCCGGAGATGCACTGAACGTTCTGCCGTTTGCGGTGATAGCTGACGACGACAGGCTCAGTGCCGATCAGAAGATAAGCATTATTTCCGCACTTGCAGCCGCTGCCGGCAGAGACGGTATGGGCGGCGGACAGGTAATTGATATGGAGAACGAGCAGCGCAGCGATGTTGATGAGGCAAATCTGCGCAATATGTACCGCCACAAGACCGGCGACCTCATTGCGGTCTCGTGTAAAATGGGCTGTATCTGTGCAGGCGTGACCGATCCGGCAAAGCTCAGTGCGGCTATGGACTACGGCTACAAGCTCGGACTCGCTTTCCAGATAATCGACGACGTGCTCGATGTTGTAAGCACTACCGAGGAGCTCGGCAAGCCGGTCGGCAGCGACGAAGAGGAGAACAAGACTACGTTCGTCACTCTGTTCGGCGTTGAGAAGTCGCGTGAGATCGCGGAGCAGATTACCGATGAGGCTATGCTCCTCCTTGAAAACTTCCACGAAAACGCCTTCCTCAAGGAGCTTACAGCATACCTCCTCAAGAGAAAAAACTAAAACAGTAAGGAGCTGCGGAGAACTGTATCCGTAACGTTGAAAATGAAGGACAATACAAATACTGAAGAAAAAGTTGTGCTTGAAGAGCTTGATCTGCCTTCTGATCTCAAGTCGCTCTCTCTCAAGCAATGCAAGGCTCTGTGCGGAGATATAAGAAAGCTGCTCATCTCGACAGTTTCAAGGAACGGCGGTCATCTCGCTTCAAACCTCGGCGTGGTCGAGCTTACTATGGCTCTGCACCGCAATTTCAGTTCGCCTGATGACAAGATAGTCTGGGACGTCGGACACCAGTCCTACACCCATAAGATACTTACCGGCAGACTCGGCAGATTTGATACCCTCCGTCAGAAGGGCGGAATTTCCGGATTCCCGAAGCCGTCAGAGTCGGAACACGATACGTTCATAAGCGGCCACAGCAGTACATCAGTATCCGTTGCCTGCGGTATTGCTGAGGCGATGAAAATACAGGGCAAGGACAACTTTGCAGTCGCTGTCATCGGTGACGGCGCTATGACCGGCGGAATGTTCTACGAGGCGATGAACAACGGCGGCAAGGAAAAGAACCGCAACCTCATCGTTATCCTCAACGATAACAATATGTCTATCTCGAAGAGCGTCGGAGCTCTTGCAAGATACCTCACAAACCTCCGTAATACCGAGAAATACCTCCGTACCAAGCGTACTGTTGAGAAGGGACTCGGTAAGATTCCGCTCGTCGGAGACGGAGTTTCCAAGGGCATCAAGTACGTCAAGGACTCGGTAAAGTACAAGCTGCTCGAGCAGAGCACGATGTTTGAGGATATGGGCTTCATCTACCTCGGACCGGTCAACGGTCACAGTCTCGAGGAGCTCGAAGAGGTTTTTCACGTTGCCAAGTCATACCACAGTCCGGTGTTCATTCACGTCAAGACTCAGAAGGGCAAGGGCTACGTTCCGGCTGAGAACAACCCCGGCGAATACCACGGTATCTCGAAATTTGACATAGAGACCGGCAACCCAGAGGTCTCTGCGAGCGACAGCTACTCGATCACATTCGGCAAGGAGCTCGTCGAAATGGCTGAGAAGGACGACCGTCTCTGCGCTATAACTGCGGCTATGAAGTATGGAACAGGTCTCCAGTTCTTCCACAACCGCTTCCCGGAACGTTTCTACGATGTCGGCATTGCTGAGCAGCACGCCGTGACCTTTGCAGGCGGACTCGCTTCAATGGGACAGATACCAGTATTCGCGGTCTACTCGACCTTTCTCCAGCGCTCATACGACCAGCTCATACACGACGTTGCTATCGGAGGACTCCATGTTGTTCTCGGTATCGACAGAGCCGGCATCGTCGGTGAGGACGGCGAGACTCATCAGGGAATGTTCGATGTGCCTATGCTCACATCTATCCCCGGCACGGTGATCTATTCACCGGCTTGCTACGAGGAACTGAGAATGTGTATGCAGAAGGCGATATATGCAAATAAGGGACTCGCAGCCGTTCGCTATCCGCGCGGAAGTGAGCAGGCGGACTTCGATACAACACAGCTCACTACCGAATACCTCCTCACACGCGGCAAAAAGACCCCCACGCTCATCGTTACCTA
The DNA here is from genome assembly GCA_902766595.1 of Ruminococcus flavefaciens. GTDB lineage: Bacteria > Bacillota > Clostridia > Oscillospirales > Ruminococcaceae > Ruminococcus > Ruminococcus flavefaciens_U. The sequence continues at coordinate 6,333 of CACXEJ010000033.1, read as the reverse complement.
CGGCAGGATATACAACGAAGCATACAAGGCTCAGAAGCTCCTTTCAGAGAGCGGCATAAACTGCGATATGCTCAAGCTGACCAAGATATATCCGATAGCCGACAGCATTATCGACGAGATGAAATGCTACAAGAGGATAGTGTTCTTCGAGGAGGCTTTCGGTGAGGGAAGCATTTCCGAAAAGATCGGAGATATGCTCACAGAAGCAGGCTACAAGGGCAATTACAGGCGCGTGACTGCCGATGGCTTCATCAAGCAGGCAAGCGTTGAGGACTGTCTTGCTTCTATCGGGCTCACGGCTGAAAAAATGGCGGAGTATATCCGCAGAGAATATGGCAAGGCTTGACGCGGAGCTCGTCTCGCGCGGCATTGCAAGGAGCCGTCAGCGGGCGAAAGAGATGATACAGGCTGGAAGTATTTCCGTTAACGGCAGCAGCATCACCAAGGCTTCCGCTGAGGTGAGTCCGGACGACGTTATCGAGTCCTCGGAGGAGGAGCTCTATGTCGGACGCGGTGCGCTCAAGCTCGAAAAAGCTGCGGCTGAGTTCGGACTTGACTTCGACGGAAAGACCTGCATCGACATCGGTGCTTCGACCGGCGGTTTCACTGACCTTATGCTGAGCAGAGGTGCGGCGAAGGTATTCGCGGTCGATGTCGGACACGGACAGCTTGCGGAAAAGCTGCGCAGTGATCCGAGAGTCGTGAATATGGAGGGCACTGATATACGCACGGTGTCTGCTGAAGATCTCGGCGGCTGTGCGGACATAATAACGGTTGACGTATCGTTCATATCGCTGAAAATGATACTGCCGAAGGTGTACGAGCTCCTGAAGGAAAACGCCTGCGCTGCCGTGCTGATAAAGCCGCAGTTCGAGGCAGGCAGGAGCGGTATCAGCAAGAACGGCATCGTAAAGGACAGAAAGGTACACCTGCGCGTTCTGCGTGAAATAGACGAATTCGCCCGCGAGACCGGTTTCGTCTGCGAGAAATATACCTACTCCCCCGTAAAGGGCGGCAGCGGTAACATAGAGTATCTTGTCAAGCTGTGCAGGAGCGGTGCTCCGGCGGCTGTACACGATCTGAAAGCGCTGGTGGAAAGCGCGTTTGAAAAACTGTAAGGAGTTTGTATGAAAGCTGCATTATACCCGAATTTCCAGAAGAAAAACGCTCTGAAGTGCGCCCGTGAAGCCTGTGATGTGCTTCACGCAGCAGGCGTGGAGGTCTCGGTAAACGGCGAGTACCGGCACGATTTCAGCGACAAGCCGTTTGTGGTATTTGAGGATCTGAGCCAGTCTGCAAAGACGGCGGATTTCGTTATAGCTATCGGCGGCGACGGTACTATCCTGAGATGTGCTAAGTATTTTATGGGTACCGATACGAAGCTCCTCGGCATAAATACCGGAACACTGGGCTTTATGGCAGGTCTCGAGGCTGACCAGCTCGACAAGCTGTCGCGTCTGACGACCGGAGAGTATGAGATCTCACCGCGTATGACCCTCGACGTCACTTATCACAGTGCCGAGGGCGACAGAGTGTGCACAGCACTCAACGAGATCTCCGCAAGATCGGGCAGCTTCCGAATTTGCGATTTCGAGGTGTACTCCGAGGGCTATCTCGTCGGAAAACACCGCGCGGACGGTGTTTTGTTCAGTACGCCTTCGGGTTCGACGGCTTACGCGCTCTCTGCCGGAGGTCCGATAATCGAGCCGGATCTTGAGTGCATCGAGATGACGCTCATATGTCCCCATTCGCTGTTTTCGAGGGCGACGCTCTTCTCGGCGGAACGCCGTCTTCGTCTGACGGACTGCACTTCAAACGGCGATGTTATGGTGATAAGCGTTGACGGCGAGCAGAAGATCAGCCTCCATGAGAATGAATCGATAGAGATATGCCGCGGCAGCAGCAGTATCAACTTTATTGACGTTATAGGAAATTCGTTCCACGAATCGCTCTGCCGCAAGCTGTGCAGACCTATAAAGTGAAACCGGATCAAGGTCGGTGATTTATATGAAAAACAAGAGACACGAAGCAATACTGGAGCTGATCGCCGCACAGCCCGTTGCAACACAGGAGCTGCTTATGGAGCTTCTTGCCGAGCGCGGCATCAAGACCACACAGGCTACGCTTTCACGCGATATACAGCAGCTTTCGCTGGTCAAGCAGAGGGACGCGGAAGGCGTTTACCGATATACTCTGCCGCCGGCTTCCGCAGCGGAAAAGAGCCTTTTCGAGGAGGCTGTGATCTCCGTGGACTACGCGATGAACACTATCGTTCTGAAATGCCGGGCGGGAATGGCTCAGGGAACCTGTGCCGCTATCGACTCCGTCGAGCATGAGGGCGTTGTGGGAACTATCGCCGGCGACGATACTATTTTCATTCTCGTGAGAAGTGAAGCTGACGCGAAGAAGCTCTCGAAGAAGTTCAAGAGTGAGCTCTTTCCGTCCGGGAGGTAATTTCTAAGCAATGTTGAAGGAGATCTACATCAGCAATCTTGCAGTCATCAGAGAAGCAGTCATACCTCTGACGGGACAGCTGAACATATTCACAGGTGAGACCGGCGCCGGAAAATCCATTCTCATCAACGGTATCAACGCCGTTCTCGGACAGCGCTGCTCTAAGGACATAGTGCGGACCGGCTGCGATAAGGCTGTCATAACGGCGCTCTTTACGGAGCTTTCGCACGAGGTCGAGACAAAGCTCGATGAGCTCGGCATAGCATACGACGGCGATGAGATAACGGTCACTCGCGAAATAAGCGCGGACGGCGGAAGCATCGCACGCATAAACGGCAGAACTGCTCCGGCAGCGCTCCTGAAAGAGATAGGTGCGCTGCTGATAAACATTCACGGTCAGCACGACAATCAGGTGCTGCTCGACAGTGAAAAGCACCTCGGGATACTCGATGATTTCGGCGGAGATGACAGTCTGCTGACGAGCTACCGCGAGGCTTTCCGGCAGCTCCAGACCACTGCCCGCAGGCTCGGTGAGCTGAAAAAAGCTGAGCAGAACCGCCTTGAACGCAGCCGCTACCTCAACGAGGTCATTGCGGACATCGGCGGACTTGAGCTCGTTCCCGGTGAGGACGAGACTCTTGAAAATGAGTACAGAGCGGCGAAGAATTCGGAGCAGACGATAGCTGCCCTGAACAGCGCTGTACAGGCTTTGTCCGGTGATGAAGCGGCAGGCGATATGATAGTTGCGGCAGAGCGCGAGGTAGCAGGATATACGGAGAATATCCCGGAGCTGAATGCCCTCTATGAGAGGCTTACGGCTGTCGAGATAGAGCTTTCGGACATTGCCTCCGGTATGGAGAGCCTTGCCGAAAAGATCGAGCTGGACGGCAAGCGTCTCGAGTATCTCAGCAGCAGGCTCGGTGAGATTAACAAGCTGCAAAGGAAGTACGCAATGGACTGCGACGGACTGATAAAGCTTTACGACAATGCCTGCGAGGAGCTGTCGCAGTTTGACAGCTCGCGCGATGAAATAGAGAAGCTCAGCGCCGAAAGGGAACAGCTCCTGCACACGGTAACAGAACGCGCAAAGGCTCTCTATGACTACCGTGAGGAGGTCGCAAAGCGCTTTGCGGAGCGAGTGTCGGCAGAGCTTGAATTCCTGAATATGTCGGGAGTTGTCATAGCTGTAAGGCACGAAAAGCGCAAGCTCACGGTAAACGGTATGGATCAGGTCGAGTTCCTCATATCAGCCAACAAGGGTGAGGAGCCGAAGCCTATCTCGAAGATAGCTTCGGGCGGCGAGCTCTCGCGTATAATGCTCGCGCTCAAGAGTGTCATCGCGGACAAGGACAGTATCCCGACGATGATATTCGACGAGATAGACACCGGCGTCAGCGGCAAGGCTGCCCAGAAAATAGGCATAAAGCTGCGTGAGATAGGCAGAGTCCGTCAGGTAATATGCGTAACTCACCTTTCGCAGATAGCAGTTATGGCTGACCACCACCTGATGATAGAAAAGAGCATAGTCGGCGACAGGACCGAAACTCACGTCACAGAGCTGGATATGGACGGCAGAGTCGCTGAGATAGCTCGTATTATGGGCGGCGAGGATCCGAGCGGACTTATGCTCGAGAACGCCCGTGCGGAAATCGAAAAGGCAAGGGAGACTGTGTGAATGAAGATATATTCAACACGCCACGGTCAGACGGATCATAACAAGCAGGAGCTCATTCTCGGCACAACAGACATTGAACTCAACAGCACAGGTCTTGAACAGGCTCAGGAGCTTGCTGAGAAGGTCGCAGCTCTCGGTGAGATAGATATTATAATTGCTTCACCTATGAAGCGTGCGATGAAGACTGCGCAGACCGTTGCGGCAAAGACCGGACTCAGTATCGTTACCGATGACAGGCTGCGTGAATGGGACTACGGCAGCTACGAAGGAAAGAGCCGTTCGGCTGATGGTTTTGCAGAAAACAAGGTCAATTTCGGCGTCAGAATGGGCAGGACCGGCGAGTCGCTTCTGCAGCTGAGCCACAGAGTCTACTCAGCACTTGATGATATTATTGAAAAATACAGTGATAAGACGGTTCTTATAGTCAGTCACGGAGGAGTTTGCAGGGTTATCGAGACCTACTTCCACGATATGACGAATGAGGCATATTCAGGCTGGTTTATGGGAAACTGCGAGCTTATCTGCTATGAAATATAACGACAGGAGGGACTTATGAAGATAGGAGTTGATTACTATCCCGAGCAATGGGATAAGGCGCTCTGGAAACAGGACGCGGCGCTTATGGCACAGACCGGCGTAAAGGTCGTAAGGATAGGAGAATTTGCGTGGTCACGTCTCGAACCGCAGGAGGGCGAATTTGATTTCAAGTGGCTTGACGAGGTATTATCGGTCTTTCAGCAATTTGGTATGAAGGTCGTTATGAGCGTCCCGACAAACTGTCCTCCGCAGTGGCTCTATGAGCTTCACCCGGAGATAATCAGGATAGCTCCGGACGGCAAAATGGTCCAGATTGGCAAGCGCGGACACAGATGTGTGAATTCGCCGGTGTTCCAGAGCTACGCAAAGCGCATAGCCAAGGAGCTCATACTGCGCTACGGCGAGCATCCGGCTATAACTCACTGGCAGATAGACAGCGAGCTTGATGCATATCCCTGCTGCTGCGACGAGTGCAAGGCGAGGTTCCGCAACTGGCTCATAGACAAGTACGGCAGCCTTGAGGCTATAAACGCCGCACTCGGCACAAAGGTATGGAGCGGCGATTATACCAGTATGACTCACATACAGCCCCCCACAGCTTATCCGCTCGACGAGCAGAACCCTGCCCTCTGTCTGGAGTGGTACAGGTTCACGAGCGAGAGCGCAGCGGCTTTCGTGAGGGAGACTGCCCTTGCGATGAGACACGAAAAGCACAAGCTGAGGATCACTACAACGACCTCATTTGCTGAAGATGCACCGGATATTTACAAGCTCTACAACGATGTGGACTTCGTCGCTTACGATAACTATCCGCCGGTCGAGATCCCAGATGATCCGGAGAAATTTTACTCCCACTCGTTCTTCCTCGATCTTATGCGCGGTATAAAAGGACATAAATTCTGGGTCATGGAACAGCTCAGCGGACCTGTCTGCAAGGCTGGAAAAATGTCCCCGACTCTCAAGCCCGGTATGCTTATGGGCTATTCATTGCAGGCTCTCGCGCACGGTGCCGACACGGTAGTTCATTACCGCTGGAGGACTGCTTCCTCAGGAGCAGAGATGCTCCGCCACGGTCTCATCGACCACAGCAATGTTCCCGGAAGACGCTTCTTCGAGTTCGCGGAGCTGTGCAAGACTGCTTCAAAGATAAGCGTTATTGATACAACGGAGCTCGTTTCAGATGTGGCTGTGATGTACTGCCCCGAGAACGAGTACGCTCTGAAGCTCCAGCCGCAGGCGGAGGGCTTCAGCTATCTTGAGCAGCTCAGGCACTTCCATTCGGCATTCTCACATTACGGTGCAAATGTTGACGTTGTGCCGCCGTATGCCGACCTCTCTTCGTATAAGGTCGTGGTAGTTCCGGCGATGTACGTCTACAACAAGACAGCTGTCGAGAACATTTACCGCTATGTCATCAACGGCGGAACGCTCGTAATGACCTGCCGCAGCGGTGTCAAGGACAACAACAATAACTGCATTATGGAGCCGCTCCCGACAGTGTTCCGCGAGCTCATCGGAGCTGATATAGCCGAGTACGATCCTGTCGGAAAGCGCGAGCAGACTATCACGGATTTTGCCGGAAACAAGTTTGTATGCCGCCAGTGGTGCGACATACTCAATGTCACTACCGCAAAGGCTTATGCAGAGTACAGCGACAACTACTACCG
>CACXEJ010000032.1 GCA_902766595.1 Ruminococcus flavefaciens | reverse complement strand
TTACGAGTACCTTTCTGCCCTTAACGTTAATGTCTTCAACTGTGACCTTGTTTAATCCTGCCATTGGTATGACATCCTTTCGTTATAAGATACTTTTTCGGGTAGTTGTTAAACTCGTAACAACTCATATTTCTATTTTACACTATTTCAAAAAATTTTTCAAGTACCTTGGGAAATTTTTTCTTTGAATTTCTGCCGGATTTTATAGTTTGCAGTATTTATTGCAGTAAACTGCCGCATTTTTCTTGACTTTAGCATATCATTATGGTAAAATGTAAATAGATTTTTATTCAAATTGGAGGTAATTATTATGAAAAAGCAGACTAAACTCGTATTTTTTATCATTGAACTCATTCTTTTTGCCGGCGCTGTTGTTTTCTCCAACGACTGGGTGAGAGACCATACGTCAAGCAAGATAACTCCTGTGCTTGTAATGGCTATGTTTATCGTTTCAAGCTTTACCCTCCTGAAGGTCAAAACCAAGGACTAAATTCTGCATATGGATAAAAATGATAAAAACGTCCGGGAGACGATTGAGGACTGCAAAGCTAAGAATATGCTGTGGTTTCTGACGATACCGCTTGATTTTTTCATCGTTGTCACTGCACTTTTAGCTTTTACATTCCAATGGGAGATCAGCCACTATGGCGCCCATCACGAGGAGATTGATCCTCCGGAGGTCACAAAAGGCGATGTTATCTTCTGGAGCATTGTCTTTGCAGTGTCAGCTGCTCTCACCGTTTTTCTGCTGATACGCTGGATCATCTCTCTCAGAAAATGCAGAAACAAGCTGTCCGCTTTTCTGATCTCACTACTATTATCAGCAGTGATATATCCTTTGAGCATTTTCATCATTTTTACCGTATTCTGACTCTATGACCGGAAAGGAATGTTAATATGAATATCATACTCGCTTCGGCTTCACCCCGAAGGCGTGAGCTTATGAAAATGATAACAGACGACTTCACCGCCGTCTCCACTGACGCCGACGAGACGCTCCCGGCTGGTATCGAGCCCTCAAAAGCTGCTGAGCACCTCGCACAGATAAAGGCTGACTCCGCTGCTGCACAGTACCCGGACGCAGTTGTCATCGGCTGCGACACAACCGTAATATGCGACAGCTACATTCTCGGCAAGCCCAAGGATAAAGCCCAGTGCCGTGCCTTTATGGAGCTCCTGTCCGGACGTACTCATCAGGTCATAACCGGCTGTGCTCTGATATATAAAGCCAGAATGACTACGTTCTCAGTCGTGACCGATGTTAAGTTCCGTGAGCTTACAGATGAGGATATTTCCCTGTACACAGCCTCGGACGAGCCCTACGACAAAGCCGGCGGCTACGGTATACAGGGCAAGGGAGCACTTCTTATCGAGAAGATAAACGGCGACTTCTTCAACGTAGTCGGTCTGCCGGTCTCACGGCTCAACATTGAACTGAAAAAATTTATCAATTCCATTAAAGGAGAATAAAAAATGAACTCAACCGCATTCCACAACGCCGATATTCTTATCCCGAAAAGCTCAGTCGATATGAGCAAATGGTCCGTTATCGCCTGCGACCAGTACACCAGTGAGCCTGAATACTGGGAACAGGTCTCCGCTAACGTAGGCAGTGCTCCTTCGACTCTCAACCTCATACTCCCTGAGCTCTACCTCGAACAGGACGACGTTTCAGAACGCATCGGTGCGATCCACACAGCTATGGACAATTACCTCACTGATGACATTTTTGACGAATACAAGAACGCTATGGTCTATGTTGAGCGTGTTCAGAGCAACGGCATACTCCGTCAGGGCATTGTCGGTGCTATCGACCTCGAAAAGTACGATTTCTCAAAGGGCAGCTCCTCCGAGGTCCGCGCGACCGAGGCAACAGTCATCGAGCGTATTCCTCCCCGTATAAAGGTTCGTCAGGGCGCACCGCTCGAGCTTCCGCACATTATGATACTCATAGATGATCCGGACAACACAGTAATCGAACCTCTTGCTGCACAGTCCGGAAGTATGAAAAAACTCTACGACACCGAGCTTATGCAGAACGGCGGCAGCATAAAGGGCTGGCTCGTTGACGAAAAGCTCCAGCAGAAGGTCGATGAAGCTCTTACAGTTCTTGCTGATCCCGACACATTCAATAAGAAGTACAGCCTGAGCAACTCTCCAGTTCTCCTCTATGCTATGGGCGACGGAAATCACTCGCTCGCAACTGCAAAGGAGTTCTACGAGCAGCTCAAAAAGGCAAATCCCGGCAAGGATCTCTCAAACCACCCTGCCCGCTATGCACTCGCTGAGATCGTAAATCTCCACAGCGAAGCTCTCAAGTTTGAAGCAATCCACCGTCTCGTTTACGATGTTGACTGTGAGGAGCTGCTTTATGAGCTTTCTCATGCTCTGAATCTTAATGATGCTGAGAGCAGTCAGTATGTTATCACATACTGCGAAGGAACAGAAGTAAAGGAGTATATACACAAACAGACCTCAAACCTGTCAGTCGGTTCGCTCCAGAACTTCCTCGACGGCTATATCAAAGCAAACGGCGGTAAGATTGACTATATCCACGGTGCTGATACAGTCAAGTCCCTCGCAGACAAGCACAACGGTATAGCTTTTATCCTGCCTGATATGGACAAATCGCAGCTCTTCCCCACTGTTATCAAGGACGGCGCTCTCCCGCGCAAGACCTTCTCAATGGGACACGCCGAGGACAAGCGCTTCTACATCGAAGCAAGAAAGATCACCGAATAAAACGAAAAGCTCCCGATCGGGAGCTTTTTTATTACTTGTTGACGCCGGTCAGGTCCTTTATGACCTCTCCGGCAATTATCAGTCCGACAACGGACGGGACAAATGCGTTCGAGCCCGGCACAAATTTTTTAGGCTTGCCGCTTCGCTGATCGGAAGTCTCTTCGGTATCCTGTTTGCCGAGGCTCTTCATCGGGAGCTCCTCAGAATATACCACCTTCAGCTTCTTGACACCGCGCTTTTTCATTTCACGGCGTATGACCTTTGCAAGCGGACAGACGGACGTTTTATATATGTCCGCAACTCTGAAAGCAGTAGGATCGAGCTTATTCCCTGCCCCCATCGAGCTTATGACAGGCACTCCGGCTGCCTTAGCCTGCATAATTATGGCTATCTTGCCGGTAACTGTGTCGATCGCATCAACGACATAATCATACTGTGAGAAGTCAAACTGCCCGGCAGTTTCAGGCATAAAGAAAGTCCTGTGGACTGTCACCTTGCAGTCAGGATTTATATCCAGCACACGTTCCCTTGCAGCCTCGACCTTGTATCTGCCGACGGTACTGTTCAGTGCGATTATCTGGCGGTTTATGTTTGAAACGCTTACCTTGTCATCATCAATGAGATCAAGGGCTCCGACTCCGGAACGCGCAAGGGCTTCAACTGTATAGCCGCCAACTCCGCCTATCCCGAAAACCGCAACTCTCGAGCCTGCCAGCTTTTCAATGCCGTCGGCTCCGAACATAAGCTGCGTTCTGGAAAACTGCTCAAGCATATCTGTCTCCTTATCAGTTGTTGTACTTAGGAAGTCTCTTCACAACAGCTTCATAAATGATAACTGAGCTTATAACTCCCATAAGTCCCTGCACTGAGTTTGATAAGATACCGAGTGAAGCTGCGGCAAATGATCTGTAAAGTGCTGCTTCATATAAGAAATATCCGGCTATCATTACGATCTCGGCAGTAACAGCTCCTGCAATACGTCCGCTTAACGAGTTGCTCTTGCCGGAAACCAGTCTGAAAACTCCGAACGAAACAGCTGCCATAAGTGCCTTTATGACAAATGTTGCCGGTGCATAAACTACATAGCCTGCAAAAATATCTGCAAAGGCTGAACCTATACCGGCAGCAGCAGCTCCGTAAACAGGTCCGAGCATCCAACCTGCTATATTGACGATACAGTCACCTAAATTAACGTAGCCCTTTGTGGGAGTCGGTATCCTTATGAGCATAGTGGCAACACAGGTAAAAGCTGCCAGCAAAGCCGTAATAGTGATAAGACGTGTCTTGTTTGTGTTTTTCATATTATCCTCTCCAATTCAAATGACGGTCTGCAATTATAGTTCTGAAACCGTACTGGTACATTATAGCATTTTTAATTGCAAATATCAAGACTTCCGGTACTATTTACAAAAAGCAGATCATCAAATTATTTATCCTATATGTTTTATAGGATATTGTTATTATAGCACCGCTGCCAAAAGATGTCAAGGGAAATCTTTAGTTTAATGAATAAAAAATATCACTGCACTTGATTTTTCTTTAAAAATATGATATAATTATTTCTGCATTATTTGGGGCATAGCCAAGCGGTAAGGCAACAGACTTTGACTCTGTCATCTCGTGGGTTCAAATCCCGCTGCCCCAACCAGAAACGCCCGTCGCCTACGCGATGGGCTTAAATAATATTGAATAATGGTTAAGATTGCTCATTCTAACCGATTATATAGAAAAAGAACTTGGCGGTTCTATGCTTGATGATTGTCTTGAAATAAAGAGGTTACTTGTCTCATCATTAAAAACTGCAAAAGAAAATAAAAAGTAAACCTCATCAAATATTTTATATACTGACATTATAATAGTGCATTTAATAAAAACATAAAAAGCTCCCGGTATGAATTCACTTCAGACCGAGAGCTTTTATCATTATACCTGAGCTTGTCCGGATCTTTGTCTGTCGAGCTCCTGCATCATACTCATTGCCCTGAATTCAACAAGTATCATTAACACTGCCACTACCGACGAGAGAGTATCTGCGATAGGACCGGTATAGAGTATTCCGTCTATACCGAAGAACTTCGGAAGTACGAGCAGAACAGGGATAAAGAATATAATCTGTCTTGTCAGTGAAAGGAATACACCCTTTATCGACTTTCCGATAGACGTGAAAAACGTCGAGCTTATCGGCTGTATACAGTTGAGCCATGTAAAAAACAGGAAAGTACGGAAGAACTTCGCTCCGAATTCATAGTATCCGTCACTGGCATTAGAGTTAGCGAAGAGTCCGAGTATCTGCTTCGGCATAAGCTGGAAGAAGATAAATGCTACAATTGAGATACTGCCGCCGGCAACGATAGCAAGTCTGAATGCTTTCTTTACACGGCTGAAGTTGCGTGCACCGTAATTGAAGCTCTCGATAGGCTGAGTTCCCTGAGCAAGACCAATAACGATAGCAAATACTATCATATTGACCTTCATAACAATACCTGCGCAGGCGATAGGATCGTCCGCACCGTATTCCGAGCGCGCACCATAATGCTTGAGTGAATTGTTGAGAACTACCTGAACAATTCCTATTGCTATCTGATTGAAGAACGAAGCCATTCCGATCATCGCAACACGCTTGGTATGAGCCATAACGGGTTTGAAGTGTTTTTTCTCGAGATCAGTAGTCTTGAAGCCCTTCATATACCAGATAACGATGATGGTCGAAACCACCTGACCGATAACAGTTGCCCATGCTGCGCCCTTCATTCCCCAGTCAAGACCGAGAACGAAAACAGCGTCGAGAACGGTATTTATAACAGCACCGGTAATATTGCATATCATCGTCATTTTAGGGCTGCCGTCCGCGCGGATAAGATGACCGCCGCCGGTAGTGAGTATAAGAAACGGGAAACCGATCGCCGTTATTCCGACATAGTCCTTTGCATAGGGCATTACTGCCGAAGTAGCTCCGAAGCCCTTGAGGAGCGGTTCAAGGAACACTATCGTTACGAGACTGAGTATAACTCCGAGTCCGGCAAGCATAGTGACGGAGTTGCCGACATAGTATCCGGAGCGCTTCTTGTCGCCCATACCCATTGCGAGGTTATAGCACGAAGCTCCGCCGATGCCGAAGAGGAGCGCAACTGCCATACAGGCTGTCGTGAACGGAAATGCGATCGACGTCGCTGTATTTCCGAGCGTACCGACCTTCTGACCGATAAATAGCTGGTCTACGATGTTATACAGAGCACTGACAAGCATACCGATGATACTCGGTATAGCAAATCTTATCATAAGACTTCCGATACGCTCTGTGCCAAGGGGGTTAGTCTGATTATTTCTTTCTTCCATAATTATCCTTCTCTGCCATTTTAATACAACTTTACTATTATACTACAAATTACTGCAAATTGCAAGATATTTTTTGAATTACACTGCTTGTAATCAAAATTTAACATTCCGTGCGCATAAAAAATATGGAAAAGTCCTCTTGACAAATGATCGAAAACGTGTTATAGTAATTAAGTAATGTACAGTTGTTCGCCGGTGACGGACGATTTTCAGCTGAGTTTTACATTCAAGGTGGTTCAGTATGGATAAAAAGTCACAGCTTATCGTTGCAGACGCAAGAATATTGCCCGACGTTTTCACCAAGGTACTTGATGTCAAGAAACTGATGGCTCAGAAGGGCGAAAAGAGCTTCGCCTCTGCCTGCAAGCGCATCGGTATCTCACGCAGCGCTTATTACAAGTATAAGGATTACATCTTCTCTTATGAGGAACTGTTTACGCGCAGGATCGTCAATATGTACCTTCTGCTCAGCGACAGTCCGGGAGTCCTTTCGAGCGCTCTCGCCTTTCTTCACGAACTGAACGCGAATATCCTTACAGTTAATCAGAGTATCCCGGTAGACGGCGCTGCTGCCGTAAACATTTCCATTCGTCTCACAGGCGAGTCGGAGGAAGAGATGCTCAGACTCAATTCTATCACTGAACTCAACGGCGTTTTAGAGGTCAAGATCCTCTCTGCCGAATAGATTTCCGGAGGTTTCTTTATGTCAGTCAAATTTGCAGTTTTAGGTCACGGTGTTGTAGGTTCCGGCGTTGTCGAGCTCTTCTACAAGAACAAAAAGAGCATCGAAAAGCGTGCAGGAACAGAAATGGATATTAAATATATCCTCGATCTCAGAGATTTCCCGGAGTCACCCTACAAGGACAAATTCACCAAGGATTTCAATGATATACTCAACGATGATGAGGTCACAGCTGTTGCAGAGTGTATGGGCGGCGTTGAGCCTGCTTTCACTTTTGTTAAGTCCTGCCTCGAAAAGGGCAAGAGCGTTTCAACTTCCAACAAGGAGCTCGTTGCCGAAAAAGGCGATATTCTCCTCAGAACCGCCAAGGAGCACAACTGCAACTTCTTCTTCGAGGCAAGCGTCGGCGGTGCTATCCCGATAATCCGTCCGCTCCACAAGTGCCTTGCAGCCAACGACATCGACAAGGTCGCAGGTATTCTCAACGGCACTACCAATTTCATTCTCACAAAGATGTACAACGACAATATGCCTTTCGATAAGGCTCTCAAACTCGCTCAGGAACTCGGCTACGCCGAAAAGGATCCCACAGCTGATATTGAAGGTCACGATGCCTGCCGCAAGATCTGCATTATCTCTTCTCTTGTTTTCGGCAAGCACGTTTACCCCAAGAGCGTTTACACAAAGGGTATTTCCCAGATGGAGCTCAGCGACGTCGCTGCTGCTGACGTTCTCGGTCACGCTGTCAAGCTGATCGCTTCTGTAAGAAAGACCTCCGGCGGAAAGATACTTCCCGCTGTTATGCCTATGCTCGTTTCCTATGACAGCATAATCGCCGGCGTTAATGATGTTTTCAATGCAGTTATGGTTTACGCTGACGGTATAGATCAGGCTATGTTCTACGGACGCGGCGCAGGCAAGCTCCCGACTGCAAGTGCAGTTATGGGCGATGTTATTGAGACTGTCAAGATGAACGGAACAGAGTCCTCTCAGACATGGGAATCCTCAAACGACGACTCCTTCGTTGACAGCATCAACAACCTCTCCGCTCGCTGGTACTACCGTGTACCTGCCGGAAGCTCTGCTCCCGAAGGTTCATACGAGCACGAGGACGGCATCTCATTCATCACTGAGAACGAGCTCAGCTTCAAGGAAGCCGCTGACAAGGCTGCTGAAATGGGAGCTCTCGCATATATCCCCGTTTTTGAATAATAAGTGTGTTTACATAAAAAGGCCGGATACCTGAGTATCCGGTCTTTTGCTATTACTCGAAAGAATCAAGATCAATACCGCCGAGAAGCTCCTTGAGTTCGGCAAGCTCGTCAGCAGTAAGAGTTACGCCCTTGCCCATTCTTGAATGATCCGGTGACCACTCTCTGATGTCATACTTGGGCTCGTGCTCGTTCCAGCTTACTAAGTTGAGTTCCTTAGTCCAGCCCTTGGCGTTCTCAGAAAGAACTCCTATCTTTTCTGTGATCTCATACTTTAACTCTGCCATATTTCTAACTCCTTTCTGTTGCAGGTCAACCTGCGGTCAATTAAATATTGTACCACAAAAAAAGAGTTTTGTCTATACCAGAATTGAAAATTTTTTGTTCATATGGAAACACAGAGATAGTTCAGAGCCTTTGAATATATCTGACGCGGACTTACCCTGCCGTTTATCAACATTTCAGCAAAGTCTACAGCGTCCTCGATATTCCGCGAAAAATCCTGAATTACTTCCTTTTCACCGCTGCGTCTGTCCTCAGCTTCTATGCCGTATGTACACACTTCGTCGCCGTATGAATTGATCTTCCCGACGACAACGCGATACATTACCTTATTGTCACCGTAGACCTCCATATAGACAGTTCTGTCCCTGACGACTTTCTTGTTTCTTCTTACTATCCCGAACATACTGCACCCTCCTTTTGTTTTACTTCTACCAGTATATCACGTTATCCGCCGTCTGTGAACGGGGATAAAATAGAATGTTTACCGGTAAAACGGCGCATTATGTCGAAATACTGCTTCATTCAAGATCCTGTATCTCCATATAAATACGCTGCATCTGCATATCGGTCTCGGCTATACGTTCAGCACACTCCTTCAGCTCCGCAGATATTTCGGGAGTTATCGCCGCCGAAGGCTTATATTTGAGCTGATGCTCGAGGCTTGCCCAGAAGTCCATAGCGATAGTCCTTATCTGTATCTCAACCGGTGCGAACTGCTTCGTCGTGGAGAGATAAACAGGCACGTTGACTATGAGGTGATAGCTGCGGTAACCGCTTGCCTTGGGCTTTTTTATGTAGTCCTTCTTTTTGATTATGGTGAAATCATCACGCCTGCCGAGCATCTCAACAATTGCATATATATCGCTTATATAGCAGCAGGTAACTCTTATTCCAGCCATATCAAGAAGGTTTTTACGCGCTGACTCCGTTGTGAGGGGAAGTCCCTTTTTCTGGAGCTTTCCGATTATCGACTGCGGCGATTTCAGGCGGCTCTCGATGTTGTGTATCGGATTTCGCTGAAACTTTACGCTGAATTCGCTGTCGAGTATATTCAGGTAGGTCTTAACGACCTCGATAGCTGAGTCATAGAGGTGCTGGAGCTGCAAAAACTCATAAAAAGTCTGCGCAAACTGCTCCTTCATAGACTCGTTCACATTACCGGCGATCGCCGGCAAATTATCTATCACATCTTCATAAAAATCCTTTTCGTCCATAATGTCCTCCTAACGCTAAAGAATTCTATCTAAAGCTCATTTCCTCAAAGCTGAGCTCGTATCCGGGCTGAAAACGCTCCGAGTGCATATAATCAAGTATACTGCGGAAAAATGCAGCTGTTTCAGGACGTCTGCTGCCGTCTGGTCTGCACATACAGACCATAAGTCTCCCCCTGCCTGCTTTCGCTTCAAACAGCACTCCGAGCTTGTGACAGCGCTCGGGATTGTCTATCATCTGAACTATCGGGCGATAGTCCACCAGTGCTTTGTCAAGTACAGCACATTCTATGCCGTCCACAAGGCTGTACCACTGCGGTGTTGAATAGAATTCACATTCAAAGCAACCGAGCGCAGGGTGTTTGTTGTCAATAAGAAGCCCTTGTGTACCGGCAGGCGGCTCGCAGCACCTGTCCTCAGAAATATAACGGAACATCGTGTAGCTCCAGAAATCAGTGCAGTACGTTCCGCGGACACCGTCCTTGATGTGCTTTGGCAGATACAGGACTCTTTCACCGGCTGAAAGCAGCTGCACTGCTTCTGAAAGCTCGCTGGTAATATAGACCGTGCTCCCATTCTCCTCAGAGACCTCCGGAAGTCTGTACGGCTCTTCCGGTTCAGGATACGCCCAGAGCTCATAGCAGTTCTCAGCTATAATATCCCCCTGACCGCCGCGCAGTTCAAATTCAGCTGTGATGCGTCCGGAATGTGGAACTATTAACTCAGCTGTTGTTATGCGGCCAAGCCCTGAAATACTATCCGGAATATCAACAGTTCTGCACTCATCACCGAATTTCCAGTGAAGTACGGCATCGTTGACAGGCTTACCTGACATATTCCTTATCCATACAGGTATGTGCAGCGTTTCCCCGGCAGCAGCAACAAAGGTCCCGAACTCAGCAAGTATCACTATATCCGAACAAAAACCGTTCCATAAGCGGCGGAGGTCATATCTGCGGACAAATGATTTTTCCTCCATAAACGGATCGAGCATTCCGACAAGCGCCACACACTGTCCTGGATAATCCTGAAGGTCAAGCAGCTGAAAACCAGCTGTATTGTGCGAACGGAGTGCGGCTTCTATCTCGAGCTTGTAGCAGCTGAACGCGAGCATTCCCGATGCCTCGTGCAGCTCATCTGCATATGCAAGCATACCGTTTTTCCGGAGCCTTTCTTCATATATATCCATATACCGTGCTTTGAGCGGACCTGTGTATTTCTTCCGCTCACGAATATCCGGAAAAATACTATACTGCCCTATCTCGTGCAAAATGGTCGGTATATCAGGCAAAAAAGCTTCGTTTTCCGGATTTATAAATGCTTTGTCATCATAGGAATAAACAGTGTTCGGAGCCTCGGTCTGAACGAAACCAAATGGCTTATCACAGGACGCAAATGAACCTCTTATCAGTCTTTCCCTGTCGAAACGCACTCCGCTGAAAAAATCATCATCAGGCAGTATCTCGGGTGAAAACTGATAATTATTACTGCCCTGAACAAATAAATGACGCGGATCGTGTTCTTTGAGCTGATGCAGCATTTCACTGAGTCTGCCGCGGTCTCCCCAAAGCTCATTTCCGAGCGACATCATAACAAACGAGGGGTGATCGCCGAATTCATCAAGAATACGTCTGCCCTCTTCAAGCAGATAACCGAACTCCTCGTTCTTTTCAGCAGGCACTTCGCCCCAGAAAGGCAGTTCCGGCTGCAAATAGATGCCTGCAATATCCGCTGCAGCAAAAGCCGCTTCCGGCGGACAGCAGGTATGAAAGCGGTAGTGGTTTATCCCCCAGTTCTTCGCGGTCATAAAGACGTTATGCCACTCCCCGACCGTTGTCGGTGCAGCACCTGTCAGCGGAAACACCATAGCATCGTGCTTTCCTCTGAGAAAGACCGGCTCACCGTTTATGCGGAAGTGTCTGCCGTCTGCCCTGAACTCCCTGAGTCCGGTGGTGACGGTGACTATATCGGAACTGCCGCAGATAGCTGCTTTCAGGGTATACACAACAGGGTCAGCAGCGCTCCAGCGTGAAGCTCCGCTGCCAAGCGAGAGAGTGACAAAGGGCTGCTGTACAGTTACAGTGAACGTCTGTACATCAACGATCTTTCCGTCGGAGGAAGCTCCCCAGACGTTTACCTCAGCGCTATCCGTGCCCTCAAGCCGCACTTCGAGCTTAAATGAGTCACTGCTTAAATCTGGAAAAGCTCTTATTCGGCTTATACGCTCCTTGTCAT
Source organism: Ruminococcus flavefaciens (assembly GCA_902766595.1). GTDB lineage: Bacteria > Bacillota > Clostridia > Oscillospirales > Ruminococcaceae > Ruminococcus > Ruminococcus flavefaciens_U. The sequence goes on along the minus strand of CACXEJ010000032.1, from coordinate 3,789 downwards.
ATATCCTGAGCGAGATCTCGCCGGTTATGCCGTTCCAGTTGGTCTGAGTGTCAGGCGAGGTCATATGTCCTCCCTTTGTCGGGTAACCAGCATTGCACACTCTCACGCAGAGTTCAGCCCTTCCGGAAACAAGGTAAGGGGTAATATCATAAACGTGCGGTGTACAGAGACTGCGGCAGCTTCCGGCATATTGTCCGTTTACCCAAAGATCAGTCATTCTTGTGCGTTCAAGGAAGAGGAATACTCTCCTGTCCTCTGTAAAAATACCGGTATCTACCGCCTTATAGTACCACGCATAGCCCTCGAAGCTGTGTTCATCGGTAAGGTGGTACTCTTCACGGGTATTGTTTATCCTGCCCTTGCCGGAAAGCGATACCGTCGACGGAAGAATTATAATATCGTCCGGCTTATCCAGATAGCTCCCGGACATCTCCCCGTCAGCCCTGAACTGCCACTCACCTGAGATGTCGATCTTGGTTATCATATTCAGGTCAGCCCTTGAGGGAGTCGGCAACTGCTCCGACAGCACCGGAATAATCGCCCTTTGCTGCAAGAGCATTGGCGTTCTTCAGAACTGTCTCTATATCAGCCGGGAGAGGCTTTCCGGAGTGGACGCTGAGCGACTTTGACTCAGTATCGAGCAGTATCATATAACCGCTGCCGTCCTGATAACGGCGGCTGTAATACTGTGTAAGTATCTCCGTGTTTGGCTTCCCTGTGGTATTTGCAGTAGCAAGCAGAGAGAGGTCGTTCGCGCCGGAGGTCAGCTTGGCTTCAAGCTCCGCAGTAACATCTTCACTGAATACGCCGGCATTGTCAAAAACGTGCTGCGAAGAATTCTCGACAAGCGCAAACATACGTCCGACCGCTGCCTTGTAATCGCCGCTGACTATCTCCCTTGTAGCCCAGTACATAGCATCTTTTTCGGTATTCTCAGAAACGCTGGTGCGGCATCTTCCGGTCAGGTAGAGTATATCGTTGCCGGTATCGTTGTTAATCAGATAGAGCAGACCGCTTCCGCGCCCCTCATAAATGTCGTTGTAAGCCTCCTGAGCGTATGCGAGCGGATCCTGTCCGCCAATATTTGAAACAGTTATCACAGCAGCATTTATCAGCCTGTTTTTGTAGAGCTCCTCAGCCTTTGCAGTGATCTCCTGCTTTGCAGCTTCGTCCAGCACACCGGCTTCGTCATAAATGAGCTTTCCGGCTTCCGGCTTGAGAACGTGCTCCGGCGGCTTTGAAGCAGGCACGGTGGTAACTGCTGTCGTTGTTTCGGACATTGATGCCGCTTCCTTTACAGTCTCGAAGGTCGTTACGACAGTCTGAGTAGTGGCAGTAGTGGTCTGTTCATTGCCGCTGTCCTTTGAATTACAGGCAGTACAGCCGGCTGCAACAGCCAGTGCCGCTGTGACTATGAAAAATTTTTTCAAAAAAATCATTCCTAACTCTTGTAATATACATTATATTTTAGTATAATTTAATAGAAAAATCAAGTGCAATATCGCATTTCGCAATATAAAATTTTATTTACAGGAGCAATTATGGATTACAGCGTAAAAAACGGCAGCATTTATCTTTCAGAACCCGATCTCGATCTCGACGAGACTCTCGACTGCGGACAGGCTTTCCGCTGGAAAAAGATAAGTTCAGATTATCAGACCACATATACCGGGCGCTTCCTCAACGACAGCCTCACCGTCTCGCAGACAAGTCCCGGCTGCTTTATATTCCACGATGTTACCGAGGAGGAATTCCTTGGCAAATGGGTGGACTATTTCGATCTCAGCACGGATTACTCTGAGCTCAAAAGGCAGTTTTCCGAGGACGCAACACTCTCCAAAGCCTGTAATTTCGCCGGCGGCATAAGACTCCTCAGGCAGAACAGCTGGGAGTGTCTTATTTCCTTCATTATTTCCCAGAACAATAACATTCCGCGCATCAAAGGCATTATCGACCGCCTGTGCGGACACTACGATGAACGTTTCCCGGTAGCTGAAGAGCTCTCCGCAGAGACTCCGGACTCGCTGGCTTACCTCAGGAGCGGTTTCCGTGCCAAGTACATCTGCGATGCGGCTTCGAGGACAGCAAGCGGTCTCACAAACCTCGCAGCGATAGCTTCAATGCCTATCGGCGAAGCAAGGGCTGCTCTAAAGCAGATAAAAGGTGTCGGTCCGAAGGTCGCCGAATGTGTCCTTCTCTTCGGTATGCACAGAACAGAAGCCTTTCCCGTTGATGTGTGGATAAAGCGCGTCCTCGCGGAGTATTACCCGAACGGATTCCCGGAATTTGCCGCTCAGAATGCCGGCATAGCCCAGCAGTACCTCTTCCACTACATACGCAGTATTTCTAACCGCACTGAATAAGTTCACTATTATCCGTCCATAATCATTGTAAAACGATAATGGAGGATATTATGCTAAAAGGTGTGAACAAAACTATAATCGAAGTCAATAACCCCGACAGTATCTACTTTGAAAAGGCTGTATTCTACCTCAGACCTCACGTCAGGACTCTTCCCGAAGAGATAACAGCTGACGAGATCTCGCAATACATCGCACAGATCGGTCCTTCCTGCGGCAGAGGCAGAAAACGAAAGCTCTATATCCTGCTCGCTGCCTTAGCTGTTACCGCAGCCGCGGTCATACTTTTCCTTATCCTGCGCTGAGCCCGAAGTATTGCTATTTCTTTCATACTGTGCTATAATTGTTTCATAAGTTCACCGGCTCAACTATCATATGAGCCCAGCGTTCCATTTATTCAGAAATCTTCAAGGAGTCAGCATTATGGATCAGCACGGCGATAATTCTCTCAAGGACTATACCTCAAAACGTATCATTAATACTCCCGGTCCTGCCGCAAAAAACGCTTTCTTTTACGTTCAGGAGACCGGCTGCGTCAAAACAAGCGGAACTGCCGCTGCTCTGCGTCAGGACCTCGACTCATTCCTCATAGTTGCTGTTGCGGACGGCAGCGGTACGCTCAATTACAAGGGCGATCCCTATCCGCTCTCAAAGGGCGACTGCTTCTTCATAGACTGCCGCGAGTCACATTTCTACAAAAGCTCCGACAACGCTCCGTGGGAGCTCCTATGGGTACACTTCAACGGCAGCACCTCACAACAGTATTACGATTTCTTCCTCTCACAGTCAAAAAACGTCTTTCACCCTGCCTTCTTCGACAGAGCAGTCTCAATACTTTCTGAGATAATCAGCGTGAATGAAGCTCACAGTCAGAATGCGGAGATAATCTCCTCAAAGCTCATCGTCGAGCTGCTGACTCTTGCCCTGACCTCAAACAGCTTCGATCAGATGTACGACTCTGCCCTGAAACAGAAGCTCGCCTCGGTACACGAATATATAGACTCTCACTTCAGCGAGGATCTTTCCCTCGAAAAGCTCTCCTCGGAATTCTACATAAGCAAGTTCTACCTTACACGCGAGTACAAGAAGATATACGGTATGACGATCTTCCAGCACATCATCACCGCAAGGATAAATTATGGAAAATCCCTTCTGCGCTTCTCCGACAAATCCGTAGATGAGATCGCTCACCTCTGCGGCTTCAACGATCAGAGCTACTTCGCAAGGCAGTTCAAGAAATCCGAAAATCTTACCTGCTTCGCCTACCGGAAGATGTGGCGTGGCTGACATATAACAAAAACCCACAGCTATGCTGTGGGTTTTGTTTTATTGCGCTGCAATAAAGTGACCAGACCGATAAGCCGGGTTCTGTCGTGTGCGGTAATTTATCTACGCTTACCGTCGCCGGCAAGCTCAAGCCGTCATTACT
>CACXEJ010000031.1 GCA_902766595.1 Ruminococcus flavefaciens | reverse complement strand
TGCTGGAATAGGCAGACAGGCACGTTTGAGGGGCGTGTGTCGAGAGACGTATGGGTTCAAGTCCCATTACTCGCACCAAAGACCTATCGTGAAAAACGATAGGTCTTTTGTTTTACTCAGAAATCAGAGGTCAGATATCAGAGTTCAGAAAGCAGAATTGTAGGGGCGCATTCCGTGCGCTCGGCATAGATGTATATAAGTATATTTTGATAAAACGAGGGGCGAACACTGTTCGCCCTTTTTGCTTTACAATTTGAAAATATCATCGTAGCTGACTTTCAGTATGCTTTTCAGCAGGATTATCTCGTCCGGATAGAGGTGACGCTGCCCGACCTCTATCTTTGCGACTGCGCTCCGGGTTATGTCGCAGCCGTTCACCTGAAGCCGCGCGGCGAGCTGTTCCTGCGTGATATTGGCTTTTTCACGCAGTATTCTTATGTTGTTTCCGACTGCTTTTTCAATGTCTTTGTTCATAATATACAAAACCTCCGTCAAAAGTTTTGCACCTAAATAAGTGCAAAATGTATTGACTTTATTATAGACGTATGCTATAATAAAATTGCACCTAAATAGGTGCAAAGAATATAACAATATGAAAGGGTGGTATTATGTATTGTAGAAACTGTGGACGTGAAAATCCGGATAGTAACAATTGTTGTATTTACTGTGGACAGCAGCTAAATGACTCACCGTCTGCTAATAATCAGCAGCCGATTGTTAATAATTATATGTATACAGCCCCCTCTGCAAGTGGTGCATCAGTTGCAGCTCTTGTTCTTGGTATTGCTGCGATCCTGCTTTTTTGTTTCGGTCTGCTTTCTATTACCTGTGCTGTCCTTGCGATTGTTTTCGGAGCAATTGGAAAAATGAGCGGAAAAGCAGGAGGCGGTATGGCTGTTGCTGGCATCGTTCTTGGCATTATCAGCCTAATTCCATCTGTAACTTTTTTGATTATGGTAGATTCTATTTTTTAAGTGAGGATTAGATATGTCTAAAAAATCTGCTTCTATTCTTAGCTTCATTGTTATACCGCTATTTATTCTGTCAATAATTATTTCAAGAAAAGCGCTCATATATATTAGCGGTTATTACCCTGAGTGCCTGTTTCACAAGTTTACTGGTCTGCTTTGTCCAGCCTGCGGTAATACCCGAGCTGTAACAGCTATTTTGAAATTGCGTTTTGTTGAGGCTGCGTCTTATAATATAACTCCACTCATTGCAATAATAATATGTACAGCGTTATATATTGAATTATGTATGTATGCAATGGGAAAAAGAGTGATAATAATTCCAAGGAATAATTACTTTTTAGGTGGAGTTTTAGCGTTTATGTGTATTTATTACATATTGAGAAACGTTGTTCTATTTATTTAGTATCAACTTATATTGCTATCTTCTATTTAACATAATACAAGTGAAAGCCTGCATTCTTCGGAGTGTGGGCTTTCACTTTTGGACGGCATCTCCTGCATTAATGCTCAAACGGCTGTACCTGAGCGGTACAGCCGTTTTTTTACAGTATGAAGCAGATAAGTCCTGAGCAGCCGTCGTTGATGACGCGCTCGAGAGTTTCCTGCAATTTAAGCCGCGCCTCGACCGGCATTTTGTACAGCTTTGTGTGGAGTCCCTCGTTCACGAGGTCGTGGAGGGACTTGCCGAAGATATTCGACTCCCATATCTTGGTCGGATCGTCGTCGAAGCCGTCGAGGAGGTACATCACAAGCTCCTCGGACTGCCGCTCTGTGCCGACGATTGGGCTGATAGTGGTATTGATGTTGGCTTTCATCAGGTGGATAGAGGGCGCGGAAGCCTTGAGCTTTACACCGTATTTGCCGCCCTGCTTGATTATGCGCGGCTCTTCGAGGGAGAGCTCCTCCAGTTCGGGCATAACGATGCCGTAGCCGGTCGCTTCGACCTCAGCGAGAGCCGGCTCTATGCGCTGGTACTTCCGGCGTATGTCGTTGAGCTCCATAAGCAGGGGCATAAGGTCGCTTTCGCTTTCAATCTCGATGCCGGTGGTCTCACCGAGGATCTTGTAGAAGAGGTTGCTGTCGAGCTCGGCGGTTATGGTCACCGAGCCTTTGCCGAGGTCTATCGCCGTGACTCCGGCACTGACAACGTGCGGACAGCCTGCCATAGCTTCGGCTGCGGAAGCTGCTTCGCGGACGATGTGTATATCCTTTGCGGCTTCGCGGATACAGTCGAGTATCTCGGACTTGAGCCAGTGACCTTTCTCGAGACTGTTTATCCAGCGCGCCGTGCGGATATTTATCTCCTTTATCGGGAACGAGAAGAGTACCTCGCGGATTATGCCGCGAATGTCCTCCTCTTCGAGGTCAAGGCAGTTTACGGGAAGGACCTTACTGTCGTAGCGTTCCGTCAGCTCATCGGCAAGGGCTTTTGCTTCCGGGGAATTGGGATCGACGGTGTTCATTATCACCACAAAGGGCTTGCCGAGCTCTTTCAGCTCTCGTATGACTCTCTCCTCGCACTCGGCGTACTCAGCGCGCGGAATGTCTGAGATAGAACCGTCCGTCGTTATGACGAGACCTATCGTGGAGTGGTCGGTGATGACCTTCTGCGTACCTATCTCGGCTGCCATATTGAACGGTATCTCCTCATCGAACCACGATGTCATAACCATACGCGGCTGCTCGTTCTCTATGTAGCCGAGAGAGCTTGGGACGATGTAGCCCACACAGTCGATGAGCCGGACGTTGAAGGCTGCTCCGTCACCGAGATCGACCTCGACGGCTTCCTCGGGTATGAACTTTGGCTCGGTTGTCATAATTGTCTTGCCGGCAGCGGACTGCGGCAGCTCGTCGAGAGCGCGTTCGCGTTTGAACTCGCTGCGGATATTCGGAATGACCAGCGACTCCATAAAACGCTTGATGAAAGTGGACTTTCCTGTGCGCACAGGACCGACCACCCCGATATAGATGTCGCCGCCTGTGCGTTCAGCGATGTTGCTGTATATATCTTTAACCATACTCTGCTCCTTATATTAAATTGCTGAATTCAAGTTACGATCGGGATAAGCAGCATACCGCCGTCCTCGAGACGGTCGCCGCCGAGCTCGTTTTCCTCCATTATCGCGCGGACGCTGGTGCTGTAACGCTTTGCGATGTCCCAGACGTCCTCGCCGGGAACTCCGAAATACAGCTTGATAGCATAATCGCCGTCCCTTGTTTTTCTTGTGGAGTCGTCAACGGTCAGGGCGGTGACGGCTTTCAGCGATGCAGAGCCCGAAACGGATATGTCGGCAGCGATGTCGGCTTTTGCGGTCAGAACTCCCTCCGGCGAAATGTTGTAGGAGACGTCCTTGGTGCTTATCTCTGCGGAAACTGACGAACCGCTAATGTCGTCGCCGAGCTCGATGGTCTCCTCGAAAGCCTCGTCCTTGTCGGGCATCGAGATCATTCCGGCAGAGTCGCGGACGGTCATAGAATAGGTCAGCATACCGCTGATAACCACCGATCTGCCGTCCTCGCCTGTACGGGTGTTGATGTTCTTGGGGCTGCACCATACAGAGTAGATAGTCTCGGGAACTGCATCTCCCTCCGCGAGCTTTGCTGTGTGGCGGAAGCTCTCGCTGTACTCTGCGGGAAGCTGTTCCGCGTGAACGTCAGTCAGTTCGGCACTGCACGGATATACTGTAGAATAGGCGTCCGTACCCACCATAACATCAGCGTTCCTCACAGCACTGCACATCAGGCGCAGCTCGGCTTCACAGTGCAGGGCGCGGTTCTCGCCGGTCTTTCCGGCAGCAGCGGTCACCTCGCAGGCTATCACCTCCGGTGTTATGCGGCAGATGAAGCTCTCGTCGATGCCGTCTATGTCGATTATCTGGCTGTAAGGCAGCGTGAAGCTCATCGCTTCGACAGCGCCCTTGCCGTCCTTTTCGCAGGAGTAGAGAACGTCCGCCTTTAATTCGCCCTTTGCGAGGAGCTTGCCGGAGATGAGCTTCTGCTCGCAGCCTTTGACTGTGCAGCGGCTGCTGATGATGTTTATTACCGGTGGCTGAGCCGGAGAGAGCTCGGTCTCCTCACTGACGCGGAGCTGCTTGTCGGCGGTCAGCTTCTTCGCCGCAAAGCGCAGCGGCACTCTCTTTAGCTGCATATTCATTCCCGATACATCGGAGATGACCTCCTGCTGAGTCTGGCAGGTCACAGCCGCTTTTACCGATACTGCGCCGCGCAGATCGAGCCGGCGCTTGTTTACGGCACGGAAGTTGATATGGTCGGTCTTGGGAGTGAGCAGGACGTCAGGCGAGCTGCATTCAGAACCGAGCTCGACCGTTCTCTGGAAGGTCTGAGTCTGTGTTACGGAGCGGAGAACACTGTCGCCCTCGCCGCAGTAGAGTATGCTTATGTCGCAGCGGAGCTCGTAGGAGAGCTTGCCGCCGCTGACCGTCCAGCCGGTTATCACGGGCTTTACCTCGCAGCGCACCAGCCGGAAAATATCGGGGTAGTAGTCGGGGAGTATGTAGTCGAGCTCGACCGGCTGTTCCTGTATCCCGTCATAGATGCTGACGGCGGCAGGAATGGTTTCTCTGCTGATTTTAAGATCCATAGGGGGAACCTCCTTGAAAAATGCTTTGTAATATGATATTCAGAGCCGGGTACAAGTATTCCGGAGACAAAATAAAGAAACATTTTTAATTTGTTCTCATATTGTTAGTATTTAAAGTTTAGAAAAGGCTTGAAATCGTTAAAAATGCGTGATATAATAATATTATTATTTTTTATGTAGTAAATCAGCCGGCAGTGGGTATTATATATGCCGGCGGAGGTATTTTGAGAGGGAATTATGGATATCAAGAGGGTAATGGCTTTTGTCTCAGCCGCCGCACTCGCAGCAGTTTCTTCCGGCTGCGGCAGCAATGACAAGAAATCAAAATCAGAAAGAGAAAAATCAACGCTGTTTATGGATTATATAAACGCATCAGACGTCACTCAGACTGAAACAGAAACGCAGACAGAAACTGTAACGACTTCTTCTGCTACGACCGCTCCTGCAACTACTACTGCGGCTGCTCCGAAACACGTCAGTCCGAAGGAAAAGGTCTCGGCTGTGTGCAGTACACAGTTCAACGTGGACAGCGTGATACAGCGAGCAGACGGCAGCAATACCATAAAGATACCGCTTTCCGATTTCATTGAGGAGGGCGACGAGATAAGCTCGTTTACCTTTGTCATCTACCCCGGTGACGGTTCGAGCAATATCGGTACCTTCAAGGGCGGCTGCGGTATTTCGGTCGCTGAGGACTGCACTGCGGCTACCGATAAGGGCTGGTATCAGTCGCCGGATTTCTCGGCGGCTACCGAGGGCGCTTACGGTGAGATAACGTGGGAGGTCCCGTCGGAGATAAGAAGCAGCATTTCTGCCGGCGGCGATGTGATGTTCGGATACTGGTGGGGAAATGTCACCAGTCTGAGGATAGAGAGTGCGGTCTGCACCTATACGAGGACAAGGGAAGTCCCAGTGGACGGAACGGTCTCCAAGGACGTGGGCGCAAGCGTCGATCACGATGCAGCAGACAACACGGTCAAGATACCGACAGCAGGCTTCCTGCCGAAGAATGCGGTACCGGAAGTGGTAGAGTACAAAATAAGTGCCAGAGGCGACCTGAAGAAGTTCACGGGAGCTTTCGCTTATGAATCTTCAGCCGGACGTTATCAGTCACCGGATACAGCGGTATTTACGGGAGATTCTTCACTTTCGCTCACCTGGTTCGTGCCTGATGAAGCGAAAAATTGCGTTGCAGAGGATGGTGCGCTTGTGCTTGGATATTGGTGGAGCAAACAGCAGACCGTTAAGGTCGATTCAGTTACGGTGAAATACAGTCAGGGTGACGGTAAGGCTGCCGTTACTGCGACTAAACCCGCAGCAGAAAAAACAACTGAAAAAGCAGCAGACCCCGGCAAACAGCCTGATACAAAAGCAGCAGAAGCAAAGAGCGGCAGTTTCAGAAGTGCAGCCCAGATCATCAGTGATATCAAGGTTGGCTGGAACCTCGGAAATACGCTCGAATGCTACGATTATAAGGACTGGACGACCAATGCGGAGATCGCATGGGGAAATCCGTCAACTACAAAGGATATGATAAAGTCCGTCAAGAGTGCAGGTTTCAACGCGATACGCATACCTGTAACGTGGGGCGAGCATATGAACGGCTCGACTATCGACGCGGCTTGGCTCAACAGAGTCAAGGAGGTCGTTGACTACGCTTACAACGAGGATCTCTTCGTTATCCTCAATATGCACCACGATGATTATATCTGGTTCAAGCCGAACGACGGCGATTACGCTTCGTGCAGCGAAAAGCTCAAGAGCATATGGACTCAGATCAGCGATAAATTCGGCAGCTACGGCGACAGGCTCCTCTTCGAGGGTATGAATGAGCCGAGAACTGTCGGAAGCTCCGCTGAGTGGAGCGGCGGTACGGCTGCTGAACGTGCTGTTATCAATAAGTACGAGCAGGACTTCGTTGACACTGTAAGAAAGTCCGGCGGAAACAACGCTAAGCGTACACTTGTTGTTACTACATATGCGGCTTCTGCGGAGAGTGCCGCTATCAATGACGCAGTTGTGCCGAAGGACGATAATGTCATCATTTCCGTTCATTACTACGCACCGTGGAAGTTCGTGAACGGCACGGACAAGAGCTTCGGCGACAGCCAGAAAAACGAGCTCTCAGCGAAGTTCAGCGAGCTGAAGAGCAGGTTCATCGACAAGGGCGTTCCGGTCATCATCGGAGAATTCGGCTGTTTTGCGGCTGCTGACGAGGCTACACGCTCGCAGTACTATCAGTATTATGTGTCCGAGGCAAAGAATAAGGGCATAAAGTGCTTTGTATGGGACAACGGCAATTTCAACGGCGATGACAGCTATGGTCTGTTCCACAGAAGCGAGCTCCGTTGGGAGAACGGCATACTCGGCGGCGTTATGAACGGCGCAAAATAAGCTTTTCAGGGACGATGAATGTATCGTCCCTTTTTTATGCTCTGAACACTATTCTCTGAGATCTGATCTCTCGCTTCTCGTTTTGGGCAGTATTAACATTACGAGGAGTCAAAATTGGTGATAATCGACAAATATTGCTCCGGATAAAAATAATATCTTCACTTTTTTTAACTGATATGGTATAATAACATTATGGGTAACTGCGCTCTGTTGCCACTGGAGGTGTATGTGCAGCAATGAAAACTCTATATGTTTCCGACCTCGACGGTACTCTGCTAAATCCTGAGGCTGAGATCACGCCTTTTACGCGCGGAACGCTGAACAGGCTTGCCGCTGACGGTATGAACTTCACCTTTGCAACTGCAAGATCGGTGTATTCAGCAGTCCCTCTGATGAGCGGAGTTGACCTGAAAGTGCCGTGCATACTGATGAACGGCGTGAGTGTCTACGATATGGAAAACAAGCGCTGCATAAAGAACGAGTATATCCCGGTCGAAGCCTCTGCCGCTGTACTGAGGGCGTTCGAGGAGAACAATGTCCGCTGTTTTATGTACAGGATAGAGGAGGAAACGCTCATATGCTACTACTCCAAGCTCACTACAAAGGTGATGAGGAGCTTCGCTGAGTCGAGACAAAAGCAGTATCTTAAGCCCTTTGAGCAGTGCGAAAGGCTCATTGACAGGGCTGACGAAAATGCCGTATACTTCACTACTACCGGTCCGCGGGAAGTGCTCCTGCCGGTCAGGGAGGCCGTTGAACGCATAGAGGGCGTGGACTGCGCTTTCTACCTCGATGTGTACAACGGCGAGTGGTATCTCGAAGTATTCTCGCACAAGGCGTCAAAGTACAACGCGGTGAGATTTATCCGCGAAAAGTACGGCTTTGAAAGGGTAGTCGCTTTCGGTGACAACCTCAACGACCTGTCTATGTTTGAAGCGGCTGATGTTAAGGTCGCCGTTGGCAATGCAAGAGAAGAGCTCAAAGCTGCCGCTGATATAGTTATCGGTCCGAATACGGAGGAAGGAGTCGCAAGGTGGCTGACAGAGAATTACAGGTGAAAAAGAAAAGGTATTATGCAGCAGTTTTTGCTGTGTACTTCGCAGCTGCACTTTTGTGGACATTTGCCGCAAACTACAATTTCGATGCTGACGTAATGAGTTACCGCGTTAAGTCAAATGGTGAAAACCTCCTTGACGCCCTGATATTCTTTTCACCGTTTATAGTATTGCTGCTTGGCGAGTTTGCCGCTTTCCTGATAGGCAGAAAGCTCTTCGGGAAGTGGGGAGCGACAAACACTCTTCTGACTGCCGGTGTATCACTTCTTGGCTTGATTGCCGGAGGTCTGACAATTGCAATGATACTTGGCATTAAATTTTTCTGATATGCAAAACAACGGTTCAGACACCGTTTACAATAAAATGGTAATCATAACACGAAAGGAAATACATAAAAATGAAGAAACTTATGCTTGGAAACGAAGCCTTCGCAAGAGGCTTGTACGAAGCCGGATGCCGTGTTGTTTCGAGTTATCCCGGAACACCCTCTACTGAGATCACAGAAGAGGTCGCTAAGTACGACGAGGTCTACGCAGAATGGGCTCCCAATGAGAAGGTCGCTATGGAGACCGCTCTCGGAGCTTCTATCGCAGGCGCAAGGAGCTTCTGCGGAATGAAGCACGTCGGACTCAATGTTGCCGCTGATCCGCTCTATACAGCTGCTTACACAGGCGTTACCGGAGGTATGGTCATCGCTGTTGCGGACGATCAGGGTATGCACTCCTCTCAGAATGAGCAGGACAGCCGTCACCACGCTATCGCTGCAAAGGTGCCTATGCTCGAGCCTTCGGATTCAGGTGAATGTAAGGAATTCGTGAAGCTCGCTTTCGAGCTCTCCGAGAAATTCGACGCTCCGTTTATAGTAAGAATGTCCACAAGAGTTGCTCACTCACAGAGCATAGTTGAGCTTGAGGACAGACAGGAGCGTGAACTCATACCCTACGAGAAGAACGCCCAGAAATACGTTATGATGCCTGCTTACGCAAAGGGCAGACACGTTTTCGTTGAAGAGCGCACTAATAAGCTCATTGAGTACGCTGAGACAACTCCCCTCAACCGCACGGAGATCTCCGACAAGGCTGAGTTCGGTGTTATCACAAACGGCGCTGCTTACCAGTACGTCAAGGAAGCTCTCGGAGAAAAGGCTTCCGTGCTCAAGCTCGGTATGGTAAATCCTCTCCCTGTGAAGCTCATTCAGGACTTCGCTGCTAAGTACGAGAAAATCTACGTCATCGAGGAGCTCGACGGCATCATCGAGCAGCACTGCCGCAATATCGGCGTAAGCAACGTTCAGGGCAAGGAGATATTCGGCTGTATCGGTGAGATACACCAGTCCAACATCGCTGAGAAGCTCCTCGGCGAGAAGAAGGAGTTCACAGAGCTTGAGGAGAATATCCCGATGAGACCGCCTGTTATGTGTCCGGGATGTCCCCACAGAGGACTGTTCTACTGCCTGAGCAAGAACAAGATAACCGTTTCCGGCGACATCGGCTGCTACACTCTCGGAGCTGTTGCACCTCTGTTTGCCGTTGATACAACTATTTGTATGGGCGCTTCTATCTCAGGTCTCCACGGCTTCAACAAGGCTCGCGGAGCTGAGTCCGAGCACAAGACCGTTGCCGTTATCGGTGACTCCACCTTTATGCACAGCGGTATGACCGGTCTCGTGAACATCGCCTATAACAACTCAAATTCAACTGTCATTATCCTCGATAACTCTATCACGGGTATGACAGGTCACCAGCAGAACCCCACCACCGGCAAGAACCTCAAGGGCGATCCGGCAGCTGCCGTAAACCTCGAGGAGCTCTGCAAGGCTATCGGTATAAAGAGAGTCCGCGTAGTTGATCCCTACCACCTCGCTGAGACTGAGGCTGCTATCAAGGAGGAACTCGCTGCTGATGAGGCTTCCGTTATCATCTCACGCCGTCCGTGCGCACTGCTGAAGTACGTCAAGCACAATCCGCCTCTCAAGGTGAATACAGACAAGTGCGTAGGCTGCAAGATGTGTATGAAGCTCGGATGTCCTGCTATCTCTATGCGTGA
>CACXEJ010000030.1 GCA_902766595.1 Ruminococcus flavefaciens | reverse complement strand
TCTGAGCAGCCTGATTGTGGTTAGCGTCCTTGTAAGTTCTGAGTCTCTTGAGCTGAGCTCTGCCGAGGCTGTTGTTGGGTAGCATACCGTTTACAGCGATTGTCATAGCTCTGTCAGCCTGATCAGCCATCATATCCTTGTAAGCGATGGACTTGAGACCGCCGATCCAGCCTGTGTGCCAGTAATACTTCTTCTGCTCGAGCTTCTTACCAGTAAGGATAGCCTTAGCGCAGTTGATAACGATAACGTGGTCACCGCAGTCAACGTTAGGTGTGTAAGTAGGCTTGTGCTTGCCTCTGAGAATATGAGCTGCCTTAGCTGCAACGCGGCCGAGAGGCTTGCCCTCAGCATCAAGGATGTACCAAGTGCGTGTTACTTCAGCAGGTTTTGCCAGTGTAGTAGACATATTATATTCCTCCGTTTAATAATTTTCGTCGGGGGAAATTTTCCGAGTTCCCGACAGTACAAGTGATATTATACCTCAAACCGGACGGCTTGTCAAGAGGTTTTCGGGATTTTTTTTAATATATACCCGTGTTTCTCTTCAATTCTCTTGCATATGCTCCATTTCTCTCTTGTTCTCGTTTTCTGTTCCGGAATTTTTGCGTAGAAATACGGAGCGGTTTTTCGCGGATTTATGTACAGAATAGCAACAAAAAGCTCCCCAGAGGGAGCTTTTTATCAATACTTTTTGTCTTCATACGGCGTATCAGCGTAGCCCTTGTCGTTTAGACTTTTGACCATGCTGTCAAGCCTACCGCGCCACATCTTCTTGAACCATTTGGTGCCGCCAAACCATTTTACAAGTGTCGGACTTATCGTATAATATGTACGGATAAAGGCTCTGCCATACCAGCTCCGGTCAAGATACTGGTCGCGGTATCTGCGAAGCGTCCAGACCTGCGGGCAGTCATACGAGCCGTAAACACAGGTCGCAACATAACAGCCATTTTTTTAGTGGGAGTCAGTTGCGCTTTTATTTCACGAATATAAGAATAGTCATGTTTTTCTAATATCTGATCTAATTCGGTTATAAATGCTTGACGAGTTAAATTGAATAATCCTATTTGCCAGTACTGACTTCCAACTGCATATTTTCCAGTGCTATAGTTACAAACAAATTTTAGCGTATACATTTTTTGAATTGCCGCCGCTATATTTCTTAGAACGGTTTCTTTATTCTCTTTTGTTACTTCATAATAATCGTTTATGACCGAAATTGATTTTTCAAGCACCTTAAACTTTTGTTGCCTCTTATAAAATTCACTATCGGAAAGTGAAAGCATTGCTTTACCATAAGCACTGAAAAACACAGCTTCCATGTTGTTTGGAACGTTTTGTTCGACCATATTATAGTATTTTTCGACTTCTTCCCAATCTTCTTTTGAAAGTGCTCTTCTTGCATTATCTAAGTACTTTTCAATGAATGCGGAGTTGTCAATTTTTACAGTTCCTTTTACATCTACTGTTCCTTCAATCATTAGTTTTTTTGCTGCTTCAACTGTATACTTTGTTCCACAGGCTTGGCATACATAGAAGTCACCATCTTTTATTATATCAATACTATTACACATCTCACAAGTCATTTTCTTCATAGCAATTTCTCCTTCGTAAAAATCCAATAATGCTGCTGGGATTTGTTGACTATATTATAGCATATTGCAACTAAAATCGCAAGTAAAATTTACATATAAATTTAGTATATTATTCACAAATAATATAGGGTAATATGTAAGTATAACCCTTATGAACGGAGTGGATAGTAAAATGTTTGAAATAAAAAAGCCGACCGCCTCCAATAAAACCATAAGAATGCCTGATGCCCTCATCGAAAAGCTCGAAAAGCTCGCGGCGCAGAACGACATTTCCTTCAATCAGCTCGTAGTCCAGTGCTGCGAGTATGCTCTTGATAATTTAGGCGACAAAGACAAAAACGGCAGCCGGTAAAGGCTGCCGTTTTGACATACATATTCGTTATGCGCGGAACGCCGAGGGCGGCGTTCCCTACGGGTTGATGATTGCGGGCGCACGGAATGCGTCCCTACAATTCTGATTTCTAAGTTCCGACCTTTGGTTTGCGGACGCCCAAAGGGCGCCCCTACATAGTTGACCGTGTCCCCCAGCTTGCAGAGGCTGCCATTTGCAGTCCGTCAATATCATTACAGGCAGATAAATTCAATGCCCCGAAGCAGTCTCTTGACCGCTCCGGGGCAGTATTTTTTATATCAATAAGGCAGGGTAAAGCGTCCCACGCGCCATTCGCCGTCGTCTCCGACAACTACCGAGAACTCCGTTGTCTCGGTGTATGGAGTATTGGGATCCTTGTCGTTGCCGTCGTAGTAATTATCGACATTGAAAACTATCTCGTCGCCGCTCTCGGACTTCACGCTCGTCACCTTGGACACCGAATAATAGACGTTTGAACCTCTTGCCGGTGCAAGTGCATAAACAGCGCCGTCCTTTTCCTGATAGACGTCAGTCAGACCAGTAACGTACCTCTCGCTGAACACCTGACAGTAATCGCGCTGAACGTCAGCCAGAGATTTTATGGAAGGATCGGTGATACGGGCGAATTCCCAGCCGAATTCGTTCTTGATAACGTCCGAGGTATCCATATTGTAGGGGCAGCCGAATTTGTAAGCCCACTCAGTGCGGCAGGCTGACTGGAAGAGCGCCTGTGCTGCCGAGACCTTTACGTCATCTTCGGGCTCCTTGTCGCTGTTGCTGAAAACGACTGCGCCCTTGTCGTTGTATCTGAACTCGCCGCCGCCGAGCGGATCCTTCTGCTCACCTGCGGAAGCTGTTTCCGTCTCGAGACTTCCGGCTTTCAGCTCAGTATCTTCGGTGGACTCTGTATCGTTGTTGCCCTCAGCCGCAGTTTCAGCTTCGCCCTGTTGTTCCTGACTGCTGCCGCCGTTATCATCGGTGGGTGCGAGCGGATCGGGCTGCTTTCCGTCCTCAAGAACGCCTATGGCGTTGTTGTCATTATTGCTGTTTCCGCCGTCGAGCGAATAGTTGAACGCTGCGTCCGAATTTTTGCTGCTGTTTTTCTGCTGTTCACAGCCGCAGAACATTGAAAGTGCAGCTGTAAATGCGATAATCCCTGCTAAGATGCGTACATTCTTCATTGAAGTTTCCCCCTGTCAATCATCATCAGTATCAAGCACAAAGTCTATAAGACCGTCGCTTACGTTTACTGCCGCGCAGATGACCTGCACTTCTGCGCCCAGCGTGTAGGACGTTCCGCTGAATTTTTCGGTCAGCGACACCGGCTCGGAGTAGTCATACTCTCCCTCCGGCAGAGTCCTTATGTGGATAAGTCCCTCGATCGTATTCGGCAGCTCAGCGTAGAAGCCGAACTCCGTTACGCTTGAAATACGAGCCGTGAAGCTCTCCCCGATATGGGACTTCATATATTCAGCCTTGTAGCAGTCCTCGCACTCGCGCTCTATCGCAACAGCTCTCAGTTCGGCTGCCGAAGAACGCTCCGAGGCATTCGCCGCAAAGGCAGCATACCTTTTCCTGAACCACTCCTCGCCGTAGCCGGCAAGAATGTCCGTGATTATCCTGTGTATCGCAAGATCGGGATAGCGGCGTATCGGTGAGGTAAAGTGGGCATAGTCCTTGAGCGCGAGCCCGAAGTGTCCGAGCGGCTCCGGCGAATACTTTGCCTTTGCCATTGAACGAAGCACGAGCAGATTTACCGCCTCAAACTTGTCCGTTCCCCTTGCCTTCTCGAGTATCTCAGCCGCGTGTACCGGGCTGAATTCGCTGAAATGCGGGCACTCGAAGCCGAGCTTCGGCAGTATCTCGCGCATTCCCTCTATCTTCGCCTCCGGCGGAGTCTCGTGGATACGGTATACGAACGGCACTTTCTTCTCACGGGCGAGCTTTGCCGCCGCCTCGTTTGCTGTGAGCATAAATTCCTCGATGATGCGCTCGGATTTTCCACGCTCTCTCGGAACGACTCCGCAGCAGACGCCGTTATCGTCAATTATCAGCTTGCTCTCGACTGTTTCGAGCTCCGGAGCGTGTCTGCGCATACGCTTCGCAATGAGCTTGTCGGCAAGCTCGTCCATAAGCGGCAGGCTTCCGAGCACAGCCTCGTATTTCTTCAGCAGGTGCTCGTCCTGACTCCCTGCAAGAAGCTCGTTTATCTCCGTATAAACGCCCTTGACTCTCGAACGGATAACGCTCTTGCAGAAGCGGTAGGAAATTATGCCGCCGTCGCTGTCGAGCTCGATGAAAGCCGTGAGCGTGAGTCTGTTTTCGTCCGGATTGAGCGAGCATATGCCGTTTGAGATCTCCTTCGGGAGCATCGGTATTACCTTGTCGGCGTAGTAGATGCTCGTTCCGCGCATCAGCGCCTCCTTGTCGAGAGCGCTGTTGCCCTTTATATAATGTGAAACGTCCGCGATGTGGACTCCGAGCAGATAGCCGCTTTCCGTCCTTGAGACCGAGACCGCGTCATCGAGATCCTTAGACTCTGCACTGTCTATCGTGAAAATATCGAGTCCGCGGAGATCCTCACGGTTATTGAAGGCGAAGTCCTGAACGCCGCCCTCAGCTATCTTGCGCGCTTCCCTGAGCACCTCGTCCGGGAATTCCACCGGCGCACCGTGCACCGCAAGTATCGAAGCCGCACACGAAGCTGCAAGCTCCGAACTGCCGAATACCGACACTATTTTCACCTTGTGCTCGGCGTGGCGGCGTCCGCGGTAGACTATCTCCGCCATTACCTTGTCACCTGCACTGAACGGAACATTCTGTCCGCCGACTATTATCATATGGTTCTTTGAAGCTATGTCCGGCACGAGATAGGGTTCGCCGTCAACTACCTCGATGCGTCCTGCGAGCTGCTGGCTGCCCATTTCGATAATATCGACTATCTCGCCCTCAGGCTCGCCGGTCCTCGATTCAATAGCCGAGATGAGAACTCTGTCCTGCGGCATAGCACCGAGCATACACTTTCCGGGTATGAAATACTCAATGCCGTCGTCGGTCTCCGCAAAGCCGAAAGTCCTGCTGAGTCTGGTAACTACACCGGGATAAACACTGAGCCGCGAACACAGTCCGGCTTTCATCCCCTTTCTGACGAGTATCCTGCCCTCGCAGCGGAGCTCATCGAACGCCTTTATAAAGTTGTCCCTGCCGTTTTTCTTTGTCCTGCACTTGGACTCCAGCTGGCTTATCGGCATAGTTTTCTTGTCGAAGGCGGTCAGAAAAGTCACTATCTTCTTCTTATAGCTTTCGACGCTCGTACCGCTTTTCTTTGCCGGAGCCTTCTTTTTCGATTTTTCTGACATCTATACCTCCGATGTTAAGGTTTGCGAAGAGCTTCTGAGCTCATAGTATTAAAAAAGTAATGCCCTATGACTTCCGTGTCACAGGGCAGATCGCTTA
Source organism: Ruminococcus flavefaciens (assembly GCA_902766595.1). GTDB lineage: Bacteria > Bacillota > Clostridia > Oscillospirales > Ruminococcaceae > Ruminococcus > Ruminococcus flavefaciens_U. Next base: position 6,559 of record CACXEJ010000030.1, on the reverse strand, counting down.
CTTGGAAAAGACAGGTATGAGGTTTATCGCAAGCACACCGGCAAACATAAGGATACCGAGTGTTCTTGTGATCTTGTTGAGGATAGCTTCTTTAGTTCTGCCCTCATTCTTACCGTAGAATGAATCAGCACTTGCACCGGTAAGAGCAGCTGTCATACTGTCCTGTGACTTCTGATCCTGAGCGAGACAGAGAACAATAACGAGTGCGCATATTATCATAAGCGCTATACCGCCTAAGATTTCCCATGTAGACATAAATTTACCTCCGTATAAAAATGACAGAAAGCCATATTATTTTTATTAGCTTTAATATTATACCACAAGACCGGTGATATTGCAATAGTCCGGTTCAAAAAAGCTGAACGGATAATAAAGCCGGAATTTGTGAGTTTTGCACAAGAAAGCCGCGCACATTGCTGTGCGCGGCAAATTGTTACTTTTTCTTATTTTTCTTTGAGCTGCCTGAGTCAGTCTTTTCAGCTTCTGCGCCGAGAGCCTCTGCAACCTCTTCGATAACTTCGTCGATGTCATCATCGTCGTCGTCATCATCGTCTCCGTCTCCGCCTGTGCTTCCGGCAGCAGCCTTGACAGGCTCCTTCTTATTCTCTTCCTTGAGAGCTGTAACAAATGCTAAACCAAAGTAAATAAGGAATAAAAATGCTTCTGCAAGGATTATAAGCTTGAGCGAATTCTTAATAATGATCTTGATACCTGCTGTCTTTGAATTTGCAGCGGGTACAAGCAGCTTGTAAGCGTTTGCAAATTCTACATCTTCGTAGTATTCCTCAGCAGCAGCCTTGGTCTTCTCTACGATGTCATTGACCTTGGCGTTAACGCCTTCAAGTCTCTTCTCCATATCGTCAATCTGAGCCTGTGTGCAGTTTGAAGCTTTCTTGAGAGCTTCCTTTCTTGTCTCATAGAAATTGATCTGCTGTCTTGTCTCAGCAATAGAAGCTGCAAGACTTACTTCCTGCTTGACGAGGTTATCGTACTCCTCGGAATTCTTAGAGATCTCCTGATTAGCGCCGTCGGAATTCTGCATTACAAGGAGCTTATCCTTCTCATATGTCTCCTTAGCGGAAACAACTGCCTTGTAGCTTTCCTCATCTGCATCCTTCTCACGAGTGAGGCTGTCTATACGGAACTGATAGTAGTCAATAGAATCCTGCTTGTTCTTCGTGATATTGTTTACAGTGATGAGTGACTCTGCTTTATCAAGGTCAAGACTGCGGATAGTCTTGATAGTCTCGTAAAGGTCATCGAATGTATATCCGCTTGATGAACGGAAATGAGTTGTATCAGAATTAGAGATACCCTTTATGTACTTTGAAAGTGTTGTAAGTGTGCTTCTGAAAAGGTCAACTGCCTCAGGATAATCATAATCACTGTACTTGATAGTTGCAACTGCAGCACCGAGAGTCTCATTATAGCCATACTGCTTGTAGAAGTAATCACGGTACTTATCAAGAGTTGTATTGAGCACCTGAACAGCCTTCTCAGTAGTGAAACCTGCCGCGCCATAGTTGAATTTCACTTCATATTTTGTAGGGAAGTAGGAAACATCAAGAACAGCATCAGCTGCGGCAAGATTACCGTTCTGAGCCTTGTCCATAACGCTCTTGTATGTAGTTATCCTGTCGATAGCATCAGAAGGGATAACTCCTGCAATTGTGATGTTCTGTCTTACATCCTCAATTTTGGCAAGATCAATATCGAGCTCAGTAAGGGCGTTCTTGATGACCTCAGGGTTCTTGAGAGTATTTACATCAAATGTTTTGCCGTGAGGATCAAGCCCCTTTTCCACACCGTCATAAGAGAAGCTGACAAGTGCTGTAAGCGGCGGCTTGCTGCGGATAGTCTCAACTGTCTTGAGGCTGACTATCAGTGCTCCGAGCATTGCTGCTATAATTATCCACGGCAGAAAATACTTCTTGAGTTTTTTCATTATCGCCGACATGGAGATAACTACTTCGTCTTTATCTTCCTCCGCATTCTTTATTGTAACATTAAGGTTACGGTCATTATTCTTAGCCATTTTTACCTCCGGATCCTTGTTCAGATTTATACTGGCGGACAAACTGCCAGTTAACATTATATCACTTCATTTCGTCATCGTCAACACTTTTTCGCTTTTTTACGGTATTTTCCGGTTTTTGCCCAAATATTCCCGAAAAATGCTCCGCTGATTGACCAAATTGCACCACTCGTCTCAGCTGAATGCTATCTGCTTCAGCTCCGCCTGACCGCTTCCAGTGTAGCGCAGATATACCGGATATATACCGTCCTTTATGCTAACCTGCGCTCTGAGCCCGGTCCACTCGTCACAGGCAGGAACTTCTATCGTGCATACCGGTTCTCCGTCAAGCGAGGTGCTCACAGCAAAGCTGCCTGCTCCGCCCTTTACAGTAAGGGTTATGCGGCTGAGTCCGCTGAAGCTGAAATACTTGTAGGCAATGAGAGTTCCGTCACCTATCTCACCGATGAAACGCTCCGCGCCGCTTTCGGTATTGCGGTGCGTAACGTTCGGGAAGCTGTCCTCGAATATCTTGTTTGAACCGTGCGGCATATTGCTGTTTGTTATATTGCAGGCAATAACTGCCGGGTATGCTCCCCTGCCTTCGAGCGGACCTCCGTTCAGTCCGCAGGATGTCATCTCGACCTGCTTTATAGTACCGTCCGGCGCTATCGTTATGCGCTCTGCACACGCCTGTCTGCTGTAATCTGACTTATGAGTCAGGCGGTGATAGAACACATACCACTGACCGTTTAATTCGATGATGCTTCCGTGAGTCGTGCCGGTCATATTCATACGGTTTTCGTCTGTAATGCCGTTGATGCCGACATCACCGTTTGAGACTATCGTTCCTCTGAATTCAAAATCCCTGTCCGGATAGTCGCTGACCGCGTAACAGAGCTCGTGGTTTTTCTGCGAGGAATAGACGAAATAATACTTTCCGTTCACCCTGCGCATAGAGCTTGCCTCGAAGAACTCGTGTCCGCCGAAGTCAACTCCGTAGGGTATGATATGACGCGGCTCGCCCTTGACGGTGAGCATATCGTCCTCCAGCTCAACGACCGCCGGTCCGTTCACATTGTCAGCAGTCGCAAGTATCTCATCACGGCTCTTGTCGTAACGCTTCATAACATCAGCCATTTTAGCGTCATCAGCCGCAAGAACGTCATTTTCCTCGCCCTGATACTGCGTTCCGTAGTAGATGAAGATCCTGCCGTCATCGTTGAAAGCACAGGGATCGAAGCAGACATACTTCTTCATAGGAGTGCCGTCCGGATAGCGTACATAGCCGAGATACTCATATTTTCCGGCAGGCTCGTCACATACTGCAGCGCATATCGGTCCGTAGTAGCCGCCGTAGCCGAATTCTCCCGACATACAGTAATAAAGGTAGTATCTGCCGTCATTGCCCTGAACTGCGTCCGGAGCATACATATACGGTCTTTCCGGATAGTCGGGATCCTGTTCTGCACGGTATATAACTCCCTCACAGCGCCAGTCGGAAAGATCGTCCACAGGTGCTGAATATACCGTATAATCGCCCATACAAAAAGTCCAGCCGCCTTCAAAATCGTGCGAACCGTAAAGGTATACCCTGTCTCCGAAGATGTGGGGTTCGCCGTCGGGAATGTAAACGTCAGCCGGAAGAAAAGGATTAAACGCCTGTTTTTTCATAATAATTCCCTCTATACGCGAAGCAGTCAGAGCTGCTCCGCTCCTTTATTTTCTGTTTGTCTGTCAGACTGCGTGACCGTTCTTCTTTACAACTGCCACTACCTGATCCACATATTTACGGCAGGTCGCTTCATCCTCAGCTTCTACCATAACACGGATAAGAGGCTCTGTACCGCTCTCACGAACGAGAATTCTTCCGGTAGTTCCGAGTGCTTCGCCGACCTTCTTTACCTCTGCCTGAACATCGGGATCGTTCTGAGCAGCTGTCTTGTCCTTTACGCGGACGTTCTCGAGTACCTGAGGGTAAACGTGGAAGGGTGCTGCGAGCTCACTGAAAGGCTTCTCCTTGGACATTATCACCTGCATCATCTTCAGGCTGGTGAGGATACCGTCGCCTGTTGAAGCATACTTTGAGAAGATGATGTGTCCGGACTGCTCGCCGCCGATGCAGCAGCCGTTTTCCTTCATATATTCGTATACATACTTGTCGCCGACTGCGGTCTTTGCGTAGTCAATGCCGATCTCGTCAAACGCCTTGAAGAGTCCGAAGTTGGACATAACCGTTGCAACGACCGTGTTGTTTACCAGCTTGCCGCGCTCCTTCATATATCTTCCGTAGATGTAGAGGATATGGTCGCCGGTGATTACGTTGCCCTTTTCGTCAACACAGAGGCAGCGGTCAGCATCGCCGTCATAAGCAAAGCCTGCGTCGAGACCGTTCTCGACTACATACTTCTGGAGTCCCTCGATGTGTGTTGAACCTGCGTTGTTGTTTATATTAACGCCGTTGGGATCAGCGTTGATAACGTGAGTCTCAGCTCCGAGAGCGTCAAATACAGCCTTTGCGATGTTCCACGCAGCACCGTTCGCACAGTCGAGACCTATCTTCTTGCCGCGGAAGGAGTACATTCCGAGAGAGATAAGATAGCCGATGTAGCGGTTTCTGCCGGAAACATAGTCAACAGTTCTGCCGATCTTGTCGTCCTTCGCATAGGGAAGCTCGCTCCAGTCCTGACCGAAAGCGTTCAGCTTGCCGTCGAGGTAGTCCTCAATGAGAGTTATCACGGACTCCTCCATCTTCTCGCCCTGACTGTTGATGAGCTTGATGCCGTTGTCGTGATAGGGGTTGTGGCTGGCGGAGATCATAATTCCGCAGTCAAAAGCGTCAACACGCGATATGTAAGCCACTGAGGGAGTTGTTGTAACGTGGAGGAGATATGCGTCTGCTCCGGAAGCCGTAAGTCCGCCTACAAGCGAATACTCGAACATATAGCTCGAACGGCGGGTGTCTTTTCCTATGATTATGCGCGGTGCGGACTCATCTCCGCTGCGTCTTTTAAGCTCCCCGAAATACCAGCCGAGGAAACGTCCTACTCTGAATGCGTGGTCGGCAGTGAGGTTCTCGTTAGCTGTTCCTCTGAAGCCGTCCGTTCCGAAATACTTGCCCACTTGAATTCTCCTTAATATAATGATTTTGTATAGTAAACGTCAAAACGATATACAATAACATTATAACACTGTACAGCTCCAAAGTCAACAATATCCCTTCTGTCGAGCTCGTGACAATTTGTAAGGTAAAACTAACACAAATAGGGTTTCAAACGGCTAACATATCCACATCTTCCCTCTTATTTAAGTTATAATAGTAGTGTACTATGAATAATAGTAAGATGACGATCTCCAGAGGAGGGCTTTGTATCAAAACTGTTGAGATATTCTCCGACGGCGCGTGCAGCGGCAACCCCGGTCCCGGCGGCTACGGCGTTGTGCTCAGGTTCGGAAACATCGAAAAGGAACTCTCCGGCGGCGAAAGCTCCACCACCAATAACCGTATGGAGCTGCTCGGTGTGATAACCGGTCTCGCTGCCCTCAAGGAACCCTGCCGCGTAATTCTCACAACTGACAGCAAATACGTCGTTGACAGCGTTACAAAGGGTTGGGTGTATGGCTGGAAGAAAAAAGGCTGGATAAAGTCCGACAAAAAGCCGGCGCTGAATGTTGACCTGTGGGAGAGGCTCCTCCCGCTGCTCGAAAAGCACGAGGTCACCTTCAACTGGGTGAAGGGACACGCCGGTCACCCGGAAAACGAACGCTGCGACCGGCTCGCCGTTGAACAGCGTGATATATATTCAGCCAAACAGGAGGTATAATTTTGGAAAAAAGGTCAATATACGCAGATAATGCTGCTACCACTCAGGTATCCGAGGAAGTTCTGAACGCTATGCTTCCCTACTTCCGCACAGGCTACGGAAATGCTTCAAGTATATACAAGCTCGGACGCGATGCTCAGCTTGCAGTCGAGACAGCAAGAGAAAAGGTTGCTGCAGCTCTCGGAGCAGCTCCGGCTGAGATATTCTTCACAAGCTGCGGCTCTGAGGCTGACAACTGGGCTCTCAAGGGAACTGTCGAGGCTATGGCAAAAAAAGGCAAGAAACACATCGTTACTTCCGTTTTTGAGCACCACGCTATCCTCCACACCGCTCAGTACCTCGAAAAGCACGGCATCGAAGTCACATACGTTCCCGTAAGCGACAAAGGTCTCGTTTCGCCCGAGGACGTTAAAAACGCTATCCGCGAGGACACTGCCCTCGTTTCAATAATGTTCGCAAACAACGAGATAGGTACTATCCAGCCTATCGAGGAGATCGCTGCTGTCTGCCACGAAAAGGGCGTTCTCTTCCACACTGACGCTGTTCAGGCAGTAGGTCACGTTGACATCGACGTAAAGGCAATGGGCATTGATATGCTCTCGCTCTCCGGTCACAAGATCCACGCTCAGAAGGGCATCGGAGCGCTCTATGTGCGCAAGGGCATCGTTCTCCCGAACCTCATTCACGGCGGCGCTCAGGAGAGAAACAAGCGCGCAGGTAC
>CACXEJ010000029.1 GCA_902766595.1 Ruminococcus flavefaciens | reverse complement strand
TACAAATGTATCGGGATTCTTTATCCTATTCGGTTTTGTTTTTACCTTTCTGTGTTAAGAACATCATACATCAGAAAGGTTTGCCCCCGGTAAAGTCACATATACTTCTTTATTAGCATTAACCTTAAGGCAGCTGCTTTTTATTGCTGTTCAGCGCGGCAGGCAGATATGCGTCTGCCGCAGATATTACCGATCGCAAACGCGATGACGTCCGCGAGGATAGAAGAAAATCTCATAACAAGTGCGAAGAGGATAATTCGGTCGGAATACTTATCGCCGCCGACGAATATCATAACGCCTTCACGGATACCGATACCGCCGGGAGCACCGGGAGTAACGAAGCCGATTATCCACGCAAACATAAAAGCTCCGGTCAGGACGAGCTGCTCGGAGAAGGAAGCCTCCGGCACGACCAGCATAACGCAGATGAGGTACATACCAGCCGAAACACAGTTGTGGACAAAATAGTAGAAAATACCGCTCAGGAGCTGCGGACGGTTCTCCTTTTCAAAGGCTTTCGAGTACCTTGAAATATACTCTCGGAACTTCTCAGCGAATTTCAGCCTTATCACGATGATGACCGCTGCAAGCACGATGACTCCGGCTATACCCACAAGCAGGATATTCTTTCCGTACTTTTCAAGCAGCTCGGCTATCCTGCCACCGAGGAGTATCACGGAAACTACACCGGTCCAGAATACACAGAACAGTATATCGAGGATAGTTGCGCAGGCTACGTCAACGTGGCTGATACTCATATCCGCCGCAAGCTGATTTCTTCCGACATACTGGAACACGTTTCCGGGGAGGTACTTGTAGATATTCGACCGTGTATAGACGGGCATTGCCGCTTTGAACGGTATCCTGACTCCGGAGAGCGATCTTGTGAACATAAGCCACGGAAAGCACGAGCATATGATAATGACAGTCTGTATCACGCAGCCTGTCACGAGTGCCGCTATTACCCTGCCGGAACGGAACTGCGAATAGCTTATATCCATATCCATCAGCTTCTTCACGACAAAAGCCAGTGCGGCGATCATAACGATATTTCCGATGATCTTAACGTATTTTTTCATCGGCGCTGCTCCTTGATCTCCCTGATGAGCTTTGCAAGAGCCTCGGGATCGCCCATAGGACAGAACCATATCCCCTCGTCAGACTCACTGTAAAGCTCGTGAGTGGCTGGATTGTCGCCGAGTATCATCGGCTTTTCCATAGCTCTGTAAATGTAGGCTTTTCCGGGGATAGTACGCTTGGCTTTCATTATGGAGCTGTTGAAGTGACCGGCAAGGCAGAGGTCAGCCGAAGCGATCTTCTCAGCAAGCTCCTCCTGAGAGAGCCACTCGTAATAATCTGTGATATTCTCAGCGGTACGTCTGCTGCTGCCGAGAGGTCCGACCACGATAAAGCGAAGCCCCTCTTCGTTTTCGAGAAGTCTCATCGCCTCGAGTATGACATCGACGCCCTGCAAGGGAAGTATGCTTCCGAAATAGAGCACGGTGAAGTCCTCGTGCGGAGCGGTCTCACGCGGATAGTAGATACTTGTATCGGCTTCGAGGTAGAGCGCTCTCATTCTCTTCTGAGGATAGGAAAACTCCTCGCAGAAATACTTTCCGTGAGCCTTTGTATCGCATATAGTAAGGTCAGCGTGTTTCAGAGTATTCTTGTCTATCGACTTTATAAACCTGCCTATGAGGCTCTTCGGGCTGAACTTTTTCCTGTCGAAGCAGAGCGTATCATACATCGAGATGAAGAAGTCCATAACGATGGGCTTCTTTTTCAGTTTCCACGCAAAGAGCGGCATAACGAGCTGCGGAGCAAAGCCTATGAAGCTGAGATCGTAGCCGTCCATATCAACGCTCAGCAGTTTCCGGTAAACGTATATGAGACGCTTCAGGTAGCTCTTTTCGGGCGAAGCAATAACTGTGACCTCATTGCCCTGTTCACGGAGCAGCCTTATCTCCTGAGTAAGACGGAGATAGTCGCTGTTCTTCGTGCCTACATAGAGAACACGCTTGTTTCTGATGTCACTCAGGCT
>CACXEJ010000028.1 GCA_902766595.1 Ruminococcus flavefaciens | reverse complement strand
GGGACAGCGTGAGGAACATACTCCGCACATTACGCAGTCAAAGCTCTCCTCTGCACACTTGTCGTACTCGCCTCTCTGAGCGTATGCAATGTACTGCATAACATTGAGCTCCTGTGTACAAGCCTTTGTGCAGGCATTGCAGCCGACACAGGCGTATATCTCAGGATAGAGCTGCATCATTATCTGCTGGTCAGGCTTGATCTCCTCAATGTTGTAGATCTTCTTTTCAAGCGGGAAGAAAGGCAGAGTTGCAACGTACATATTCTCCTGTACCTCTGTCTGACAGGCAAGACAGCCGTGGAGCTGTGACTCGCCCTTTATCCTGTATATTGTCGCACAGGCTCCGCAGAAACCGTTGCGGCAGCCGCAGCCTCTTACCAGCTCATAGCCGGCGTATTCCATTGCTGTCATTATCGTAAGACCTGCCGGCACCTGATACTTTTTGCCGAACAGATAAACGTTTATCATATTATCCATTATAGCTCCTCCTGTTATCAATACTCGTCCGGCAGCTCACCGAGCTGGTCGAAACGGAAAACGGGACCGTCCTTGCAGACATACTTGTTGCCGATGTTGCAGCGTCCGCACTTGCCGACTCCGCACTTCATACGGAGCTCCATAGTTGTGTAGACCTGAGTCTCAGTGAAGCCGAGCTCCTTGAGTCCTGCGAGGGTGAACTTTATCATAATGGGAGGTCCGCATACGAGAACGGTCTTGTTTGTGGAAGGATCAAGCTCCTTGACATAGTTCGGAACAAAGCCGACGTGACCGTCCCAGCCTTCCTGAGCGTTGTCAATGGTGAGGTCTACCTCAACACCGTCGTCTGTCATCCACTCGTCAAGTATTTCCTTGTAGTCAACGAGGTCGTCCTTTGAACGTGAACCGTAGATGACCTGTATGCTGCCGTAATTCTCACGCTTGTCGCGGACATAGTTTATTACCGAGCGGAGAGGTGCAAGGCCGATACCGCCGGCGATGAAGAGGAGATCCTTGCCCTTGAGTTCTGTCTCTACCGGGAAAGCGTTGCCGTAAGGTCCTCTGATAGTTATCATCTGTCCTACGTCCATTGCGTGGAGCCAGTTTGTGAGACAGCCGCATTTCTTGATGCTGAATTCCATAAACTCCTTGTTTGTGGGAGAGGAAGTGATAGAGAACATCGCCTCTCCTACTCCAGGGATAGAGAGCATTGCGCATTGACCTGGCATATGCTCGAATACCTTGCCGCCCTCGGGAGCTTCAACTCTGAAGGTCTTAACATCGGGGGTGTCGATGCGAATGTCAGTCACGATGCCGATGTGTGGTATCAATGTATCGTTAGCGTTCATCACTTTACCTCCAATGCTTTCATTACTTTGACTATATTCATTGAGATCGGACACTTGGACAGACATCTTCCGCAGCCTACACAGCCGAATTCTCCGTTGTTGTTTGCTGGGAAATATACGAGCTTGTGCATAAATCTCTGGCGGAAGCGCTCAAGCTGAGTGAGTCTGGGGTTGCCGTGAGCCATTTTCGTGAAGTCGGAGTACATACAGGAGTCCCAGCAGCGGTAGCGCTTGATGCCGTGACCGGTGTTGAAGTCCTTTATGTCATAGCACTGGCAGGTCGGACATACGAAGGTGCAGGTACCGCAGCCGAGACAGCTCTCAGAGAGCTCTGCCCATTTGTCTGAATTGAAGTATTCATTGAGCTTGTCACCGCCGAAATTCTCAGCCGAGAGATTTGCGAGCGGGAGCTTTTTCATTACTTCCTTTGTCCTTTCAACGGACTTGTCGAGTCCGGCTGTATCGCCGTCTTCAAGAAGCGAGGAAACAGAGTCTACGAATTTCTGTCCCTTTTCGGTGTTGGGCTGGAAGTAGTAGTAGCTGCCGTCGTTCCATACGGAGCAGTCCCCTTCCGGAGCTGTGGGATCAATGCCGAAGGTCTGGCAGAAGCAGGTCTCGGCAGGACGGCTGCAAGCCATTGTCACAACAGTTCCGTGGTCGCGGCGGCTCTTGTAGAAGCTGTCAACGGGATCAACGAGGTATACCTTGTCGAGGATAGTGAAGCTCCTTGCATCACAGGCACGGACGCCGAATATAACGAAGTCCTCACATTCCCTGCGTATGTCGTTTATCTCGATGTTCTTGCCGTCCATTCTGAACTCAACGAGGTTCTCGGTCTGAGGGAAGAAGAAGTCCTTAGCACTGCGGAGAGTGTTGAGGCGGTTGGTGAGCTGCATTCCGGTCTCGTACTTTCTGAACTCAGCCTCGCCGTCCTCGCGGTCAGCAGGAATGTATACTGTCTGTGCAGCGGAAGCTGCTTCGAGGAGCTGATATATCTTGTCAGCGGATATCCTAAGCATTACTCAACACCCCTTTCATGTACTACGCTTGCTTCGCAGTCATCAGCTGTATAGTTTGTGAGCGGAGCGCGGGAAGTAGTGTCAGCGCCAGCCTGATACTCGCCGTAAAGAGCGTTTATATCCTTGATGAACTTTCTGTTGAGGAGGTGCAGCGGTATGTGCTGAGGACATACTCTTGAACATTCGCCGCAGTCTGTACATCTTCCGGCAACGTGGAATGCACGGATTATGTGGAACATATTCTCCTCAAAGCTGTCAGCCGGAGCCTTATTGTCTATACCTGAATTCGGGTTGTCAAATACGCAGTTCTCGCAGGTGCAGGCAGGACATACGTTGCGGCAGGCATTGCATCTGATGCACTTTGAGAGCTCGCCTCTCCAGAAGTCGTAGCGCTCCTGTGAGGTCATATTTTCGAGCTTCTCAACCATATCGAAGCGGTTCGACTCAAGAACATCGCCGTCCTCACCGATGAGCTCGTCATATGTAACGTGCTTCTTGCTCTTGCAGGAAGCGCACTTGTCGAGGACTGCCTCATAGAAGGGCATTGTTTCCTCACCGTAGATAGTTTCGATCCTGAGAGTGTAGTTGTCGTTCTTAACGCCTGTGATACCGGTAATGCCCTTGGCTTTGATCTTCTCTATATCGAGCTTTGGTCCGCCGGGGATACCTACTACATAGATGTTGTCACGGTCAACGCGGTGCTCCTTGGTGAGCTGGTTGAGACTGTAAGTATCGCAGGGCTTGAGGAATGCGAGTACCTTTCCCTCCTTTTGGCTCTCCTTAACGAGATACTTGGAGACATTTGCGGAGGTGAAGTCATCGAAAACGAACTCCCTTTCGAGCTCTTCAGCGGTCTCAAAAACAGCCGGGGTGATGTCATAAGCGAATTCTCCCCTCTTCCAGCCGATAACACGGCTGACTGTACCGTCAGCGAGGAGCTGCTTTGCCTTGTTTATCATTGCTTCCTGCATCTTAGATCCTCCAATCTCCGGTTGGGACCGAGCTTTCTGACAGCTTCGGTGAATTCGTTCATTGTAGCTGCAAACTTTGCGCCCTCGGCTGCGGATACCCATTCTACGCGGGTGCGGTCACGCTCTATGCCGAGGAAGTCAAGCATACTGAAGAGAAGAGTCATTCTTCTTCTTGTGAAGTAGTTTCCGGAAGTGTAGTGGCAGTCGCCGGGGTGACAGCCGCAGAGGATAACGCCGTCAGCTCCCCTCTGGAATGCACGGAGAATGAACATCGGGTTTACTCTGCACGAGCAGGGTACTCTGATGATCTTGACGTTAGCCGGGTAATTGAGTCGGTTCGTGCCGGAGAGATCAGCTCCTGCATACGAACACCAGTTGCAGCAGAAAGCAACGATCAGCGGCTGAAAATCTTTATTATCATTTACTTGCATATCGCGTCAACCTCCGCCATTATCTGGCTGTTAGAGAAGCCGTTGAGGTCCATAGCACCAGAAGGACAGGCAACTGTACAAGCTCCGCAGCCCTGGCATACTGCCGGATTGACGCTTGCAACTCTGCGCACCTTGGTGGTACGGTCAGGCATTCTGAATTCTTTGTCGATGTAGGTGATAGCTCCGTACGGGCAGACCTTTTCACAGGACGAGCAGCCGTTGCACATAAGCTCGTCTGAATGAGCAACGCACGGGTTGCAGGTTATGCTGTTCTTGCAGAGCAGACCGATAGCCTTTGCCGCAGCTGCACTTGCCTGAGCAACTGTCTCCGGGATATCCTTAGGTCCCTGACAGGCACCTGAGAGGAATATACCAGCTGTTGCGCTCTCGACAGGTCTGAGCTTGGGGTGAGCCTCTGTGAAGAAGTCGTTTGTGTCCATCTGAGTCGTGAGCATCGTTGCGAGCGGACGGGCTGTCTTGTCAGGCTCGATAGCTGCAGCGAGTACGACCATATCAGCGTCGATGTGGAGCTGCTCGTTTGCAAGGAGATCAGAAGCCTGAACGTCTATCTTTCCGTCAGACTTGGGTGTTACCTTGCCGACCATACCCTTGATGTAGTGAACATTGTACTGCTCAACTGCGCGGCGGTAGAACTCATCGAAGTTCTTGCCGGGGGTACGGACATCTATATAGAACACATAAACCTCTGTGTCGGGGTATTTCTCGCGAATGAGCATCGCGTGCTTTGCTGTGTACATACAGCATATCTTTGAGCAGTAGGGCTTGCCCTTGCTGTCGTCGCATCTTGAACCTACACACTGTACGAATACGATAGTGTGGGGGTGAGACTTGTCCGAGGGACGGAGAAGTGTACCGCCGTTAGGTCCGGCAGCGTTCATAAGCCTCTCGAGCTCGAGAGAGGTCACTACATCGGGACACTGACCGTATGCGAATTCGTCATACTTGTCGAGCTTTATCGGGTTGAAGCCTGTTGCAACGATGATAGCACCGTACTTCTCTTCGATGAGCTCGTCCTGCTGCTTGTAGTTGATAGCACCGGCTGAGCAGACCTTTGAGCAGACTCCGCATTTTCCGGTCTTGAGCATCATACAATAGTTCGGATCAATTGTTGCAACCTTCGGTACAGCCTGAGCGAACGGGATATATACAGCACTTCTGTTGTCAAGTCCCATATTGAACTCGTTCGGTACCTTCTTCATCGGACATTTTTCTGTGCAGAGTCCGCAGCCGGTACACTTTGTCTCGTCAACGTAACGAGCCTTTTTCTTTATTGTAACGGTAAAGTTTCCGACGAAGCCCTTTACATCAGTTACTTCGCTGAATGAACGGATAGTGATGCGCTCGTTCTGTGAAGCCTCTACCATTTTAGGTGTGAGGATACAAGCGGCACAGTCGAGTGTCGGGAATGTCTTGTCGATCTGAGCCATTTTTCCGCCGATAGTGGGGTTCTTCTCAACGATGTCAACGTCAAAGCCTGCTTCAGCGATGTCGAGGGCTGTCTGTATACCTGCGATACCGCCGCCGATAACGAGAGCCTTCTTGACTACCGGGCTCTCGCCTGCTGTGAGCGGAGCGTTGAGGTGTACCTTAGCGATAGCTGCTCTGCCGAGGATAACTGCCTTTTCAGTAGCATCAGCGATGTCCTTGTGTATCCACGAGCACTGCTCACGGATATTAGCGATCTCCACGAGGTAGGGGTTCAGACCGGCTGCCGCAGCTGCCTTTCTGAATGTATTCTCGTGCATACGCGGTGAGCAGGAGCATATTACGATACCTGTGAGGTTATGCTCCTTTATTGCGTCCTTAACGAGGTTCTGACCTGATTCGGAGCACATATACTGATAATCCTGCGCGATGACTACGCCGGGTTCCTTGCCGAGAGTCTCAGCAACTTTCTTTACGTCTACCGTAGCAGCGATGTTTGTACCGCAGTGGCAGACAAAAACGCCTATTCTCTGCATTATGACTCCTCCTTACTTAGCATACTTTCTCAGAGCTGTGACGATAGCCTGCTGTGGGAGGTCGTCATCGAGCATATCCGGTATCATATCCGGGCTGAGGTGATTGCCGTTCTGCTGGCGTACAGCAGCGAGACGGACTGCTTCTACTACCTTTGCCGGTTCAACGTTTCTCGGGCATCTTTCGACACAGGCAAAGCAGGTCAGGCATTTGTATATCGAGGGCGACTTCATAAGAGTCTCGATGTCGCCTTTCTCGACCATATACACGAACTGGTGAGGGTGGTATTCCATCTCGTCGTAGGAGGGGCAGGTGCCGGAGCATTTGCCGCAGCGCATACATTTGAGCACGTTTACTCCGCTTGAACGGAGCACCTGTTCTTTAAGGTTCTTATTCATTGCTTGCCTCCTTGACTCCGAGTGCCTCAGCGAGCAGCTCCGTGAAATAGTATACAGGCAGCTGAGAGCCGGAATTCTTCTTCAGGTTGTAAAGACACAGCGGACAGGCTGTAATGAGCATCTCTGCGCCCTGATCCTCAGCGGAAGCCATTACTGCGGAGCTTCTCTTCTGAGCCTGAGCCTTGTCCTCAATGGTTATATAACCGCCGCAGCATTCGTTGCGCTGTGAGTAGATAACGGGAGTTCCGCCGATTGCACGGATAAAGTCCTCGATGATAGTGGGATTTTCCGGATCGTCCATAGCAAGAGCCTTTGACGGGCGAAGCAGCAGACAGCCGTAGTAAGCAGCGATCTTCTTGCCGGTGAACGGATTTACCACCTTTTCCTTCAGCTTGTCAAAGCCGACAACATCGCGAAGCAGTTCAAGGTAGTGGTAAACGGTCGTTTCGCCTGTATAGGGCTCATCAAGAGCGAGGTAGCGGTTAACCTTGGAAGCCATTTCCTCATCGCGGGAAATATCGTAGTTTGTCTGCTTTATAACGTTGTGGCAGGCAGAACAGACCGTAACGAGCGGCGTAGTGTTCTGCTTTGCCGAATTTAGGACTCTTACGGCAGAGAGCTTTGTAGCTATCTCGTCCTTTGCGGTAGTGTAAGCACCGCCGCAGCACTGCCAGTCGGCAGGCTCGGCGAGAGTAATACCGAGAGCCTCAGCGGAAGCTCTTGCATATGTATCGAGATCTTTTGCCTTGGTCCTCAGCGTACAGCCGGGGTAATATGTAAAAGTATCCATAGCACTTTCCTTTCTTGATCTTATACAGCCGTTGACCGATCAGACCATTTCCTCTGGGTGGAAAACCTCGTCGAAGCGCTCTGCGGTCAGGAAGCCGAGCTCTACGCAGGCTTCTTTGAGGGAAATATTGTCCTTGAAAGCCTTCTTAGCGGTCTTTGCAGCATTCTCGTATCCGATGTAGGGGTTGAGAGCTGTGACCAGCATAAGTGAATTGTAGAGGTTGTGGTGCATCTTATCCTTGTTGGCTTTGATGCCGACAGCGCAGTTTTTGTTGAAGCTGAGGATAGACTCAGCAAGGAGTCTTGCCGATTGGAGGAAGTTGTAAGCACACACGGGCATAAATACGTTGAGCTCGAAGTTACCCTGTGAAGCTGCCATACCGACTGCGACATCGTTGCCCATTACCTGTACAGCCACCATAGTTACCTGTTCGCACTGGGTGGGGTTGACCTTGCCGGGCATAATGGAAGAACCGGGTTCGTTCTCGGGTATGAATATCTCTCCGAGACCGTCTCTCGGTCCGGAAGCAAGCCATCTTACGTCGTTAGCGATCTTCATCATATCGGCAGCAAGTGCCTTGAGAGCTCCGTGGGCGAAAACTATCTCGTCCTTTGAGGTGAGCGAGTGGAACTTGTTGGGCGATGTGATGAACTTTTTGCCGGTGAGGTCGCTGATAGCTTCAGCTGCCTTTTCCGCAAAGCCTGCCGGCGCATTGAGTCCGGTTCCGACTGCTGTACCGCCGAGTGCGAGCTCTTTGAGCTCTTCGCTTGCCTTGAGGAGCATTTTCTTGTCCTTCTCAAGAGAAGCTCTCCAGCCGCTTATCTCCTGCGAGAACTTGATAGGAGTAGCGTCCTGAAGGTGAGTTCTGCCGCTCTTCACGATGCCTTCGTTTTCAGCTTCGAGACGTCTGAAGGTCTCGACGAGGGTATCTATTGCCGGGATCACCTTGTCCTCGACGGCTATAACAGCTGCGATGTGCATAGCAGTCGGGAAAGTGTCATTCGATGACTGGCTCATATTTATGTCATCGTTGGGGTGGAGGAGCTTTTCACCTGCAAGCTCGTTTGCACGGTTGGCGATGACTTCGTTCGCATTCATATTGGACTGTGTACCGCTTCCTGTCTGCCATACAACAAGGGGAAAATGTTCGTTGAGAGCACCGCTTATGACTTCGTCGCAAGCCTTTGAGATGACCTTGAGCTTCTTGTCGGTCATTCTGTCGGGTTTGATAGAGTTGTTAGCGATAGCGGCAGCTTTTTTGAGTATACCGAAAGCGTGAGTGATCTCGCGCGGCATAGTTTCGATACCGACGCCGATGAGAAAATTCTCGTGACTGCGTTCGGTCTGTGCTGCCCAGTACTTGTCGGCAGGTACTCTGACCTCTCCCATTGAATCGTGTTCGATACGATAATCCATTATATCCACTCCATTAAGAATTTTGCGGCAGACTGCACCGCTATAATGTTACATTATAAGTATAACAGCACTCAGGCTGAAATTCAAATTCACATTCTGCATATTGCCATTCTGATATTGATATATAATTAACAATGTTTATAGTTCAGAAATAGTATATAATAATTTGTAGTGGATATATGTAAAATCATATTTGGGAAGAAGTGCGAAAATAGTCGAGGTGAGGTAGAGATAATTTTGTTGTATTTGTCTTACACAAGTGAGCCTTATGGAAAAAACTGCAAGACTGCGTATTA
This sequence comes from Ruminococcus flavefaciens, assembly GCA_902766595.1. Lineage (GTDB taxonomy): Bacteria > Bacillota > Clostridia > Oscillospirales > Ruminococcaceae > Ruminococcus > Ruminococcus flavefaciens_U. Next base: position 15,467 of record CACXEJ010000028.1, on the reverse strand, counting down.
TTCAGCTGTACCGGAACTGCTTTTGATGTGTTTGAAATAGATGCTTTTTTCACAGATTGGGTCTGATGATATATCATTTTGGAATAGCAATATTACATTTTGTGTATATTGCACGTTAATGCTTGATAAAAAAATCACATATGATACATTGATTATCGCTGCGGGGGTATACTCCGCAGCGACGTGCAGGGAGTTACCTCTCCCCTTCTTCATCAATTCTGTTCAGTCCGTATGAAAGCGTTGTAAGACTGTCTCCGAGGTGGACATTTTCAACGAGAATGTTCTTGTGTTCGATACGAATATCATAGTGCGTAAAGTTCCAGAATGCCTTGATACCGCAGCTTATCAGCTTTTCCGTCATTGCCGGAGCTACTGAAGTCGGAACACAGAGTATAGCTGAAACCGGCTTGTTCTCGGCACAGAAGCTTTCGAGCTCGCTTATATCGGAGACGTTGATCTCGCCCACAGGTTTTCCGATTATCTCGGGATTTACGTCAAAAGCGCCTGTCAGTACAAAGCCCTTGCTGCGGAAATCAAGGTGGCTTGCAATAGCCTTACCGATATTTCCGGCACCTATGAGTATCATAGGGGTATGCTTGTCCAGACCGAGAATATTGCCTATCTCGCGTCTGAGGTCGCTTACGTTGTAGCCGTAGCCCTGCTGACCGAATTCGCCAAAGCAGTTGAAATCCTGTCTTATCTGAGAGGCTGTAAGTCCCATTTTTTCAGAGAGCTCTCGCGAGGAAATGCGGATGTAGCCGTTCGCTTCGAGCTCGCCGAGAAATCTGTGGTATCTTGGCAGCCTTCTTATTACTGAATTTGAGATAGAGTCTCTTGCCATTTCTTTGCCTCTTTTCGGACTGTATCAGTCTTTACATTAATTTATCGAGTCTTGTCTTGATCTCGTCAAGGAAGGTCTTTGAGTCGACCTTCTTCTTGTTATCGAGCTTTGATATGAGATAGAGGTCGCCGGTCATTACGCCGTCCTCGATAGTCTGTATAGTTGCCTTTTCGAGCTTGTCTGCAAATGTGCAGAGCTCAGGAGTGCTGTCGAGCTCTCCCCTCTTTCTGAGAGCGCCGCTCCATGCGAATATTGTAGCAACGGAGTTTGTTGATGTCTCTTCGCCCTTGAGGTACTTGTAGTAGTGGCGCTGAACTGTTCCGTGTGCAGCCTCGTACTCATATATGCCGTCGGGTGAAACGAGAACAGATGTCATCATAGCAAGGCTTCCGTAGGCTGTGGATACCATATCGGACATTACATCGCCGTCGTAGTTCTTGCAAGCCCAGATGTAGCCGCCGTTTGAACGGATAACACGCGCAACAGCGTCGTCGATGAGTGTGTAGAAGTATTCGATGCCTGCTGCCTCATACTTCTCCTTGTACTCCTTATCGAAGATCTCCTGGAAGATATCCTTGAAACGGTGGTCGTACTTCTTGGAGATTGTATCCTTGGAAGCAAACCATACGTCCTGCTTGAGGTCAAGACCGTAGTTGAGGCAGGCTCTTGCAAAGCCTGCGATAGAGTCGTCAAGGTTGTGGAGTCCCTGAATGATGCCGTCGCATTTCTTGAAGTCGTGGATAAGCTCACGGGTCTCGTTGCCGTTTTCGTCTGTTACAACGAGCTCAGCCTTACTTCCCTTGTTCACGCGCATCTCTGTGTTCTTGTAAACGTCGCCGTAAGCGTGACGTGCAATGGTGATAGGCTTGGTCCAGGTGGGGATGTAGGGCTCGATGCCCTTTACGATGATAGGTGTACGGAAAACAGTTCCGTCAAGAGCAGCACGGATAGTGCCGTTGGGTGACTTCCACATCTGAGAGAGGTTGTACTCGGGCATTCTTGCTGCGTTGGGAGTGATAGTTGCACACTTTACAGCAACGCCGTACTTCTTTGTAGCCTCAGCGGAGTCGAGAGTTACCTGATCCTTTGTCTCCTCACGGTGCTTGAGTCCGAGGTCGTAGTATTCTGTATTGAGCTCTACATATGGTTCGAGGAGAGTCTCCTTGATCCACTGCCAGAGTATTCTTGTCATCTCGTCGCCGTCCATTTCGACGAGAGGGGTTTTCATTGCTATTTTTGCCATTGGGATAACCTCCTTAGGTTGTCTATTGAATTTGCGTACCATTCACCATTGTGACGGTAAACCAATATTTTTTCGATATGTTCACTGAGTTCACCGAATTCATATTTTTTGTTCGGTGAAAAAAGGCAGAACTTAACGAGAGCAAGATATGCAGGCTCGCCATCGTCGATCTTTGCCGAGTCAAAGTCGCTTGATCTTATATCTGTGTCTGAGTCCTTATCGTTATTCTGGCTCAGGATCTCTTTGACCTTATCGAGTTTGCCCAGCTCTTCGCAGGCGAGTATCTCATAGGTAAAATCTTCGTTCTCACCATCAAGCAGTGTGGTATATCTGTTGCGTTCATCTATAAATGCTGTATACAAGTCGCTGCTATCCTTTAATTCTGAGTTGCGGAAATGCTCCTTTAAGAATTCATCCTGCATATCAGGCGGTACCCTGAGAGAGAACTCTGTTTCATAATCGCGTGAATGCATTGCGGAATATATGTCGTTTACAAGTTCGGTCGGATCGAATTCTGAATTCTGACTGCTGCCAGAAGTAATTCCGCAGCCTGCAAATGCTGCTGTCAGCATAAGAGATGAAACAAGTGCAGCCGCTATGCGCCGTTTATTCATACATATCACCTCTTAACAAAATGCGTTTTGCCTTCCTTACTTTGCAAGCATTAGCGTAATGGCAAAGTAAAGGAATACCGGTGTGATGATAAGAAGATTTCTCACGATAGCAGGAACGAGCGAGATCTTGTCGAAAGATATGCTCTTGTATACTCCTCCCATAACTGCGCAGAGTGTTCCGACGGCTATGTAACCATTGAAATTCATTTCGAGCAGCCTTGCTATTGCGAGTCCGAGTGCAAATCCGATCAAGTGCGGTATCAGCAGTACAAAGAAACCGCCGCCTCCGCTGTTTCTGTCATATCTGCCGCCGAGATCCCTGTTTGATGCCTCAAGCCGGCTGTCGGCAGCTTCAATATCCGAGAATATGTCCTTTATAATTTCCGTTATCTTCATATCATTGAGCCTGTCACGGTATTGCGAATATCACTTCTACGCCGTCCGGAACATACTTGTTTATCATTTCCTCAAAAACAGGCAGGACCTTTTGCCGCTTGTTTCCAAACATTCCGCAGCCGAACGCTCCGAGCACCATTATATCCGGCTCTTTCATAACGCCAAGTGTTATGATCCGCTTTATCCTTGTGCGCATAATGCGGTCTATTTTCTTGCCTGACATCATAAATTTAGCGAATGTCCTGTTTACAGCAGGGCACGTTATGAAGCTGCAGGTGAGCTGTTCACTGAGCAGAGCTCCGGTATCGTCACGGATAACCGGGACGTTTTCGGAGTATATCATAATGTCGGTATAGTTCGGGAGAACGTGAAGTCTGTTCTTTCTGTAATAGCGCTTTTGAGTTTTTATAGTATAATAGAGCAGTGAAGCTCTGCACAGGCTTTCCTCCTGCGCATTGCCTCCGAGAACGTAGCCGCCTCCGGGATACATAGCGTTTGCGAAATTGAGTGCAATGACTCTTTTTCTCTCTGCATTTCTGAGAACGGACTGGATAGTCGTTTCACTGACGGTGTTTTCATCGACACGGTAGGGCTTTTTCCTGTTGACAACAGGAAGCTCCGGAAGATCGGTCACAGTTTCTGAACGCATATCCGGGTAGCTGCCGGTTTTGAAGAGCCTGTCGTTTTCACGCTTTATAGCTATATTTCCCATAATACTGCCCCTTTATAATAGTTTCAGGAGTTTATTACTTCATGGACTCTCTTGTATAGTCGAGGAGTCCGCCTGCGAGCATAATGTCCTTTGTACGGCCCGAGAGCTCGCAGAGCACAGGTATCTCTGCACCGTTTGTCTTATTAACAACTGTGAGTTCAGACTTGCCGTCTGCAACTGCCTTTCTTACGTCAGCGAGAACGAGTTCGTCGCCCTGACTGATCTTGTCGTAGTCTGCTTCGTTAACGAATGTGAGCGGGAGAATTCCTGCGTTTATGAGATTTGCACGGTGGATACGCGCAAATGACTTAACGAGTACAGCCTTTACGCCGAGATAGAGCGGTGCAAGTGCAGCGTGCTCTCTTGAAGAGCCCTGACCGTAGTTTGAACCGCCGACGATGATGCTCTTGCCGAGGGACTTTGCTCTCTCAGGGAAGGACTCGTCGCATACTGCGAAGCAGTACTGTGAGATCTTCGGGATATTGGAGCGGAGAGGAAGTATCTTGGCTCCGGCAGGCATAATGTGGTCTGTTGTGATGTTGTCGCCGACCTTGAGCGAAACAGGTGCGTCAATAGTATCAAGAAGAGGAGTTGTCTCCGGATAGGGCTTGATGTTGGGGCCGCGGAGTATCTCGATGCTGTCCATTTCAGCCTCTGAAGCCGGAGGTACGACCATATTGTCGTTGACTGTGAATATCTCAGGGAGCTTGAATTCGGGCATATCGCCGAGCTCACGGGGATCTGTGAGGTAGCCTGTGAGCGCTGAAACAGCTGCCATTTCAGGAGAAACGAGATAGATCTGACCGTCCTTTGTTCCTGAACGTCCCTCGAAGTTTCTGTTGAATGTACGGAGGGAAATACCCTTGGAGTTAGGTGACTGTCCCATACCGATGCAGGGACCGCAGGCACTTTCAAGGATACGAGCGCCAGCCTCGATGAGGTCTGAGAGAGCACCGTTCTGAGCAAGCATATTGAGTACCTGCTTTGAACCGGGAGCGATAGCAAGTGAAACGCTCGGATCAACGGTCTTGCCCTTGAGGATATAAGCTACCTTGAGCATATCGAGGAGCGAGGAGTTTGTGCAGGAACCGATACATACCTGATCTACCTTGAGTCTGCCGATCTCCTCAACGCTCTTTACATTGTCGGGAGAATGAGGACAGGCTGCGAGCGGAACGAGTTCGCTGAGGTTTATTGTAAGCTCCTCATCGTAAACTGCGTCAGCGTCTGCTGAGAGAGGAGTCCATACCTCTTCGCGCTGCTGTGCCTTGAGGAACTGCTTTGTGATCTCATCTGAGGGGAATATAGATGTAGTAGCACCGAGCTCTGCACCCATATTTGTGATAGTAGCACGCTCGGGAACTGAGAGAGTCTTTACGCCCTCGCCAACGTACTCGATGACCTTGCCTACGCCGCCCTTAACGGAGAGTCTGCGGAGAACTTCAAGGATAACGTCCTTTGCTGCTACCCACGGACGGAGCTTGCCGGTGAGTTCTACTTTAACTACCTTCGGGCAGGTGATATAGTAAGCGCCACCGCCCATTGCTACTGCAACGTCGAGGCCGCCTGCACCGATAGCGATCATACCGATACCGCCGCCTGTGGGGGTATGGCTGTCAGAGCCGATGAGAGTCTTTCCGGGGATACCAAATCTCTCGAGGTGTACCTGATGGCAGATACCGTTGCCGGGACGTGAGAACCAGATACCGTGCTTCTTTGCTATTGAACCGATAAAGCGGTGGTCGTCGGCATTCTCGAAGCCGTTCTGAAGAGTATTATGGTCTATGTAAGCGACCGAGCGCTCAGTCTTTACACGGGGAACGCCGATAGCCTCAAATTCGAGGTAAGCCATAGTTCCGGTAGCGTCCTGAGTGAGAGTCTGATCAATACGGATACCGATCTCTTCACCCTTGACGTACTCGCCGTCAACAAGATGAGCACGGAGGATTTTTTCTGTTAAAGTATAACCCATTGTAGATCATTCCTTTCAATACATAAGAATACACATTAATTGTACTACATTTCAGCAAGTTTGTCAAGAATTAAACAATATTAATTTATTCCGAATTTTCAAATAAAAAAGGGACGGTCGATTTCCGTCCCTGCGAGAATACATATTGTGTTGTATCATCTCAGATGTCGTTTCTGATAATATCCTCGGGAGTCTCGCGCTTTACAGCTATTCTTGACTCGCCGCCGTTTACGAAAACTACTGCCGGCTTAGGGATACGGTTGTAGTTCGAGGACATTGAGTAGTTGTACGCACCGGTTGCGAGAACTGCAAGTATATCACCGGACTCAGCGTGCTGAAGCGGCATATTCTCACCGATGAGGTCACCGCTCTCGCAGCACTTGCCTGCGATTGTGACTTTCTCTGTGCGCTCCTGCGAAGCCTTGTTCGCAACAACTGCCTCGTACTCGGACTGGTAGAGGATATAGCGCGGATTATCGGGCATACCTCCGTCAATTGATATGTAAGTCCTGATGCCGGGGATCTCCTTGCGCGCACCTACCTTATAAAGTGTGATACCTGCCGGAGCTGCTATTGAACGTCCGGGCTCGATGAACATATAAGGCTGGTCTATGCCGAGCTTTGCACACTCCTCCGCAACAACTCCGGAGACTCTCTCGAGGTAGTTCTCTAACGGTGCAGGATCGTGCTCGTTGAGGTACTTAATGCCGAAGCCGCCGCCGAGGTTGAGTCCGCGGACAGTGAAGCCGAGCTCGTTCTTTATCTGTGCGATGAAGCCGAGCATAACTCTTGCTGCCTGTTCAAAGGGCTCAATGTCGAATATCTGAGAACCAATATGGCAGTGAAGTCCCATAAGGTCAACGTTTTTGCAGTTTACAGCCTCTTTTACAGCTTCCATTGCCTCGCCTGTCTCGAGTGCGAAACCGAATTTGCTGTCGATCTGTCCGGTGAGGACTGCTTTGTGAGTGTGTGCGTCGATACCGGGCTTGATACGGAACATTATCTGCGGTCTTACGCCCTTTTCAGCGGCTAACTTTTCGAGACGGTGAAGCTCCGGGATATTGTCCACGATTATATGTCCGACGCCGCTTTCGAGTGCGTAGGCAAGCTCTTCATCGGTCTTGTTGTTGCCGTGGAAGCCGACCTTGTCCATAGGGAAGCCGGCACTCTTTGCGGTATAGAGCTCACCGATCGAAACAGCGTCAAGTCCGTCGCCCTCGCTGGCTACTATCCTGCACATCTCCTTGCAGCAGAAAGCCTTTGAAGCGTAGTGAACTTCTCCCCTGCCGCCGTAGAATTTACGCATACTGTCGTGGAAACGGCGGAGGTTCTTTCTGACGAGCTCCTCGTCCATAACGTAGAGCGGAGTTCCGTACTGTTCCGCGAGGCTTACTGTGTCGATGCCGCCGATAGTCAGGTTGCCCTGAGAGTTTACGGCAAGGTTTTCAGATACGAACATAAAATCAATCCTTTCAATGCGGCTCAGTCGCCATTGACGTCGCCGTTATCGTCTGCGATATCCTCGATTATCGAGCGCAGCTCTTCAACGCCCTCACCGGTCTGCGAGGAAAAGGCAATTGTGTGTATTTCGTCAAAGCACGGTATTTCCGTCTCAAACGCAGCCATACGTTTAGCGCGCTCTGTCTTGTTGAGCTTATCTGCTTTCGTCAGAACGATGACGAAAGGTGTTTCCGTGTCAATGAGGTAGTTTATCATATTTACGTCGTCAGCAGTTGGCTTATGGCGCATATCAACGAGCATAAAGACCAGTCTGAGGTCACGCTCGGCGTTGAGGTAGCCTTCTATGAGTCCAGCCCAGCGTTCCTTTTCACTTTTGGAGACCTTTGCGTAGCCGTAGCCCGGCAGGTCAACGAGGTAGATGTGCTCCAGCCCGAAGAAGTTTATAGTTGCGGTCTTTCCGGGAACTGAGCTTACCCTCGCAAGATTTCGCCGGTTCATCAGCTTATTGATAAGTGTGGACTTGCCGACGTTCGAGTGCCCTGCAAAGGCTATCTCGATGCGTTCCGGAGGCGGTATCTGGGAGAATTTTCCGTATGCTGCGGTAAATTCCGCCTTGTTGTAATTGAGTTTCATAGTTCCCTCCGTTTACTGGAGAAGTGCGGTTCCGAGGACTGTTTTCAGGTCGTCAGCCGGTACGAATTCTATTGCTGACTTTACCTCGTCGTCCACCTCTTCGAGGTCGGGAACGTTTGCCTTCGGGATCACCACGGTACGAATTCCGGACTTGTAGGCAGCCATTGTTTTTTCACGGAGACCGCCTATCGGGAGGACTTTTCCGTGAAGGGTTATTTCGCCAGTCATTGCGACGTCGGAGCGAACCTTTCTGCCGGAGAGCGCTGAAACGAGCGCCGTTGTCATCGTCACGCCTGCGGAAGGACCGTCCTTCGGAACAGCTCCCTCGGGGGCGTGTATGTGAATGTCGTTGTTCTTGTAGAAATCAGGATCTATCTTGTAGTCATCAGCAACGCTGCGGACGTAGCTTACCGCTATCTTTGCGCTTTCCTTCATTACGTCGCCGAGTGAGCCGGTGACTTCGATCTTGCCGGTGCCGTTGAGCACGATGACCTCGAGCGGCATAAGCACACCGCCTACCGATGTCCACGCAAGTCCGTTCACAACGCCGACCTGATCCGTCTTTGAGGAAATGTCCTCGAGGTACTTCTTCACGCCGAGGAATTCCTTAAGATCCTTAGCCTTGACGGTCACCTTCTTGACCTCCCCTGCGGCTATCTTACGAGCTGTCTTGCGGCAGATCGAAGCAATTTTTCTCTCAAGTGTACGAACGCCGGCTTCCTTTGTGTAGAACTGTACGATGTCGTTGATCGCCTGATCGTCTATCTTGAGCTGTGATGCCTTGAGTCCGTGCTCCTTGAGCTGTTTGGGTATGAGGTGTTCCTTGGCGATGTGGAACTTTTCGACCGCTGTATAGCTCGGGAGCTCGATTATCTCCATTCTGTCGAGGAGCGGTCCGGGGATAGCTCCTGTGTCGTTGGCAGTTGTGATGAAAACTGCCTTGCTCAGGTCGAACGGAACTTCGATGAAGTGGTCGCGGAAGGTGTTGTTCTGTTCTCCGTCGAGGACTTCGAGCATTGCCGAGGAGGGATCACCCTTGATATCGCTGCACAGCTTGTCGATCTCGTCAAAGAGTATCAGCGGGTTCATAGAGCCTGCCTGCGAAATTGCTGTTATGACACGTCCGGGCATTGCACCGACGTAGGTTTTTCTGTGTCCTCTGATGTCGGCTTCGTCACGGACACCGCCGAGCGAAACTCTTGCGTATTTGCGTCCCATAGCCTTTGCGACTGACTTGGCGATAGAGGTCTTGCCGATACCGGGAGGGCCTGCGAGACAGATGATCTGTCCCTTTATCTCGGGATTGAGCATATGGACTGCAAGGAATTCGAGGATGCGCTCCTTGACCTTTTTCAGACCGTAGTGATCCTTTTCGAGGATAGCCTCAGCCTTTTCCATTGACATCTTTGCCTTGGTGTATTTGCCCCACGGCAGGTCGAGAACTGTATCAAGATAGTTCTTGATGACGAAGGCTTCCTGTGAGGACGGAGGCAGCTTTGTGAGCTTGTCGGCTTCCTTCATCAGCTTGTCCTTTGTCTTTTCGTCAGCCTTGAGCTGAATTATTTCGTTGATATAGGAATAAGCGTCGTCCTCGTTGTCCTCGCCGAGCTGTTCCTGTATTATTCTCATCTGCTCACGGAGGTAGTATTCCTTCTGTCCCTTGTCGATACTGTTCTTGGTCTGCTCGTTGATGAGGTTCTCGAGCTCGAGTATCTCTACCTCTGAAGTGAGACAAGCAAAGAGTACGGACAGCTTGTTTATGATGTTGGTCTCTTCGAGGAGAGTCTGCTTGTCGCGGTAGTTGAGCGAGCAGTTGAAGGTTATGGTCTCAAAGAGCTTTATAAGAGAGTCCTGAGTCATTACAGACGTGAGGAGTTCCTTCGGCATTCTCGGGAAGTATGAGGAATATCTCTCGAAAATGTCCTTGACTGAGCGCATAATCGCTTCAGCTTCAACGTCGTCGATCTTTGTCCGTGAGTATGTGGGAGTGCGCTTGACCTCTGCCCTGAGAGCGTCGCCGTCGTCGATGAGATGGACGAGGTTTGCCTTGTATGAGCCCTCGACGAGCACTTTCATTATGTTGTCCGGCAGCTTGAGTACCTGCTTTATCTCGGCAACTACGCCGACCTTGTAGAGATCGGAAGCCTTTGGTTCTTCGACATAGGCTTCGTGCTGAGTTACGAGGAAGAGCTTGCCGCCGTCCTTGAGGGCGCGTTCGATAGCCTTCACTGACTTGTCGCGTGAAACGTCGAAGTGCATCACCATTTTCGGGAATGCTACAAGACCTCTCATTGCTACTGTATAGAAAACGCTTGAGTTTTCGGTGTTTTTGTCACTTTTTATTGTCTGTTCCATATATTTTCACCGCATTTCTTATGGTTCATAATTATCCTTTGTGCGAACGAATTATACTTCGCACCTACTATTATACTATATATTCTCCGAAATTGCAAGGGGTGCGCGTAACTTATCAGTTCTCCGCCATTTCCCTGAATTCTTCTTCGGTAACTATCGGGATATTCAGTTCACGCGCGGTCTTATTCTTTGACGAATTGGAGGTCGAGTCGTTGTTTATGAGGTAATCTGTCTTTGAGGATACCGCTGAAGCGACCTTGCCGCCGTTTGCCTCGATATAGGCTTTGAGTTCGCTGCGATTTTTCCAGATATGCACCGAGCCTGTTATGACGAAGGCCTTTCCGGCTATTCCTGAAGCAGAGTTTATCTCCATCGGGGGCGCTATATCAAGTTCTGCGATAAGTGAACGGAATTCACTGAGATTTTTTTCATTTGCGAAAAAGCGCTCATACTCCCCTGCGAGCACCTCTCCTATTCCGTCGATCACCGTAAGCTGTTCGGCTGTGAGCTTCTCAAGCTCGTCAGGAGTCGTGTATTCTGCGCAGATAAGCCTTGAAGCAGCTCTGCCGATATTCGGTATCCCCATAGCGTAAAGTACGCGGCTGAGTTCTGTGTGCCTTGATGCTTCAATTGCTGCCTGCATCTTCTCGTAAGATTTATCACCGAAGCCTTCGAGGGTGGTTATCTTTGCCTTATAATCTGAAAGGTGATAGAAATCGCTGAATTTGCCGATAAATCCCTCTCCTATGAGGGTTTCTATCGTGGCTGTTGACATTCCGACTATGTTCATTGCGTCCCTCTGAACAAAGTGCTCGAACCTGCCTATGTGCTTTGCGGCGCAGTCCGGAGAGGTGCAGTAAAGTGTCATAATGCCGTCGTCCGAGGAGCTTATCTCAGTTTTGCCGCCGCATACCGGACAGACCTCCGGTATGTTGAGAGTGCCGGAAGCCGTTTTGTTTTCGAGTATCTGAGGGATTATCATATTCGCTTTGTAGACAGTCAGCGTGTCACCTATGCCAAGCCTGAGCTGCTTTACTATGCTTACGTTGTGGACTGATGCGCGTGAAACCGTTGTTCCCTCAAGCTCGACCGGCTCGAATATTGCGACCGGATTGAGGAGACCGGTCCTGCTTGCCGACCACTCAACTTCAAGGAGCTTCGTGTCAGCAGTTTCGTCACGCCATTTGAACGCCATACCGTTTCGAGGAGCGTGTGAGGTCTCTCCGAGACTCAGTCCGTAAGCAACATCATCGAGCATAAGGACAAGTCCGTCCGACGGGAACTCGTTTTTGGCTATATTTTGTTCAAATTTGCGTATATTCTCCTCAAGGTCTGCGCTTGTGACCGGCACTCCGTAAACAGTCTGGAAACCAAGTCCGCTGAGCCATTCGATACGCACGGCAAAGGAGTTCTCTTCGTATCCGTCAGCCGAAACGAGATTGAATGCAAAGAAATTAATATTGCGTTCGGCTGTGACCTTTGAGTCAAGGTTGCGGACTGTTCCCACACAGAGATTGCGCGGATTTTTGTACTTCGCACCCTCGTCAGCCTGTGCGTTCACACGTTCAAAATCTGCATATTTCATAAGGCTCTCTCCGCGGACAACAAGTCTGCCGGTAAACGGGATACGAGCCGGAATTCCGATGATATGGCGGGCATTTGCAGTTATGTCCTCACCTACCTCACCGTTTCCGCGCGTTACTGCCTGAACGAGCTCTCCGTTTTCATATGTGAGAACGAGGGTGAGTCCGTCGAGCTTCCAGCTGAGAAAGCCTTTGTTATTTCCGAGCCACGCGGCAAGTTCGTCAATGCTCTTTGTCTTGTCAAGTGAGAGCATTTTTGAGGAGTGGCGGACTTTTTTCAGCTCTGATGCGACCTCGTAGCCAACCTTCTGTGTACGGCTTCCGCTGAGTATAACGCCTGTTTCTTTTTCGAGTGCAGCGAGTTCATCGTAGAGGGCGTCGTATTCGTGGTCTGACATCATCTCGACGCCGGTATTATAGTAAGCATCGGCGGCTTTGGCGAGTCTGTCGTTGAGTTCTTTCATTCGTTCTATTTTGTCCATTATAATTCTCCTTAATAAAAGAGGACTGTACAACGGTACAGTCCCCATAATTTACAGAGTAGCGTACAGATTTGTCTCCCACGCAGGGATATAGAGCTGGTGGCGGATATACAGCTTGTATGAGGGATTGAGCTTCTTCACCAGCAGCGGCAGCTCAAAGATGTCCTCGTTTCTGTGATAGAGGGCTATCATCAGCTTCGGAGCGTAGTGTGCGATATTGAGAGCTGCTCCCCATATAGCTTCGCGTTCAAAGCCCTCAACGTCCATTTTGATGAGAGTTGCAGGCTTTTGGCCGAGGACGGTGTCAACTGACAGCGCCTGTACCCAGTTGTCTGACTCGGCGGTTATTGCGGACTGACGCCCTGCCTTTGATGAGAACGGCAGCTCGCAGTCAATACACCACGCAGCAGCGTTATAGGCATAAACGTGGCTCATTCCGTCTACGAACTTCGCCAGCTTGCGGAAGTTCTTTCTGTCCGGCTCAAAGGCATAAACAGCAGCGTACTTTCCGTAGGTGAACTCAAGGAGCTCCTTGATAGTGTCGCCGTTGTAGGCTCCGAGGTCAACGTAGGTCTCGCTCAGACCGGGACGGATTATCTTCTTGTATATCTCAGCCTTAGTCGATGTGACCGCAGAGAGGTACTCTATCTTTCCGCTGATCTTGAAGTTGATTATATTTGCATAGACCTTGCGTGAATAGTCATCTGCAAGGCTGTCGTACACCTGCTGTAGCTTCTCCGCGTTCTCTACGCAGTACTCATATGTGAATAGTCCCTGACCTATTACGGGGACGTCCGGTACATAGAGAGTATGTGCAGAAGCGATGGAGTGTATCCTGTCAACTATTTCCTGATAGCCGGCTGCAAAGGCAAGCACAACAACAAAGTCATCAACTGCCTCCTCTACCTCTGCCAGCTTGTGAACGTGGTAGCCCTCAAACGAGTGCCCCCTTACAAAATCGTCGCTTGCAAAAATTCCTGCGACCGCGATCTCGCGCTTTCTGAAAACTGACATGATCTTCAGAGCGCCGTCGCCCATACCATAAATGAAAATAGGCCTTTTTTCGGCTTTGAGCCTGTCCCAGCAGGACTGTTTTTCTGTTATAAATGAAAGCATCTTATCACCTGCTGATAATCACACTATATCGAAATCGTTGCTTGTGTCAACATCCTCGTAGTGATCGTGAAATCCCATCATATCTCTTCCTCTGATGCCGTACTTGTCACGCATTATATTGAGGTGCTTGTCAATGAGCTCAGAGACCTGACGGACGTTCTTTATGCAGTGTACTTCCTTTGAAGGAGTGTCTGCGTCACGGCTGTAAATGATGATCGTTCCGCATTTGAACATTCTCTGGAAGAGTGGGAAACGGACCTTCTTATCTGTGATCTTGTAGAGATCTATCTCGTCTTCGTCAACGCTGAGGAAGCCGGTCCTTGTAATGAATTTTGTTTCTGTGAGGAAATAGCGTGTGAAAGAGAGCGGCCATCCGAAGAGGGTGCGCTTTTTATCTGTCCAAACATAATCGAATTCATTCTTTTTCATCTATTATTACCTCCGTCCGGTGATATATTATAGTTGTGTTTATATTTTACCACAAAACGTCCCTTTAGTCAACCATATTCTTTACATTTTTACATAAGAAAGCAGTTTTTTTGCGCCTGAATGAATTTTGCAAGAAAAAATGCCGGAAATTTCAAAAAAACACTTTACAAGGCTCAAAGATTGTGGTATAATATTATCACCGCGTACTTGGACAAGGGCTTGTCCTCATAATTTCACCCTTCTCTGAGTTGTCGGAATATTTTTATACAGAGGTGCTTTCAATGTTACTGAAAGATGAAAAGACAGCCGTTATCGAGGCTAACAGAACACACGAAAAAGACACAGGATCTCCTGAGGTCCAGATCGCTATCCTCACAAGAAGGATCAACGACCTGACTAACCACCTCAAGACCCACAAGAACGACCACCACTCCAGAAGAGGTCTTCTCAAGATGGTTGGTCACAGACGTAACCTTCTTGCTTACCTCAAGAAGAAGGACATCAACAGATACCGTGCTATCGTTGAGAAGCTCGGTCTCCGTAAGTAATCATACGTTGCTGAAGGCAGATGGGGTATCCCCTTCTGCCTTTACGTCTATTAGAGATTTGATGTTAGAAGTCAGAGGTAAGCCTCTGATATGCCGTTTTTACGGCTGCTCGGCAGTTTGCCTCTAACTTCTTAACGCTTCTCTCTGACAGACTTATACTAATATTTTTTCAGGAGGCATTTTATGTTCGAGAATTACAGAAAATTTGAAACTACTTATGCCGGCAGACCTCTCGTTGTCGAGACCGGCAAGACCTGCGGACTCTCTAACGGTTCATGCTGGGTAAGATACGGCGAAACTGTCGTTATGGCTAATGTTACTGCAAGCGCAAAGCCCAGAGAGGGCGTTGACTTCTTCCCGCTCTCAGTTGACTACGAGGAGAGACTCTACTCCGTAGGCAAGATCCCCGGTTCTTTCACAAAGAGAGAGGGCAAGCCCACAGAAAAGGCTATCCTTACTTCAAGATGTGTTGACAGGCCTATCCGTCCCCTCTTCCCCAAGGATATGAGAAACGACGTTTCCGTTGTTATGACTGTTCTTGCTGTTGAGCCCGACAATTCCCCCGAGATCGCTGGTATGATCGCTACATCTATCGCTATCTCTATCTCTGATATCCCGTGGAATGGTCCTATCGCTGGCATCAACGTTGGTCTCGTTGACGGCGAGATCGTTCTCAACCCCAACCTTGAGCAGAGAGCTAAGACTGACCTCGTCCTCACAGTTGCAGGTACAGCCGAGAAGATAGTTATGATCGAGGCTGGCGCTAATGAGGTTCCCGAGGACACTATGCTCGACGCTATCCTCAAGGGACACGAAGAGATCAAGAAAATGGTCGCTTTCATCAACGATATCCGCGCTCAGATCGGCAAGCCCAAGTTCGCTTTCGAGTCTATGGAAGTAGATCACGATATGTTCGATGCTATCGAGGCTTTTGCTGCTGACAGAGTAAAGTTCGCTCTTGATACAAATGACAAGAACGTCCGCGATGAGAGACTCGCTCCTATCGTTGACGATATCCACGCTAATTTCGATGAGAAGTACCCCGAGCAGATCGCTATGATCGACGAGTGCATCTACAAGCT
>CACXEJ010000027.1 GCA_902766595.1 Ruminococcus flavefaciens | reverse complement strand
TAACCTCTGACGCTGACGGAGCAAACGGTGTGTTCTGCTACGGAGGAAACGGTGGTCAGAACGGTACAGCAGGTGACGGAACGACACTGACGATTCGTGATACAGTCATCAAAACTACAGGCGACGGCTCAGGCGGTATCATGACCACAGGCGGCGGTATCACCTATGCTTATGACCTTGATGTTGACACTTCAGGTCAGTCCTCTGCGGCTATTCGTACAGACCGCGGCGGCGGAACTGTTTACGTAAACGGCGGCACTTATACATCAAACGGTCTCGGTTCTCCTGCAATATACTCTACTGCTGAGATACACGTCGAAAATGCAGACCTCACATCCAATCTTTCCGAGGGCGTATGTATCGAAGGCAAGAACTCCATTGAACTGAAAAACTGCAATATGACAGCGAATAACACTAAGTGCAACGGCAATGCAACATTCTTCGATACGATCATGATCTACCAGTCTATGTCCGGTGACGCAGACAGCGGTACATCTTCCTTTACAATGACTGGCGGAACGCTGACAAGCAAGAACGGTCATGTGTTCCATGTTACGAATACGAACGCCGTGATCAATCTCAGCGGCGTTACTATCATCAATGAAGACAGCGAGAATATCCTGCTCTCCGTCTGTGCAGACGGCTGGAGCGGTGCAGGCAATATAGCAACGCTTAACGTTGACGGTCAGGAACTGTCAGGTATTATCAAGGTCGGCAGCGATTCTGAG
Organism: Ruminococcus flavefaciens; assembly: GCA_902766595.1. Classification (GTDB taxonomy): domain Bacteria; phylum Bacillota; class Clostridia; order Oscillospirales; family Ruminococcaceae; genus Ruminococcus; species Ruminococcus flavefaciens_U. The sequence continues at coordinate 2,004 of CACXEJ010000027.1, read as the reverse complement.
CTTACACTGAACCTTACAAATGGCTCTACATTCACAGGATCTATTGACGGTTCTATCACAAATGCCAAAGGCACAAGCGTATCTACAGTAATCGGTACAGTGAATGTAAAGCTCGACAGCACCAGCAAATGGACGCTGACTGCTGATACCTATATCACTTCCTTTGACGGCGATGTTTCCAACATCATCACCAATGGTTATACGCTGTATGTGAATGGAACGGCATTAACATAAATACCAAGCTCAGCAAATAGCTTAATACGCTGTTCTTTAGAAAAAAGGAAACCCTATCTGAAGCCAAAGTTTCAGATAGGGTTATTTCTATCAACACTAAATATGTGACAGTGCCATAAACGAGTAAGTGTATGCTCTGCTAAAAAGAAAGCGAGCTCTTGCGAGCGTCAACGCGGAAGCCCGCGGGTGCGGATAACAAGACTTGAACCTGCATGTCCTTGCGAACATATGGACCTGAGGGATAGGTCACGTTAGTGGAATAAAAAATCAGATGCGGAAGCCAATTTTACTGGTAGCGATATCCAGTATCAGCTCGGCAAGCTCGCGCGGAGATTCGTTCATTCCGCTGCTGAGCCACCTGCGTATAATTGAAAGCGAGCCTGATACAACGAACAGCGAGCAGTATTCCGCATAATCACGCATACTTACCGGCATAAACTCGTGCATATCCGCAATTCTTCCTACCGTGCCCTCAGTGAGCTTGTAGGGGAACTCGCCGTCCGCACTGTTTTCCAGCAGGAGAGTATAAAGCTCCGAATTATTCCTGATATGTGAAAGAAGTCCCTCAACCTGCTGGATTATAGACTCCTTATCGTGGACGTTCACACTTGCGATACAGCTTGCGCCGGCAGAAAGAGCTTCCTGTTCTATCTCCTCGTAGATCTCACGGATATTGTTGTAATACTTGTAGAAGGTGGAGCGGTTGATCTCGGCGTCCTCACAAAGCTGACTGACGGTTATATCGTAGATAGTCTGCTTCCCCAGCAGCTTTATGAGGCTTTCCCGGAGAAGTCTTTTTGTAAGCCTTACGCGCTGATTGTCTTTGGTATTCATTTTGCACCTCTGAGTGTCAGATTATTTCTTCCTGCCGAACTGCATTATCGCCAGCTTGTCTGTGAGATATATGACCAGCGGAAGCACGAATACGACCATAACGACCGACACTGCTGTTCCACAGGCTATCATCGAACAAGTCTGGGAAATGGCTTTCTGCGTCATAAGAAGACCGGTGGTGAGACAGCAGCCAATGAGTATAAGCGACGAGGTGAGGATCGTCTTGATCGAGCGGTTCATAGCCGCGCCGAGTGCCTGCTTTTTGTCGGTGGACCTGCGCTCCTCGATGTAGTTGCAGGTGAAGAGGATACCGTAGTCGATAGTCGCGCCCATAAGTATGCACTGCACAAGGATAAGAGCAATGTAGTTGACAGTAAAGCCGCTGAGCACCATAATAAGCGTTGTGATGAACACTGAGGACTGTATCACGGCAACGAGTATCGCTGAGCCGAAAACAGCTCTGAATGTAAGGATAACGACAATGTATATCGCAATGACTGTAAGCATCGTTACGAAGTTGAGCTCCCTTTTGAAGCCGTCGTTCATCTCCTTGCCCATTACGGAGTCACCTACGAAATAGTGTTTGCCTTCAAGGGTATCATCAGCCTCATCAATGAGATTGCCAATGGCGCTGAACGACTTATCCCCCTCTGATTCGTGCCTGAGAGATACCACCATACGGTTGTATTCCCTGCCGAGCATCTGACTTGTGTTCTCGTCGATGAGCTTCTGTGCCGCCTGTAGCTGAGCAAGTCTGTCCTCGCTGTCGGGCATTTTTTCGACCATAGCACTCGCTGTACTCAGGAACTCCGCTGTTGTCATAGTTTCCTTGCCGGACATCTTGAACAGCATCTGTGCCTGAGCCTCCTCAAAGCCGAACTGTGCTGCGATCTCAGCCGGAGTATAGCTTACGCCGAGAGTATTGGAGTAGTCCTG
>CACXEJ010000026.1 GCA_902766595.1 Ruminococcus flavefaciens | reverse complement strand
GTGAATTCAAAAACAGTCCGGTGGACTGTTTTTGAAGATAAGCAGTCTCGCAAATCTTTGATTTGCAGAGAATGCTATATGCAGAGCCGGAGACGCCCTGCAAGAGAGGGCGTTCCATGACAGAATAATTATTACGGCAGACTTAACGAAATATTGTCAGCGGTTTTTTCTGCAAACAGTATACACAACAATATATACCGCCGCCGGTATCAGTACAAACGGCAGCATCGCAAGTGCATCCGCCGTACTCACAGCAGCCGATGAAGCGTCCGGTTCGATGAGGTTAATAACGCGCAGGAAAGCACCGTTCAGCACCTTGTACCAGCGGTAGAAGTCGAAGCCGCATTTCATCGAGACGAGCAGTATCACCCAACTCACAGCAGGTACAGCCAGCAAGCCACAAACGTCCGCAGCCGCTCCGGAGAATTTCCGCCCAGCTTTTTCGTCAGCAGCCGCCGCGGTCAGAGCATAGTTGCCGACAAGCGCCAGCATTATCCCGGCAGTGCAGACTGCGCACACCGCCCAGAAAAGTCCGTTGTGCAGCGCCGCAAACGTAATATTTATGAACATACAGAGTATGTCCGCAGCGAGATAGAGTCCCAAAGCCTTCAAAGCCCTCATACGATCTCTCCTGTGAATAATTTCACCTCCGGCGGGTATACTATGACCGCGGAGGTGATCGTTATGGCTGATGATGATGTTAAGATCTACGTCCCCGGAAGCTCGGTGAAAGCTCCCGTCCCGGACGACGAAACAGATGAAGTCAAGCTCTACCCGAGCGTCTCATAACTCTGCCTATCGCGGAGAATATGAGGAAAAATCCGACATTTACAATAACTATGCTCGCTCCGGGGGCTGTATTGAAGAGCAGAGAGATCATCATACCTATCAGAAAGCTGACTACTGATACAACTCCCGACGTAAGCACGACTCCCTTGAAGCTGTTACATATGCGCATAGCAGTGAGAGTGGGGATAACGATAAGGCTCGATATGAGCAGAGCTCCCATCATCATCATTCCGAGCACGACTGTAACAGCGGTCAGAACTGCGAATATCATATTGTAAGCGCTTGCGTTCACTCCGGTAGCACGGGCAAAATTCTCGTCGAAGGTGACGGAGAATATGCGGTTATAGAGGAATATGAACGCGAGTATGACTATCAGCGAGAGCACAACGCTGAGAATAACGTCGCTCTTGCTCATAGCGAGAATGCTGCCGAACATATAATGGCTGACGTCGTTCGTAAGACCTGCCTTTGACGAAACGAGTATGCCGACCGACAGCGCCGTTGTAGAAAAGAGAGCGATAGCCGAGTCGCCGCTGAGCTTGCTGCTCTCACTGAGACGGAGCAGTATGAACGCAGCCGCTATGACTACCGGAAGAGCGACCTTGAGCGGTGCGAGGTTCATAACAGCCGCGACCGACAGAGCTCCGTAGCCTATATGCGAAAGACCGTCGCCGATCATCGAATAGCGCTTCAGCACGAGCGTCACACCGAGCAGCGACGAGCATATCGTTACCGCGATACCGCCGATAAGTGCCGGAAGGAGTATAGCTCCGAAGAATTCCGGCGTGAACATAAGTCTTATATTCTCGTTCATTTTAATTCTCCTAAAAATTTACTGCCGAGGTGCGAGCCGAGGTACTCCTCGGGAGTGCCGAAAAAGCTGTGGTCGCTGCTGCAAAGGCAGAGTATGCGGTTTGCGCAGTCAACGGACTTCACAACGTCGTGGGAGACCATAATGACCGTCATACCGTCCTTTTGATTGAGCTCGGTTATGAGGGAGTACATCTCCTCCTGAGCCGTAGGATCGAGACCTGTCACAGGCTCGTCGAGCAGAAGCAGCTTCTTTGCGGCGCACATTGCCCTTGCGAGGAACATTCTCTGCTGCTGTCCGCCTGAAAGCTCGCGGCAGCTCCTCTTTGCGAGCTCAGCGATACCGAGGCGCTCCATAGCTTCGCGGGCGATCTTCTTTTCAGCCGGAGAATAGAACGGACGGAGCCCTCTTCTGCCGAGGCAGCCGGAAATAACTACCTCCCCGACAGTTGCCGGAAAGCCATTCTGGAGATTGGTGTGCTGCGGAAGATAGCCGATGTCAGTCGGCTTGAGTCCGTCGCTCATAGTTATTGTACCGCTGTCGAGCGGCTTTATACCGAGCAGACACTTGATGAGAGTGCTCTTGCCGGAACCGTTTTCGCCGAGTATCGCAAGAAAATCGCCTTCCTTTATGGCAAAAGACAGCGAATTCAGCACACTTACGCCGTCATAGCTGGCGACGACATTTTTACATTCGAGAATAGTTTTCAATACAGTGCCTCCTGTATGTTCAAAAAGTTGTCTTTCATAAGGTCGATGTAGGTCACTCCGCTGCGGAAGTCTGACTTCGAGACGTTGTGGCAGGAGTGAAGGCGGAGCATCTCCGCACCAGTCGCGTCGCTGAGCTTTTCAGCGAGCTTTTTTGTGGAAAATTCGAGATAGAACACCGCCTTGTTATCGTCCTCGAGCAGCTTGTCTATCAGGTAAGCCATAGTGTAGACCGACGGCTCCGACTCGGAGCTGCATCCGCTGAACGCCGCATAATAGCTCAGCCCATAGTCGTGTGCAAGGTATCTGAACGGGAAACGGTCACCGACTACAATGGTATGGTTCGGCGCATTTTTGCTCATATCCTCAAACTCACGGTCGAGCTCATCGAGTTTTTCCGTATATCCGGCAGCGTTTTCGGAATAAGCAGCGGTGCTCTCGGGGTATCTTCCGCAAAGAGCAGCCTCAATGCCCTCGACACAGCGCTTTGCGTTGCGCGGAGAGGTCCAGATATGCTCATCGTACTCGCCGCCCTCTTCATCGCAGCTGCATTTTTCGCCGTGGCTGTGGAAGTGACCGTTCGGTGAAGCTCCGTCCACCGACTCCTCAACGAGCGGATCAACGAAGTCGAAAAGGCGTATTATCGTCATATCCGAGGTGTCGATCGAGTCGAGTATCCTGTCCACCCATACCTCGCCCTCGCCGCCTATGTAAACGAAAACGTCACAATTCTGTATCTTGGCTATATCGAGCGGCACCGGCTCATAGGAATGAGCCTCCGCACCGGCTTGCAGGAGCATAGTTATATCCGCCGACTCGCCTGTCACAGCCCTTGTAAAATCGTAGGGCGGAAAGCTCGTGGTGACTACCGACAGCCTGCCCTTCCTGTCAACGGGCTCCAGCACGCAGCCGCAGAGCATTGCCGCAGTAAAAACCGCCAGCGCAGTAAATGCGCAGATCAATCTTTTTCTCATTCGTTCTCCGATCCGGCGCATTCAGCGCACAGTCCATAAAAAACGGTCTTTGACGAGTCAACGATAAAGCCGTGGTGTTCGGCAATATGCTGGCTTATCCCCGTCAGATGAGCGCAGTCTATGTGCATCAGCTTTTCACATCTGACGCATTTCAGATGAAAGTGATTGCAGCAGTCGTCCTCGCCGTCGATGTACTGGTAGCAAGCGCCTGTCTTGCCGTCGATGACGTACTTCCGGACAACGCCCTGTTCCACCAGCTTATCGAGTCTGCGGTAGATAGTCGCCGTGCCTAAGGGCGAGCCCACTTCTGACATATAAGCGCTTATAGTCTGAACATTGACGTGCTTATCCTTATTTGATATAAGGTAATCGAGCAGTATCTCCTTCTGTTTGGTATTATAACCGGAATCGCGTTTCATTTCGCCCTCCAAAAATGAAAATGAGTTTCAATTTCATATATTAACACATATTCTCGCATTTGTCAAGTAGCAGAATAGACAACAAAACGGGCGGATAGAGTCCGCCCGCATATCAACATATCAGAATTCATCACGTCGCTGCCTGTGAAAAAGTCTCCGATGAAGTGCCGCTCTGACCTTCAGGGAAACGCTCCTCGATACCGGCAGCCGAGAAGAAGATATTTTTCCAGCCGTCGTTCTCGATATAGACCATACACTCGTTGTCGTCGGAGTCCTCCTTGCCGTTGTAATCGACGAAATCGTAGTGCAGCTCGTAGCCCTTGGTGATCTTGATATTCGCAGGATCAACAGTGATGCCGAACTGCGAAGCCGCGTCAGAGAAGTACCTCGCAGACGCTGCAAGCTGACTCTCATTCATCTCGATCGTATCGGTGATCTCCTTGAATTCCGGAGACTGCTTCATATCATTGACCATTTTATCCTGTGCCCTCTCAAATCTGTCCTTGAGCGACTTGTAGGAGCCGTTGGACTTGAGCTGATCCAGCATTCCGAGCGGATACATATATTCATAGCTCTTATCGACGCTGCCCTTAGTATAGGTCAGGTAGAAGACCTCCTCAAGAGCCTCCTGAGCCGTTCCCTCGACGCGGATATTCTTCTTGCTGCTCTCACTGCTGCTCTTGCTTCCGCAGGCAGTGAACAGAGCTGACGCCATAATTACGGCAGTAACAGCTGAAACAATTCTTTTCATATTTATCCTCCTTGCAGCCTTACAAAGCTGCCCGATATTCACAGTGTTCTCAATTATTATATCACCGCCGCGCCCTGTTGTCAATCCTGAGTGTGGTTCTAATGTTCCGCTGCCGCTCATAGTATTTGGTAAACCACCAAAGGAGTGAACAATATGGAAAACTCACCTCGTCCGGCAGCAGACGACTCTTCCCTCTCAGACAGCGAGCTCCTTAGCCGCTTCGACCGCCGTTCACAGCGCGCAGACGATGCAGCCGCTATGCAGGCAGCGCTCTGCATATTCATCTCAGCCGGGCTCTTCGCCGCACACATTTTCGTTCCCGACATTGCCGATCCGGTGTTCCGGCTGATACGTTCGCTCGCCTCACAGGAGAACGACCTTTTCACAAATCCGCTGAAATACGCAGGCGGACTGCTGTGAGAGCTCCGCGGATAAGAGTGCATTTTTCGTTTTTCGCGTTCAATGCGCTGATATTCCTCCTGCGCGACGGAATTCTGATAATGAACTTCTACACCGTCTGTGCAGTTCACGAAGCCGGTCACATCATCGCTGCAGTCCTCTCCGGAAAGCGCATTATTTCCGCGGATATTTCCGGCTTCGGTATCCGTATGCAGACTCGGCAGAACCGTCTTTCGTCCGTGAGCGAGGAGCTTTTCGTCCTGCTGTCAGGTCCGGGAGCGAATCTCCTCCTGTACCTGCTGATGAACACTCTCAGCTGCGGAGGGAGTTTCCCCATACTGAACCTCGCCGCAGCAGTTTACAACCTCCTGCCCTACCGTCAGCTCGACGGCGGCGCGCTGATAGACGTTCTGACAGCCGGAACTCCCTGCGAAGCCGCAGCCGTGAAGGTCCTGTCGGCTGCAAAGCTGCTGCTCTCCGGACTTCTGCTCGTACTTGTACTGCACTTCGGCAGCCCTGTCATACCGCTTTTCGCAGCGTCAGTGATACTGTTTGCCGCGGATCTGAAGAGAAGATAACGCCGGCAGCTTCTCGCCGCAGCGTTCCGAAAAATCGTTTATTTATATGTTTATGCGGGCGGCGGTGCTTCATTATTCCGGACTCCAACAGCACTTACGGGCGGTGCCGAAGCACCGCCCGTATACGTTGATATTACAGTGATCTCAGCTTCTTCTGAAGCTCGATCATATGATTACGGCAGGCAGTTATCTCGCCGGTGTACTTGTTGAACCACTCAACGTCGCTCTCCTCCGGAGTCTCCTGAAGAAGCACCGCCTGAACGAGCGCAGACTGCGATCTCGAACGCTTACGCTCGATCTCCTCGATAGTCTGCATACAAACCTTTATTTCCTTTTTGAGCTTTCGCTTTTCACTCCATGCTCCCATATCAATTCCTCCTCAATGTCCTTTTTTATCCAGCGAAGCCACTATCTCCGCCGCTTCATCATAACCCTTGTCGAGGTTATCGAGAATATCGTCAACAGCCTGTTTCAGATCCGTGAGCTTGCCGGACATCTGTTCAGGATACATTATAAGTGCCGTGCTTACCTCATTTATGATCTTCTGCTTATCAGAAAAATCGTCCAGCAGAAAGGCATAGGAGGCAGCATTGCTCATATACCCGATCAGCATCGAGTACCGCGTGTCATAGCCGCCCTCGGTATTGAGGTAGCCCTCTATCTCGCCCGAAACGTGTCTCATCTCTGTCATATACTGATCCCTGTACGTTTTCTGCACCCTGTGCCTTTCATCAACATACAGTCCGATGAATATCAGCAGCGCTATCAGCGTTATGATAAAAAGGATTATTGCACTAACCATTCTCCTCTTCATTATCTTTTCCTGGTTCAACTGCTTCCACCTCTTTTTCGGGTTTGTAGTTTTCTGCCGCAAGACGAGCCTTTTCGCGGTCTATCGCCTCGCGTATGAGCTTTTCTCTGTCCTCATCGGACAATGGCTCCGGAACTTTGTCCTCCAGCCTTAGCTTAGTGATCGTCCTGACCTCGTAGAGAGCTATGAGAGTCATCGGTATGATAACGAATATCAGCAGCAGCTTCCGACGGTCTCCGAAGGAATTGAGCCATTTGAAGAACCTCGCCTTGGAGGTATACCTGCCGACGAGCTGATCTGCACGGACAGGCTTTCTGTCGGCGATCGTGTTGGCATCGCCCCTTGTGGTGAAGGTTCCGTCACTGTTGCACTGAACTATACGGTGTGTGACTATCTTGCCGCGGACATCGTCCTCCTCCGAGTAGAAGGAGATTATGTCACCCTCTCTGAGGTCTGCGGCATCGGTCTTTTTAACGTAGATGTAATCGCCGGTATGCAGCGAAGGCTCCATACTTCCGGTGATGACCTTCAGAACGCTCCTTCCGAAGCAGTTCACAGCCTTTCCCCTCGCTGAGCACACCATAATATAGGTCACAAAGCAGATCAGCAGCAGCGTGACCGCCATAATAGCAGCGTTGCCGGCTCTGCTGAGCCATTTCATATATTTTTTCTTTTTTTCGGAGCTTATCAAGTCTGTCCCTCGCTTTGCTCAACATACTTTCGCTTTCTCTGCTCCCACCAGCGGCGTATGCGTTCCATACGGCTGACGTGGTAGGTCTTGTAAAGCTGTTTCATCTGCCTGTCGATAGCAAGCTGCTCCTCTTTAGTCCTTACAGGCGGTTTATAAACGGGCTTCGGACGTCCCTTAGCCTCGCGGCGCTTCTTGCGCTTGAACTTTATATCGCCTATCTTACGCATAAAGCGGTATCTGAAGGTCTGCGCGTACTTCCTGTAATAGAATTCCATTTCGTTGTGAACGCGCTTCTCCTCTTCCTTGATGCGCTTCTTTTCCTCTATCTCTGCGCGCTTCATCTTGAAATCCGGACGATCAGTATCCTCCGGGATAATGCCGAATACCATAGCGAGGATATAGCGTATAAGGCGAGGTATAGCGAAAAACGGGTTCTTTGTATACTCGCGGCGTATCTGCTTGAAGGACTTGCTCTCGAAGTACTTTCGCTCTGCCTTGAGACGGTCGGCGCGTTCCTTTTCCTGACGCTCCTTCTCACGCTTCTGCTGCTCGAGCTTCATACGCGCAGCAACTTCTCTCGGATCCTCGAATTCGCTCTCACTGCCACCCGGAGCTTCCTCCATAGCAGCCTTAGCCTGTTCGAGCTCTTCCTCGGTGACGTTTTCGTAAGCCTGCTGTTTTTCGAGCTCTTCGTCCTTATCCTTGCTGTTCACAGCATCGGCGTCCATACCCTCGGCTTCACCGAGCTCTGAACGAACGAGCTTCTTCTCCTCTTCGAGACGGGCTCTTTCGGCGGCGATGCGTTCTTCCTCTTCACGCCGCTTGCGGGCTTCCTCTTCGCGCTTCTGTATCTCCTCGAGGCGCTTCAGGCGCTCCTCCTCGAGACGCTGGCGCTCGCGCTCCGCAGCCTCCTGCTCGGCACGTTTCTTCTCCAGCATTTCCTGAAGCCGGCGCTCTTCCTCCTCCTTCTGGATACGAATGCGTTCCAGCTCCTCCTGACGTGCCTGTTCTATGCGCTCCTGCTCCTGACGGACACGCTCCGCCTCGGCTTCTGCCTGAAGGCGTTCCGCGCGCTCGACCTCAAGCTGTCTGAGATAGGCGCGTTCGATGTCGATAACGGCGTTTATCTCCTCGTAGACCTGCGTGAGGTCATCGGGGAGCTGCTTCACGAACTGCATCTCGCCGCCGGAGCTTATATATCCGGCAGCAGCGTCCGCAACTATACCGTAGTCGCTCGCGAGCTCCTTGTCGAACTTCTTCACGAATTTCGGCGCGATAGGCTTGGACTTCTGCGTTTTCAGCTCCTTGAGCTTTTCCTCTTCGGAGCAGTTATAAGCCCTGAACAGCAGGAAATTAAGTATTACTATCTTGTAGAAATCGTCAATGTAGCCGTCCTCCGGCTTGACCGCGGTGTTTTCAACGTTTATCTCGTAGCCGACCTTGTCGTAGCTCTCGATGTACTGCCAGAGCGTCAGGCAGGCTTTGAGGTCAACGTTCTTCATAATGGCGTTGGTACGCATAACAGGCGGTCTTATGTAGGTGCTTCCGAGCTTCTGACAGAGCTCCGAGCCCTTGTAGCCCTCAATGGCTTTCTTTAGCTTTTCAACACGCTGCCATATGGTCATACCGCCGGCATCATAGGAGTCAAGGCTCTCCGTGGACTCGACCTTGAGCTCTATCCTGAACTTTCCTCCGGCACCGTCGTCAATGTCGGTATCGTAGCCCATGGACATGACCTTTTCGTCCTTGGTGACCTGCGCGAGCTTTTCGTAGCGCGTGTTTATGAAGATATACAGTCTGTCGATGAGGGTATTGACGAACTTGTTCTCGTAGGTCATCATACTCTCTTCCTTGTGGACATTGAGTATCTTCGAGGGAGTTATCTTGCCCGTTCTCTTGTCTATGCTCTGTATCAGGTCGGTATGCTGGGCAAGGTGCTTTACCGACTCTACGGTTATTTTCTTTGACAGTGCGATCGGAACGACCTCTTCGACGTCCTCTATCGTCTTTCGGGGTGCGCGCAGGAAGTTGTCAACGTGGACAAGACCGTTCTCAATGGCTTCAACCCACGAGACGTCGATGACCTTTTCCATTATCTTCCTGTTCATAGCGAAGGTGTTCCTGCTTGAACGGATCAGGGATTCGAGTGACTCAAAGAGCTTGTCATCGCGGAAAGAGTCCATCTGATCCTTGAATTCGCCGTACCAGCGCTCGTATTGATTTTCATTCACTCGTAATCACCTGCCGATCCTGAACGGATCAGAACAGCTTCTGGAGTCTTTCAAGGTAAGCTATTGATTCGTTCATCTTATTTTTGCCGAATGACTTGTTCATATATACGCACAGCTCGCGGAGCTCTTCACGGAGCATCGCAAGGTTGAGCGACTCAAACTTTCTGAATATCTTGGTTGCGAGAACGTAGTCGATACCCTCGAGCTCTTCACCGCCGCAGGCAACATATACCGGCACAAACAGGTTCATCTGCTTGAGGATACGGTTACCGAACGCAACTCTGAGCTTTTCGATTACCCAGAGGTCAAGCTGCTGTATCTTCTTGAGGTTCTCCTGAGAGATAGGATACTTGTCAAATGCCTCCCTGAACAGCTGATCGAGGTGATCGAAGCCGAGGTTAATAGGCGGAGTATCAGGCGCATCGAACGCAACGCCCTTTGAATCGAGGTTGATAGGCTGCGCACGGTCGTACACCTTATCGGAAATAGCGTATGTAGAGTCATCGTTGTTCGCAGTACCGATGTACCAGATATTCTGCGGGATAACGATCTTTCCTCTGTCGAGCTTGACAGGGTCGGTGCTCCATACGTTCGGAACGATGTCGAGCTCCCACTCGTCAGCATTAGGCATTTCGAGAATGGAGAGCATTTCCGCGAAGTAATACTCGACACGCGCTATGTTCATCTCATCGAGGAGGATGAGGTTGATGTCGTTATTATAGTTAGAAGAATATATACGCTTGAGGACTTCGGTCTCGTTGAAGTTCTTGGTGAATTCGTTGAAGTATCCGAAGAGCTCGGTACGGTCACGCCACGAAGGCTGTACCGAAGCGATAGTAGTATCCACCTGGAGGAACTTACCGAACGAGTAAGGAAGTGAAGTTTTACCGGTACCGGAAATACCCTGGAGGATAATGAGCTTTGTAGAAGCCATACCTGCAATGAACAGGCGTATGGTCTTGGGCTCATAGTAGAGGTGCATACGCGAGCAGGCGAAGTTGCGGTATCTGTCGCAGAGCTCCTCGAGAGTGATATTGTTGTCATACTCAGGCGGAGTATAGGTCTTGTAGAAGGTATCGACCTCGATGAGCTTGGAGAAACGGTAGTCGCCTGTCTGGATAACGCCGTCCTCGATAGTACCGGGCTGACCTTCCGCAGCAGTCCCGCCTTCTCCGGCAGGGACCATATTTCCGTCCGCAAAGGAGAGAGCTCCTGACGTACCGAGTCCCATCTGCGAGACCTTCATCGCCATTATCTCGTCCTTTTCCTTAGCCATTTTCATTACCTGACGCTGAAGAGCAGCTATCTCCTCAAGCAGGTCCTCGTTGCTGACTATCGAATGGCGGAAGCGCACATATTTTCTTATCGCGAAGATGATTATCGCAAGAATGAGCACATATATCGCTATAACTATTATAACAGAAAGTATCGTCAGCACCATTCCAAGAGCACCCATACCGCGGGTATGCTCCTTGAAGATGTCAACATAATGGGGAATGTAGAAGATCTGTTTGAATCCGTCCCGCAGTCCCCTGAATATCTCGGTGTAGCCCTTCAGCATCTCCGAGATGAACGCGAAAAAGAATTTAAGAAATCCGTTCATAATTAACTCCGATAATTATCCTCAGGAGTTATTTCTCCTGATCGTTGTTTGCAGCCTCGTCAGCCGGAGCTGCTTCTTCTATTTTCTCGGCTGTCTCCGCAGCAGCATTTTCCACTGTCTCAGCTGCTGCCTGAGCGGTCTCCTCAGCCTTTGCGGCTGTTTCGGTGACTGCTTCCTTAACTGTTTCCGCTGTCTTTTCAGCAGTCTCACTGACCTTTTCCTTTACTGTATCTGCCGCCTTTTCAACAGCCTCGGCAGCCTTGTCCTGAACTGCCTCCGCAGCGTTTCCGGCTGCCGCAGCAGCATCGCCGCCGTTTTTCTTCTGTTCCGCGAGGTATTCCTCGATAGCACGGCGCTTGATCTCCTCCTCGTCGATCTCCTCTGTCTCAGGCTTCTTGACCTCAATGAGAGTTGCGATGAACTTATAGAGCTCAAACAGGAAGAATATCGCCATAGGTATGATTATGCAGATGAAGAAGCCCTTCTTCGTTCTGAGGAAATCGAGCACCTTTCCGAAGCCCGGCATTCTCATCTTTGTCCACTTGCCTATAATGTCGCCTGTTGAAACCGGGATATCATCATCAGCGCTGTTGTTATCGCCTCGTGTAACGTAGCTTCTTACGCCGTCGTTATCCTTGACCTCGACGATCCTATGGGTGTTTTTAACTCTTTTGCCGTCGATTATTGTCCAGAAAGTGATGACATCATCGACCTTGAGGGAATTTACGTCGCTTATTTCCTTGACTAATATGAGGTCGCCCTTCTTGAAGGTCGGGCTCATTGAGTCAGACTCTACTGTCATCGGCATATAGCCGAAAATGTTGGACACGCCGTTGTTTTTCTCTGCTGAAAAAACTACTAATGTAATAAGAAGTGCAAAGATGAGCATTATCCATGCTAAAATACTTACTGTGATCCTGATCGCTTTTTTCATTCCTGTAATCTCCTTTAATTATGTGGATTCTGTGATCTTGAAGTCCATACCGAGCTTTATTGTGCCGCCGATGATATCGTCAACGCAGTCCGGGTCGTTTCCTTCGAGCCATATCACTATCGTGTATTTATCCTTGCTGTTAGGCTCGAATTTTTCACGAAGGGTATGCATTACCTTTGTGGCTGTGGCAAACTCTGCATCGCAGTCGCTTTCCTTGCCGCTGCCGCTGGATTTGGTCTTGCCGTAGACGGTCTTTTCGCCGTTGTAGTACACCGCGACTCTTACCGCTTCATCGACTCCCTTGCTTACGCTCTCGATATTGAGGTCACCCTCATAAGAAAGCGTATCGTCGCCGGAATTGATAAGATAGAAGGTGTAGGCGATGTAGTTCTCACCGTTGTGGCTGCCATTGACCTTATCTATATTAGGCGGAATATCTTCTCCGCTGATATTCGTCATATCGTAGACTATATCGGCATTCAGCACAGCATTAGTCTTATCATAATCAGGAGTTTCGGAAAGTGTAAGTCCCTGATTCATCATATCATACTTGTTTACTCTAACCGTAAAGCTGCCGAACTGATCGTAGAAATACGACACCGCATAGGCTATAGCAACGATCGCGACGAGGAGTACAACAAGCAAACTCAATACTCTCATTATAACAGTGTACCGTTTGACCTCTTTCGCCGTTCGCCTCAGGACGAGAACGTCCCTGAGCTTGGACTCCGGATCCCTCAGATCAGCCGGAAATTCCTCCGCCTTATTCTCAGCGGCAGTATTCTCGGCAGCGGTCTCTTCGGCAGCGCTGTTCTTTTTCTTTTTACCGATCAAAGCGCATTCTCCGTTCTATATAAAAGTAGTAATGTTAGTCGTCATTTCGCTGGCGGACGTACCTCTCCGCCATATACTTCCCGGCGAGCGAGCCGGCACAGTATGTACATTCGAGCTCGTGGAGCTTTTCCGCCTGACGGCTGTTGAAAACTCCGTCCGCGATAGGCTCGCAGCCCATATCGTCAACAAAGCCGATTATCGACTTCACCGCGCTGTCCGAACGCTCGTCCCTGCCGATGTAATTGGCTACCTCGGGGCTGAGCATAACGTAATCGACATTGAAATTCGACAGTCGCATCATCGGGCAGGCGTTTCCGCCGAAATCCGTCAGCATAAAGTGGAAGCCCCTGTTTCGCATATTGACGATAGCCGCGGCGGCAGTACCGTCGTCCTCGGCGAGGAGCTTGTCCGAAAGCTCGAAGCATATCTTGTTGGTAGCGATGCGGTGTTTCTCGCACTGCTCGAGAACGTTCTTCTCGGCGCGCTTCTCCTTGAGGAACCACACCGGCATATATACCGACAGCCAGCCGAAATTCAGCTCGCGCTCAGTAAACGTGTTCACCGCATCGAGTGCCTGTACGAGCTCGAGGGCGAAAAGACTTAGGCACTGCGCCGACATCTCCGCTACCTCCCGGTAGGCTTCCGGCATAAGAACGCCGAGTTTCGGGGAATTCAGGTGAGTCTGTGACTGATAGAAAGCGGGACTTCCGGAAGCGATCTCCCTTATCACGCGGTAATTCAGCTCAACAGCCCTCACGCCGTCAACATTAACATTGTCCATATCAGTCACCTCCTGCTCAAATATATAATTTATCAATATAATTATAGCATACTACTCCACGATTGTCAATGTAAATCAGCACTTTGCACAAGCTCCCGGGCGCCCTGACAGCTCTCCCTTATATTATAATAGTATATGGGTATTAAATGTGAATATATTATGAATAATTGTTACGAAGATGTTTCTGAAATATACTCGTTGTATATCAGAATATTTTCTCTACAAAAGCGATTGGTCATTTGACAATAAAAGAAACGACGATATTTGGTGATATTCACGATTTTAGTAAAAAGAGGAAGAACTTTATCAAACTATATTGACAAATGTCGTTTTATCGTGTATAATCTAAATATAAACAGAACGTAATATTCCAAAGCAAAAAACGAGTAACGGCAGCTCGCTCCAAATAGCCGAATACATAATGAAGGGGTAATGATTTATGAAAAAAACTAATAAGAAAAACTCGACTATGAGAAAGTTATTGCCGGCTTTCGCTATGCTCACAGTTTCGGCTATCTCTCTCACATCAGCAACCTACGCTTGGTTTACGATGAATAAATCCGTTACAGTTAATGGTATGCAATTAAAAGCCAAAGCAGAAACTGGTCTTGTTGTGTCAAATGCTACAGATGGTACATATGACGAAACCGCTGCAACTACAAAAAATGCTGTTGCCCAACTCTATCCTGGAAGTACATATGATTTATCAACTTGGCTACATAGCACGAGCGGAAAAACCGATGCAGCAAACACGCAAAAGGCATATACTGCCGGAACCGCTTGGACAAGCAATACTGATTGCGGTAATTATGTTGTTCACGACTTTTACCTTAAAGGCGCAACTGCTGATGCAACTCCTCTTACATCTTTAGATATTAATAAAGTTGAAGCAAAAGTTAGCTCTTCAGCTCCTTCACAAGAATTATCTAAGGCTTTAAGAGTTGGTATTAAGTTTGATGGTTCTTCAAATATATACATATATGCACCTGTTACTGGATATACCGCAACAGTATCAGTTCAAAAAGTAGCCGGTGCTTATTCTAGCACAGCTGCTGATCGAGAATCTGTCTCTGCTCTCGCCGGAAGTGTCAAATCAACGGATACAGCAATAACTTCTCTTCCGGCTCGTACAACAGATTCACCTATTCATGCAAGCGTATACATTTGGTACGAGGGTGAGGATGCAAATTGTAAATCTGACAATCTTTTAGCCGCTGCAAGCGTAGAACAGATTGAGGTAAGTGTTGAATTTGGCATCACAGAGAGTTAATCATCTTAATCTATAACCCACAAAATGTTTTTTCAGACTATTCCTCCAAAACAGTTTGAAACATCATATCTCCTTTATCCCCTCCCTCACCGGAGGGGATATTCCTTTGCTCCATTTTGTTAAATTTATCTTCGATTATACTCTGCGTTGATTATGACAAATTGTGAAAATTCACCCCAAACCCTTGCAAAATCTGTCTTTTTATGGTATAATATAAGTTGACAAGATGTATCCATTTTTAGTGGGATATTTTCCAGTCTGTATTATTTCAGGAGGTGAGTCTATGAGGAAATATGCCAATTCAAGTGCGTCTGACGGCGAGAACATTCGCAAAAGACGCCGCTCTGCCATCATAAAGCTCGCCGTCCTGATGACTTTCTCCCTCATCGTCTGGATATTCAGCTCGATTGACTCACACACCTTTTAGATGACCGCATAAAAACCTCCGATTTTCAGCCTCATGGGCTTTATTTTTTTGTCCTTTTCGGAAGAG
>CACXEJ010000025.1 GCA_902766595.1 Ruminococcus flavefaciens | reverse complement strand
TAACTGTGATCTCTTTCATCGTGTTAACCTCCTCCATAATTCATCACGGTTCTGACGCTGTGTCCAGCGCTTGTTCATCTGCTTGTAAGCAGGAGCTCTGAACTTTGCGCGGTTCTTCTGCGTGCTCCACTCGTCGTACTCGGCTTTGAGCTCCATTGCTTTATCGATAGCGCAGAGCAGCAGGAACGCCGCTGCGAGCACTGCAACTATTACTGCCGCCTTGAAAATTTCGTAGTTCACGCGGACGCCTTCTTCCTGTGCATCTGTTCGTAGTCTCGCCACGGTATTGACCGGTCTGTCTTTTCGTACTGATGCCAGAGCTCAATGCGTTCCGGTGTCCAGTAGGCGACGATCAACTCTGCGAGCTGTCTTGCTTGGATGTTGGTCATAGTTATACTCCTTTCTTGTTTAATCCGAGCAGGTAGTCCACTGAGCAATCGAATATTTCACTCATTTTGATAAGGACGCTGGTTGGAATATTTCCATTTGCGAGCCAGTTATAGTAACTCTTGCGTTCCTTGTACCCAAGAGCTTCAATCAGCTCATCCTGAGACATTCCTGCTCTGACACGTTCCGCTTCAATGTTGGGATATTTTAATGCATTCAATATTATCACCTCCTGCATACACGCGTTCTGTGTACATTTTCAATTATATACTCGAAATGCGTATATGTCAAGTGCTTTGAAATAAAATAATGCACAAAATGAGTAATATTAAATTATGCACATCACACAAAACGCATATTTGCTATTGACTTTGTTACTCAATATGCGTATAATTATTAAAAGAAGGGAGGCTATTCCAATGTTAAGACTAAAAGAATTACGCGAAGAGCGCAAGCTGAATATGCGTCAAGCTGCTAAGTCTCTCGGAATACCATATACGACTTATATTTCTTATGAAAAAGGCGATCGTGAGCCTAATTCGGAGATGCTCATTAATTTAGCCGGTTTTTTTAACTGCTCTGTGGATTACCTGATCGGTAAAGATGCCATCAGAGTCAATGATAATGTGCTGGATCAGGTCAATGAGCTCGACCTTGATGCACTGTCGTTCTACGGCAATATATATGATGCTCAGAAGGAAGACGAACTTATAAAAAAATACCGCACTCTCGATGAGTACGGCAGGGAAACTGTTATTTGTGTAGCGGAAGTTGAAGCAAAGCGTTGTGCAGATGCACGCAATCAGTCAGTTCTTACATTCCGCCGTCTGAGCAGCAATAAGGCATCTGCCGGCTGCGGTTTTGACCTAAACGACCCGGATCAATGGAAATCTGTTGAAGTGGTAGATACTCCTGAAGCACGGCTCGCTGATTTTGCTGTTGAAGTCGAGGGCAGGAGTATGGAGCCGGACTACTTCGACGGCGATATCGTTTATATCTCGCTTGCCTCTGAGGTACCGGTCGGACAGGTCGGGCTCTTTATCCAGAACGGCAGAGGCTACATCAAGGAAGCCGGTGATGGTCGCCTTATTTCACGGAATCCTGAGTTTGATGATATTTTTCCGGCGGACGGAGACATCGAGTGCAAGGGCAGAGTGATAGGTGTTGCGGAACTGGCGTAAAGGAGTGAAAGTATGGCTAAAAAGATTTGCCCGTATTGCAGAGAAACAATTGATAAAAAAGCGTCGATATGTCCGCATTGCCATAAGAAACAGGGAACGAGTGCAGGCACTGTTCTTGCAGCATTTATTATTGTTGCTGTTATTTGTGTTGGTATCGCAAGAGTTCGGAATTCTTCTGACAGTGACAGTAGTTCTTCATCTATCAAAGGCACTTCCGGTTATGTCTCAGTAAGCTCATCGTCCGATTATCAGGACATATACAATGAATATGAGCAGAAAATCAGGGCAGCTACTTCAGCACTAATCAATGAATATAATGCTGAAGCAGCTCAGAATACCAGTGGTCTGAACGGATTAGCTGCGATCCATAATGCAAAGCTGTCCAAGCTTGCTGATATTGAAGCTGAGGGCGTACAAAAAATGGCTGATTATTGCTTGAATAAAGGCAGCGGTAAATATAGTGAATATTCACAATGGGTTGATAAGCTTTATAAAGTCTACGATGAAGAAGGTAGTAAAATAACTGATGTCTATATGAATTCGGCTATGTAAAAAAAATCCCCCACCGGTGCGCCAACACCAGCGAGGGATACGGACGTGCTATAACACACATCTCAGCAATGTAATTATAGCACGTCCTTATTGAAATGTCAAATATTTCAGGAGGAATGCTATGAAACAAGCAATTATTTATGCCCGGTACAGCTCTGAGCGTCAGACCGAGCAGAGCATAGAGGGGCAGCTCCGCACCTGCTATGAGTTTGCGGAGCGGGAGGGGATAACTGTCACCGGGGAGTACATCGACCGTGCGATCTCCGGAACTACCGACCACAGACCGCAGTTCCAGCGTATGATCGCAGACTGCAAACACCTCGGCATCGACTACGTTATTGTATATAAGCTCGACCGCTTCGCCCGGAACAGGTACGACAGCGCTGTCTACAAGGCAAAGCTCAAGCAGCACGGCATCAGGCTGTTGTCGGCTATGGAGAAGATCACGGACAGTCCCGAAGGCATCATTATGGAAGGTCTGCTCGAAGCAATGAACGAGTATTACTCGGCAGAGCTTTCCCAGAAAATCAGGAGAGGAATGCGCGAGAACGTTATCAAAGGGAAGACCACAGGAGGGAATGTAGCTCTCGGCTATCGTGTCGGAGTTGACAAACGCCTGGAGATAAATGAAGATCAGGCTGCTATTGTGAGAAAGATCTTCGGGATGTATGCATCGGGCAGAACATTTGCTGAGATCATCAGAGAGCTTAACAATTCCGGTCTGAAAACGAGCCGCGGCAATGCCTATAATAAAAACAGTATCAGTCGTATTCTCAGCAATGAGAGATACATCGGCAGATATACAGTCAGGGGCGTTGATGAGGTCGCTGAGTGCCCTCAGATCATCAGCGAGGAGCTGTTCAACACTGTCAAGAAAAAGCTGAGTGCGGCTCAGACTAAGCGCCGTCACAGAAACACTCACGATTATCTGCTTTCAGGCGTCCTGCACTGCGGAGAATGCGGTGAACGTATGACTGGAACGAGCGGTACTTCAAAGCAGGGGAGGAGCTATTTCTACTACTGCTGCCCCGGCAAGTGCTCCGGACGTATCAACGCCCAGAAGCTTGAAGAAACTGTACTCAGTACCATAGATGAATATTTGCAGTCCGACAGGATGAAAACTGTTGCAAAGGTAGCCTTCGAGGAGTACCGGAGACAGATGCTCGACACCTCTGAGCTGACTGCCGTGCAGAAGGAATTGAAGGCGGTCGGGAAAAAGCTCCAGAACGCAATAAACGCCGTTCTAAGCGGCATCAATTCTGAAACGATAAAGAATACCATTGAGACACTTGAAACGCAAAAAAGTGACCTTCTCGCTCGTGAGAAAATGCTTCGTGGGTGTGCTCCGAAGTTCACTCTGGAAATGTTTGAGACCGCCGTCAAGAACCTTACCGCCACTCCAACTGCCACTCTGATCGACACCGTTATCAGCCGCATTGACCTTTATGAAAAATACATTGTTGTTTATTTCAGACTGTTCGATGTTGACGGCAATGATCCTGAAAAGGTAGAAGTACCTTTTGAGTGCAAGGGTTCGGGTAATGTTCCGTGTGCTCCACCAATTGAATATGCGTATATGCAAATGTTACAAAAGGGAGAAAACCGTAGCTAAGCGGTTTTCTCCCTTTTAACCTTTCAAAAAGCGGACGTCCCTCTAAATGTTTGTGCAATTTTACCTGTCGCCCAAAGCACTTAAAAACGGCTTAAAATAGACAAATTTACGGTGAAAGGGGTTCGATTAGGCTGCCTCAACCTTGCGTTCCCACACAGCTGCACCGATTTCTGCTTTGGTGAAAACGTTCGTATATTATTCTCTGTTGTCCTTTAAGCTCTCGATCATATCTATCTTGTCAACTCTGCGCCTGAGTATCAGCAGCGAGCCGAAGTAGCAGACGCATACGACAGCAATCGTTATAAGCGACGTTCTTAACGTTATTTCGACTGGCATTATCATTTCTGTAACGCTTACAAGCTCATCAGAGAAAAACTTCATAAGCCATGCACCGCTGAATAATCCAAGAATGATGCCCGGAATAAGAAGTATGTGGTTTCCGCGGAGCACCATAGTGTCGATGTAGCTGCGCTTGTAGCCGAGAACCTTCAGCATAGAGATATTAGCCGACTGTTCGTTTATCATCATATTGATAGCAACATAGAGCGAAGCGATACATATTATCACTCCAAGCAGAATGATAGTATATATGACCGCTCCGAAATCATCGGCGATCATTTCCATCTGCTTCTTAGCAGTCTTGTCTGTTATGATAAGAGCGACCTCGCCGTTCTCAAAGTCTATGCTATCATCTGAGAGTATGCAGTCATAATACTTTGGATCAATTCCGGTGACCTTAGACGCATTCTCTCTTGAGCTGATGACGAAAACGTCATAGTCATTGTGAATGATGCCGCTGATCTTTACTTTTTTGTCCTCGAGGGTGAGAGTGTTCTTCATAGAAAGTTCGTCTCCCACGCCGACATCAAACATAGCTGCTGCGAGCGTACTGATGTACCAGCCTTCATTTAGCTTTGCCGGATCGTCAGTATCCTTATCAATGATGTTCAGCCTTTTGCAGCCTTCATCAGCACCGATAACATTGACAGTAGTATCCTTGCCGGCTTCAAAGCTCGCATTGATAAGAACGTCTGTCTTGTCGTCGTATACGCCCTCGCCGTAGTCGCTGAGATAGTACCTGTACTTGTAGCTGCCTATCTGAGACTGCGGGTTATCCGCAAGAACTGCCATAGAATCATAGTAAGCATTTCCGAAGCATACTATCGCACTGCCGAGAAAGATACCGAGGAATATTACAATGCTTCTTCCGGGATTACCCACGACAGAACGGAGCGCAAAGCGTGTGCGGACCTTCATATTCGAGCCGGTGAATATCTTCTTGCCGGCATTTTTTGTGCCGACTGAACCGCTCAGCAGAGTAACGGTATTGTATTTGAGTATCTTTCTTGTAACGAGCATCGCTGCAATAAAATAAATAATGGTAGGCAGAAATACTCCTGCGAGCATTATCGTGATCGGCACTGAATAATCAGGCTCCATAGGCTCAAAGCTGCCCTCAGTGAGCTTTCCGAACCAGCCTGATACCAGCAGTGATACGCCGCTCATAAGGATACCTCCGGCTAATCCGGGGATTATCGCCATAATGCTGTAATGGAGCATAATTGTACGGGGCTTGTAGCCGAGAGCAGAGAGCGTACCGATTATCTTCTGCTCCTTTCTGATCTTGCGGCTCAGTATCATACATATCAGGACTACTGCAACAAAGGGAACTGTTGCAAGGAGTATCCACGATACGAGGATATATGTATCAGACTCCTGATAAACGTAGTGTATGCGTCCGTTTACATCAGCATCGAGATAGCTGAGCATTGAGTAGCTGCTGTTTATTTCTTTCCTGAATTCGCTTTCCTTTGAAGAATCGTTGTATATGACCTTATAGATCACGTTCGGCTCTTCAAAGCTGCTGCCGAAGGTCTTGTCATCGAGTACGGCAAGGAAAAAGTCATCAATATTCTTATAGGTATCCGATTCGTTTTCGACCATAAAGAGATAATCGGGGCGCAGGAACATACCTGTCACTGTGCGTTCCTTCCTGCCGACAGTAATTTTGTCCCCGATGGAAATACTGTGTTCCTCAGCGTAGCCAAGAGAGATCATAACCTCGTTCTCGTTGGTAGGACGGCTGCCTTTTTTAACTTCGCAGAGGTCTATCTGCTTGCTCTCCTTGAAGATGCGTGAACGTTTGCCGTCCGGCTCTTCAATGT
Organism: Ruminococcus flavefaciens; assembly: GCA_902766595.1. Classification (GTDB taxonomy): domain Bacteria; phylum Bacillota; class Clostridia; order Oscillospirales; family Ruminococcaceae; genus Ruminococcus; species Ruminococcus flavefaciens_U. The sequence continues at coordinate 9,570 of CACXEJ010000025.1, read as the reverse complement.
TTACGCTGTGATCCTTTTCGAGAACTACATTGTACTTCGATGAAATGCTCTTTAACGCCTCATCGGGAATTTCCTCATAGGTCTCGAACTGAGCGTCCTGACGGTTGTTGCGCTTTGCAAAGTCGTCCGCGTACTTCTGGACGCCCGTTCCCGAAGTGTAGAACAGGAAGAACAGCAGCAGCGTTACCATTGTCAGGACGGAAGCAGAAACGTAAAACGACAGATATGACCGTATGCTGCGCGGGTATCGTTTATTTAGTTTCATAGCGCACCTCCGTTCTCACAGGTTCAGCTTCTCGGCGGGGCACTTGTTTGTATTATCGACCTTTGAGGCGACGTTGCCGTCCTTGAACCTTATAACGCAGTCCGCCATATCAGCGATGGCTTCGTTATGGGTTATGATGATTATGGTAGTTCCGTACATCTGGTTCATCTTCTCCACGAATTTCAGCACGGCATAGGACGATTTCGTATCCAGCGCGCCGGTAAGCTCGTCGCAGAGCAGGAGCTTGGGATTTTTTATCATAGCTCGTCCGATAGCGACTCTCTGCTGCTGACCGCCGGAGAGCTCCTTCGGGAAGCGCTTGCGGTACTGCTCTATTTCAAGGGATTTCAGCACCTCGTCGATGTCAAGGGGCTTGGGAGATATTTCAGACACGACCTGTATATTCTCCTCGACGTTGAGGTCTGGGATAAGGTTGTAGAACTGGAAGATAAATCCGACGTCCTCAAGGCGGTACTGGAGCAGCTCCTTCTTGCTTGCGGCGGCGATGTTCCTGCCGTCAACTATGAGGTCGCCGGAGTCGAGACAGTCAAGTCCGCCGACCATATTGAGCAGAGTAGATTTTCCCGAACCGGAGGGACCGAGGATAACATAGACCTTGCCCTTGTCGAGCGTCAGATCAACTCCTGCAAGAGCGAAAACTGCTGCTTCACCTGTTCCGTATTGTTTTTTAGCGTTTTTTATTTCGATAAACATAGTGACCTCTTTCTGACTCTGCCGTCATTTTAATGATAATATTGTTCTTTTTGAAAATAGCATCTGCTGCGATAATTCAGATCGTCATAATCATATTCCTCTCCTTTGAAGTCAGTTTGTGACAAAAGTTAAATATTGTATATCTTATTTTAACATTTTTATCGCGGATTTGTGTTAAGATTTTGTTAAATTTCCTCCTTGGCGGCATATCAAAGTTGATAATCTATTCCAAAGGATATTTAACACCGATCATTATAAACAAAAGCACTGAGAATGTTTGATTTGCACAAATCATATCCGGTTATGTAGTATGTATTGTAGAATTTATTGATGTTTTCTTGATATTATTATGCTTTTATGGTATAATAAATAAAATACATTTGATTATGCTTTAAATCAGATCCTTAAAGGAGGTCACTAAGATGACGATCAGCAAAACACAGAATAATTCAAAACTCACGATCGCACTTGACGGAAGGCTCGATACCACTACCGCTCCGCAGCTTGAAGCAGAGATCAAGAGCTCCCTCAACGGTATCACAGAGCTTGTATTTTAGCTGAGCAATCTGGAATACATCTCATCTGCCGGACTGAGAGTTTTGCTGTCCGCTCAGAAGATAATGAACAAGCAGGGGAAAATGGTCATTCACGGTGCCCGTGAGGAAATAATGGAAATATTTGATGTAACAGGATTTATTGATATACTTACGATCGAATGATCCTCGTATAGCAAACGCCCTCGGAATTCCGGGGGCGTTTGGTGTTATTATTTGATATGGTGTATAAGGTTTATCACATATCCTGACGGTGAGATCATTATTGCGGATTTTGAAGTCTTTGCATTAACACTCTGGTCGCCGTAATAATTCTTAAATCCGTGTGCTGTCAGAAGGTCATATGCTTCTTCAAAGTTATCGACGTTCATTCGTATTGATACCATATCATTAGGGATAGGAGCGTCAGACTGTGAAATATCCACATAAAATCCTTCAGCGTCCTTCATACGAATGCCCGTTATTCCCTTTTCGCCGATATTTTCCTGTCTGTGACGCTTTTCAAAGCCGAGTTCTTCAAACAGCTTTACAAGAGGTTCAGCGTTTTTGGTAATGATCTGCGGGTTAAAAGTCGTTATTTTCATTATGTACACTTCCTTTATGTTATTATATTATCAGTCCTTGATATGCTGACAAAGGTCAAATGCAAAGCCGGACGGCGAGATAAGCATTACAGACTTATTTGTCTTTGTTTCAACGATCTTGCCGTTTTCCGGAGTTTTGAACCCTCTCGCTGTAAAGAAGCTGAATGCCTCGTCGAAATCATCAACGTTGATGCGGATAAGAGTCATGTCCTTCTCAACAGGAACATTTGCAACGTCAACATAGAAGCCTTCAGCGTTCTTCATACGCACACTTGTGAAATCAGTTTCGCCTGTATTAGCGTCGAGGCTGTGGCGTTTCTCAAAGCCGAGAGCCCCAAACAGCTTGATAACATTTTCAGCGTCCTTTGTAACGATGAGCGGATTGAATGCTGTGATCTTCATAGATTTTCCTCCTTTATTATACCGCAGTATTCTGCGGACTTTAGCATTTTTTGACACGCAGTATCACGGAGCGAATGAAGTAATGATCGCAGAGCTTTCCTCATTTTAATTTGGCAGCTGCTGATATGCCAGTGTATCAAGCTTGTCTGTCAGTTCAGCAATTCTCTCGATGTAATACTTTATCCTTCGCTGTTCGGTATCTGAAACAAAACCGTTTTTCCGCAGCTTGCGAATGATGCGTATATAGCAGAGGAGAGAGGCTTTTTCTATGACCTCTTTGAGCTTATATTCATCGTCTGTTCCGAGGTAGTATCTCAGGAACAAGCTGAAAAACTGCTTTGCTGTCTCATACGAAAATCCCATAAAGTTTTCTACTATGGAAGGCTCGTCCTCGCCTAAAACCACATAGAAGTAGTAGAGGTCGCTAATCTCAGCGATAGGGTGTCCCGTCGCAACTCTGTCCATATCTATGAGCAGGGGTTCACCGTTTTGCAGGAATACATTTCCGGAATGGAAGTCTCCGTGTACAAGGGTATCTGAATGTGAGATCCCCTCTATCAGCTTTATGCACTTTTCGGCAAGAGCCTCGTTCTCATAAGCAATGCCGCTTCTGACGTAATTAAGATACCTTTCGGAAACATCCGAAAAGCCGTCCTCATCTGTGACCTCGATGCTGTGGATCGTCTGAGCAAGCTCTGCCATTATTTTTGCATATATTTCGACCTGTCCGGGAGCTTTTGCGATACAGCCTGACAGCGTATCGGACTCCACAAGCTCATACATCGCACCATAGCGGTCACCGACTGATACAATTCCAAAAGAGATAGCTGTCGGTATGCCGAGAATGAATGCCTTGCGGCTCTGAGCGATCTCCTGTTCAACATCGTGGTAGGTGTTTTTTTGGTTGAACACCTTTATAACAAGCTCGTCGTCATAGCGGTAAACATCGCCTTTAGCGCCGCGTCCGAGCAGCTTGCAGCCGTCGACCGAGACCTCGCGGTACTTTTTATACCGTGCTTTTTCGGAATCAAAGGTACCCGGCCAGATAGAATTGATATGCTTGATGAGCTCCTTGAAAGCGCCGGTCTTATTTAGCGAAAGCTCAACAGTCTCGGCGATAGTTTTGTAGTACCACCGGTGCATTGCAGGATCGTTCTGGTGGAGCATTGACCACATTGCCTCGCCCTGCTCGGAGTAGATCCTTGCGAGAGAGCGGATATTTGCGAGCTTGTCCGCGAGCCACAGCATTTTCACACCAATGTCTGTACTGTTTTGCAGGACGGTAAGAGATTCTTCTTTGCGGCGCTGCCATGTAACGCTCTTGTCCTCGTCAGGATAAGTATTCTCCGATTCAGAATCGACCAGAGCAGCCACTCTTTCCCCAAATCTTTTTTCGATCTCAGCGAGAGTACCATCAGTATCCTCAACTATGTCGTGCAGGATACCTGCTGTTATTATTTCCGCATCTTCAGTCATAGTGGAGAGTATCTGCGCGACCTCCATAGGGTGAAGTATATATGGTATACCATTGAACTTGCGAACCTTGCCCTGATGCATAACAGTCGCGTAAATAATGGCTTCTTCAAGCAAATTCATCATAAACGTGGTCCTTTTGATATATTTTCATAAATCATTGTTGATTGATATAAATTTATGTGTAAAATAACTATACAGAAATTATATCATCAATTTACATTCAAGTCAATGAATATTCTGTAAAGTTTTTTATCATACTGGAAAACTACCGGCTTGTTTTACTAAGTGTAAACCATTTTAGGCGTTTTCACAATTTATTTACAATTTCAGGCGGTCAAACTGCTTGACAAATCATATAAAAAATGTTACTATTATGTATAATAAAATATCAAAATATGCTAACCGCCCGAACTTTTAAGGAGAACTCCTATGAAAGAATTAATTATAGAAGCTCTGACAGAAAATCTGCCAGAGGTGATCGCTTTTGTTGACGAGCAGCTTGAAGCTGCTGACTGCTCTGTGAAAACGCAGATGCAGATAGATATAGCTGTCGAAGAAATATTCGTAAATATAGCGAAGTACGCTTACGGTGACGAGACCGGCAATGTGACAATAAAAACTGTGCTGACTTCCTCTTCCTTTGAGATAACTTTTATCGACAATGGAGCTCCATATGATCCTCTTGCAAAGCCCGATCCCGATGTGACTCTTTCCGCGGAGGAACGTCAGATCGGCGGACTTGGCATATTTATGGTCAAAAAGAGTATGGACGAGGTGAAGTATCAGTATACTGACGATCAGAACTGTCTTACACTTGTAAAGGTATGGTGATAAGATGAAAAAGTTATTCGGATTAAAGATCGGCGGCTTGCAGCAGAAAATACTCAATCTCGTGTTGGTGTTTGTCCTTGCGATAGTCGGCGCATTTATGGTCACTTCCATATATCTGTCGAAAAACCTCACTAAGGTCGTTGAGGACTCGTCAGACAAGCAGAAAGGCTCGATGACTGAGATAAGCGAGAAAACCATTTCCGCTGTGCTGGAGCTTTCACTTACCAAGAGCAACAAAATGGAAGCTGACATTGCAAACGGCATTTTCACCGTAGCTAAGAGCGATGTCCAGACCTTGCAGGAATATGCAGAGTACATTTTCACTCACTCTGACGAGTTCACAGACAAGGCTGTGTCCTACCCCAAAAAGGAAAATGACGGCAAGCCCTCAGTACAGTTGCAGCATGAAAAGGGACTTGATCCGGCGAATGACCGCTACCTCGGACTTGCCGGAAATATGAGCGAGATAATGCTTTCAATGTACAAGAATTCGAGCGTTCTCAATTCGTGCTTCATAGCGACTGCCGACGGCTCTATCATATTTGTTGATGACCGTTCCGGTGCTTATTTCGATGATAAAGGCAACGTTGTATCCTTCGATACACGCAGCAGACCGTGGTACACGGGAGCTGTCGAGAAAAAGGGGATTTACTTCACAGGCGTTGAGCTTGACGCATCTACCGATATTCCCGGACTTGTCTGCTCTGCTCCGGTCTATGTGGACGGCAAGCTGGTTGCTGTTGTCGGTGCAGATGTTTTTCTGTATCAGATCTCGGATTTTATGAAGGATTCCGCAAAATCCGGCAGTATCAACTGTATCCTCAATGAGAACGGCGAGCTGATCTTCTCTTCACTTGATGAGGGCACTTTCAAGACCTCGACCTCAGATCAGGCTGTTGACCTCCGGGAGCACGAGAATAAGGAGCTTGCGGCGTTTGTTGCCAAAGCCCTCAAAGAGAGCACAGGCCTGACATCGCTCACTCTTCAGGGCAGGGAATACTACATCTGTGCTACTCCTATGGACTCTGTCGGCTGGACCGTTGCTTCCGCCGTTGACAAGGAAATGACTGATGCCCCGACAAAGGCTCTCATAGCTGCATATGAAAGTATAAATGATGATGCACAGAAGGATTACAACAACCGTTCAGAAAAGTCTCAGCGCATACTTCTCATCATAACTGTGGCAATACTTATTCTCGCCGTTGCAGCAGCTCTTACACTTGCAAGAGCTGTCGTAAAGCCTATCGAGAGAATGACTGCCCGTATAGGCGAATTTAAGGACTCCGATCTCACCTTTGAAATGGAGGATACCTACCGCACCGGTGATGAGATAGAGGTGCTTGCAGAGTCATTTGCCACGCTTTCAAAGCGCACAAGGGAATATATCGTTCAGATAACGAAGATAACTGCCGAAAAGGAGCGTATCGGTGCAGAGCTTGAGCTTGCAACGAAAATTCAGGCGGATATGCTGCCGAATATATACCCGGCGTTCCCGGATCGTGAGGAATTCGACATATACGCTACTATGACTCCTGCGAAGGAGGTCGGCGGCGATTTCTACGATTTCTTCCTCATTGACGACGACCACCTCGGACTTGTTATGGCTGACGTTTCCGGAAAGGGCGTTCCGGCAGCACTGTTTATGATGATGTCGAAGATACTTGTCAGCAATTTCGCAATGATGGGCGGAAGTCCTGCAAAGGTGCTCGAACAGGTCAACACTCAGATTTGCAAGAACAACGAAGAAGAGATGTTTGTTACGGTATGGTTCGGCGTACTCGAAATTTCCACCGGAAAGGTAACTGCTGCAAATGCCGGTCACGAATACCCGATAGTCAAAAAGGCTGACGGCTCATTTGAACTGTTCAAGGACAAGCACGGTTTCGTTATCGGCGGTATGGAGGGTATGCGCTACAAGGATTACGAATTTACGCTTGAAAAGGGCAGCACTCTATTCCTCTACACGGACGGCGTTGCAGAGGCTACCAATGCCGCAAACGAGCTTTTCGGCACTGACAGAATGCTTGCAGCTCTCAATGCCGAGCCGGAAGCTGATCCGGAAAAACTGCTCAGCAATATGAAGAAAGCGGTGGACGATTTCGTCGGCGATGCGCCGCAGTTTGACGACCTGACAATGCTGAGCGTAAAATTATTATGATCGAAGAATTATTATGGTTATCTTTTTACAGGATCTTTGGTATTAACGCTGAAAAAATTATCAGACGCAATAAACAATATTCCTGAAATGGAGGTATAGTCTATGGGAACTAATATTATAAAGCTGACAGGCAGGATCGACACAAGCAATGCAGCAGAATGGGAAAAGAAGATCACTGAGCAGCTAAATACAGCTGCTGAGAATGTATTTGACGCAGCTGAGCTTGAATACATTTCGAGTGCAGGTCTGAGAGTTCTGATGAAAGTCAGAAAACAGGCTGGAAAAGAAATACGGATATTTGATGTTTCTCCGGAAGTGTTTGAAATATTTGATATGACAGGATTTACGGAGCTTTTCAAGGTCGAAAAGCGTCTCCGTGAACTCTCCGTTGACGGCTGTGAGATCATTGGTAAGGGCTTCTACGGAACCGTTTACCGTATTGATCCGGAAACTATTGTAAAAGTCTATAATACGCCCGACAGTATACCGATAATCCAAAATGAACAGCGCCTTGCCAAACGAGCTTTCGTCAAAGGCGTGCCTACGGCGATCTCGTATGATATTGTCAAGGTCGGCAGCAGCTACGGCTCGGTTTTTGAGCTCCTGAAAGCAAGCTCTTTCAATGACCACCTTATCAGCGAGCCCGAAAGGTTCGACGAACTGATGAGAAAATATGTTGATTTCCTGAAAGTAGTTCACAGTGCGGAAATGGATGCAGATACGATACCAATGGCGAGAGATACCTTTATCGGCTATCTTGATGTTATAAAAGAGTATATCACTCAGGAACAGTATGACAAGCTCAAAGGGCTCCTGTCAGCAATGCCGGACGACCTCCATATGATAAACGGCGACTTCCAGATGAAAAACGTTATGCTTGTAGATGACGAGCCAATGCTCATAGATATGGAAACTATTTCAACCGGTCAGCCGATATTTGATCTTCAGGCTCTGTATGTCACCTATATAGCTTTCGGTGAGGATTGTCCGGATAATCTCAGCAGCTTCCTCGGAATTCCTGATGATCTCGGAGCACCGATCTGGAATGGTATACTTGAGAACTATTTCAAAAGCTCCGACGAAAATGAGCTCTCTGTGATAAACGATAAGATCAGGCTGCTTGGAACGATACGTTTTCTGTATCTGCTTGCAGTAACCGATCTTAAAAACGGCGAGCTTGGTGAAAAACGCATACGGCGCTCTCAGATGCATATATCAGAACTCCTCAAAACCGTTAACGATCTTTCAATATAACCCCAAAATTCCCCCTCCGAGGACAAACCTCAGAGGGGGAGTTTCCATACCTATTCATAGCAGATGCTTTGTCATTGACTACGCGGGCTCGCTGAAAAATCAGTTGTCGGAAGGAAGAGAGTCTATACGCCAGTCATTGTACTCATCTACCCATACAAGGTGTAAGGTCTGCTTTACATCAACGCCCTCGTAACCAAGTGTCCAGTGAACGAGCATTTCATTGTCATTCAGCTTCTCAGCTGAGGGATTTTTTCTTTCTCCTTCCATTCCGGTAACCTTAGATACTACGTAAAGCTCATTCTTATATATGAAGAAAAGGTTTTGGAAATCAGTGGCTGAACCTTTTCCGCTGTCGATCTTGTCTGTAATGTCAGGTATAACGAAATCATCTTTTGTTCCGGGTGCCCATACTGAACGCACAAACTCATATATTGCATCAGCTGAAGAAAACTTCTTGTCTGTAACCTTCCATGCGTCGAACTGATAGATGCCATCTCCTGTTTCACGAGGCACTTGGAAGCTGACAGTATTCTCTTCGTGATCAACAGCGCCGCAGTTGACCTTCCATATATATTCCTCAAACTTATCTTTCCACTCCTTTGCGAAAGCGTCAAGGTCGGAGGGATCGCGTCTGTCATCAGTTGTAACTGTTGTTGTCTCAGTTGTTTCTGTTGTATCGGAAACTGCTTCGGTAGTTGTTTCAGAAGCTGTTTCAGAAACTGATGTTTCAGTTTCAGCATATGTTTCGGTCTCAGTTCTTGCAGTCTCTGTGACTGTCTGAGCATTTGTTGCTGTAAGAGACTCTGTTGTGGTCTCGGGAGAAGCCGTAACAGTGGATACTGTTGTGATCGCAGTAGTTGCGGCGATAAAATTGTCATCGCTGTTCTTGTTTTTGTTCATATGCTTGCCGAGTGCGATGCTTCCGCCGATACCTCCGGCAAGAAGTACGAATGTAGCTGCGATAGCTGCATATCTGTGCCATACAGGTCTTGTGTATCTGTCAACACCGCTGACCTCGTCACCATTCTCGTTATTATTCATACTATTATTAATATTATACTTTCTCTCACTCATGGAAAACATCCTCTCTTTTTCTTTATCTGTTAATACGGGATAGTTGGCTGCTATCTCGTTTATGATCTCATCGTCAGGATCTTTGAACATATCAAATTCATTCTTTTTCATTACAGCACCTCCTCAATAACTGATACCGACTTCAAGCAGCAGCGAGCGTAGTTTTTCTCTTGCACGGCTGCTTCGCTTCTGGACATTGCCAGCGGTAAGTGAAACTGTTTTTGCTATTTCCTTTGCAGTACGGTTGTAGAAATACTG
>CACXEJ010000024.1 GCA_902766595.1 Ruminococcus flavefaciens | reverse complement strand
GTGCGAGTAATGGGACTTGAACCCATACGTCTCTCGACACACGCCCCTCAAACGTGCCTGTCTGCCTATTCCAGCACACTCGCAATTACTCAATAATTATACACCAATGAGAAACAATTGTCAATACCCGTCTCTTTATTTTTTTATTATAACAAAATATAAAAATTATTAATTTCAAATATAAAAAAGCTGTTACCTTCAGAAGAATAATCTTTAATCATAAATATGCTGCCAGAAGTTATATATAGTAAGTTATTGTAAAATATAACATAGGATGCTGTAAATTTGTAGCAAAGTATAGTCAGAATAAACGATTTTTGAAATCTGTACATATTTTTTGTCACAATCTATTGATTAGCTACGATTTATGATGTATAATATTGATACACACAAAATCACTATATCTAAACAGGAGACAAAATCATGAACAAAAACGCAGTAAAAATCTTAATAGGTGACGACACAATCGAAACAGGAATCAAAGTTGCATCACATCTCCACAGCGACGATGTTTTCGCGTATACGCGCAAAAATGACTACAATGTCATTTTCAACGCCATCGTGAAAGATGAGCCGGATATTGTAATCTGTGATCTCATTTTCGACCAGACAGACTCTCTTCTTATGATCGAAGATCTGAAAGATATGAAAAAGAAAATACCAGTGTTTATCGTCATTTCCGACACAATTAATCCGCTAATCATTCGTATGTCAAAAGAAAAGGGTGCATACCGCTGTCTACCTCAGGACTTCTCTCTTGACGACATAACCGAAGCAGTCAACAAAGCTCGCGCCACGCTCCAGACCGAAACAGCTACCGACATTGAAATCATGGTTACGGAAATCATTCACAAGCTCGGTGTCCCGGCACATATCAAAGGCTACAATTACCTGAGAAGCGCCATAATCAATTCACTTTACGACAAAAGTCTGATGGAATGTGTCACAAAGCTGCTCTATCCGACTATCGCAATGCAGTTCAGCACGACTTCTTCCCGTGTTGAGCGCTCGATCCGCCACGCGATCGAGTTAGCATGGGGACGCAGCGGCACCTCGGAATTCTACTCATATTTCGGATATTCCGCTTCCGGCACTAAATCAAAGCCCACAAATTCTGAGTTTATCGCACTCGTAACCGATACGCTCAGACTCCAGCTCAAAAATCAGTAAAGCTCCATATATTCAAGAAATATCCCCGAAGCAGTTCACAAGGCCGCTCCGGGGATTACTTTATTTATTAAACACATTTTGTTTAGTCTTTATCCTTATCCATATACACTCTTGAACCTGTCGCGCCCTTCTGTCCCTGATACTTACCTCTGTAAGGGTTAAGAGCAGCACCGTCCATTTCTGCAAATACAAGCTGTCCGACACGTCTACCGGCTTTAAGCTCAATAGCACACCTGTTTGCATTGAAGAGTTCAAGCGTTATCTCGCCTTTGAAACCGGGATCAACCCAACCGGCATTCTGGATAAAGAGTCCCATACGTCCGAGCGAGCTTCTCCCCTCAACAAATGCAGTGAGGTTGTCAGGCAGCTCAAAATATTCCATAGTTGTCGCAAGAACGAACTGTCCCGGCAGTATCAGGTAATTGTCAGACGTTATAGTGTTGTACTTTATCGGCTCATCGAGCGTGATTATGCCGGTAGAAGTGTCCCCTGCCACGCTGAAAGTGTTTCCCAGCCTTATGTCTACGCTTGCAGGCTGTATCTGCTCAGGCGTAAGCGGTTCTATCACCAGCTTCTTCTCATCAAGCATACTCATAATTTTTCTATCCGAAAGTATCATTCCAGTACCTCCACTCATTCTATTATTTATTATAGTAATGATTATACAGCAACGCTCCCTCTTTGTCAACTGCGCTGCTTTTTTCACTGTACGGCGCAAAAAGCTCTTTACAAACCTCCGCTTTTCTGCTATACTTATAATGATATATTATGCGAAGGCATAGAAAAGAGGTAACGCTTTGGCAAACGAAAAAATCAGAAATTTCTGCATTATTGCACATATAGACCACGGTAAGTCCACCCTTGCCGACCGTATTCTCGAAAAGACCGAGACCGTCGCTATCCGTGATATGGAGGAGCAGCTCCTCGACAATATGGACATCGAGCGCGAGCGCGGCATCACTATCAAAGCCCGTGCAGTCCGCCTGAAATACACCGCGCAGGACGGTGAGGACTACATCTTCAACCTCATCGACACTCCCGGTCACGTTGACTTCAACTATGAGGTATCCCGTTCCCTCGCAGCCTGCGAGGGCGCTATCCTCGTCGTTGACGCTTCTCAGGGCATCGAGGCTCAGACGCTTGCCAACACATATCTCGCTATTGAGCACGATCTCGAAGTCGTTCCTGTCGTGAACAAGATCGACCTCCCCTCAGCTGATCCGGAAAGAGTCTGCGCTGAGGTCGAGAACGTAATCGGCATACCGGCTATGGACGCTCCGCGTATCTCCGCGAAAATGGGCACGAACATCGAAGCCGTCCTCGAAAAGATAGTCACCGATATACCTGCCCCCAAGGGCGATCCCGACAAGCCGCTCAAGGCACTCATATTCGACAGCTACTACGACTCCTACAAGGGCGTTATTATATATGTAAGAGTTAAGGAGGGCACGGTCAGAGTCGGAGACAATATACGGCTTATGGCTACCGGAGCGGTCTTCAACGTTGTTGAAGCCGGCTTTATGGACGCTTCCTCCCTCAACAACAACGGCTCGCTCGAAGCCGGTGAAGTTGGCTATATCGCGGCTTCTATCAAGAGTATCGGTGACACGAGAGTCGGTGACACCGTCACCAATGACGATAACCCCTGCGATGAACCGCTCCCCGGTTACCGCAAGGTCAACCCGATGGTTTTCTCCGGTATCTACCCAGCAGACGGTGCAAAGTACGGCGATCTCAGAGATGCTCTCGAAAAGCTCCAGCTCAACGATGCTTCCCTTTCCTTTGAACCCGAGACCTCTATCGCACTCGGCTTCGGCTTCCGCTGCGGCTTCCTCGGACTCCTCCATATGGAGATAATACAGGAACGTCTCGAGCGCGAATACAACCTCGACCTCATTACCACAGCTCCCTCGGTTATCTACAAGGTAACATTCACGAACGGCGAGGTGCAGTACATCGACAACCCGACCAATTACCCTGATCCGGCTCTCATACAGTGTGCTGAAGAGCCTATGGTCAAGGCGAGCATACTCGCCCCCTCCGACTACGTCGGCAACATTATGGAGCTCTGTCAGGACAGACGCGGCAATTTCAAGGATATGAAGTACCTTGACGACACCCGTGTCGAGCTCCACTACGAGCTGCCGCTCAACGAGATAGTTTACGACTTCTTCGACGTCCTCAAATCGAGAACAAAGGGCTATGCTTCGTTCGATTACGAGATGATGGGCTACGCTCCGTCGAAACTGGTCAAGCTCGACATTCTCCTCAACGGAGACATCGTTGACGCGCTCTCATTCATCGTTCACGCAGACAAGGCTTACCCCAGAGCTCGTAAAATAGCAGAAAAGCTCAAGGATAACATTCCGCGCCAGCTCTTTGAGGTACCGATACAGGCTGCTATCGGCGGCAAGATAATCGCCCGCGAGACCGTCAAGGCTGTGCGCAAGGACGTTCTTGCGAAGTGCTACGGCGGCGACATAACCCGTAAGAAGAAGCTCCTCGAAAAGCAGAAGGAAGGTAAAAAACGTATGCGCCAGCTCGGCACTGTAGAGGTTCCGCAGGAGGCGTTTATGAGCGTTCTGAAGCTCGACAGCTGACAGGAGGTACTATGGTCAATTACGTTATTCTCGGCTTGGCATCGCTATTTTTCCTCGTTTCACTGATAACGGTCATCGCTGAGCCGCTCACCGGAAGAAACACCGCTCCCGGACGCTTCTTCCGCTGGTTCAGGATAAGATGCCGCGATTTCTCCCTTATGAATTTCTGCGTCACAGCGCCGCTGCTCCTCTTATGGGGGCTCGCGGTCGGCGACGACAGCTTCCGTTTCATATGGCTGTTCATCGGCATACTTCTGCTCACTCTCATCTTGCTCCACGCACAGGCAATTTTCTGCCGGTGCAGGAAGCGCAGAAAGGCTGCAAAACTCGCTTTAGCCGGAATGACTCCGGTACTCCCGGAAACGACCGGAACTGCTCCACTGCTGAACGAGCTCCCTGAAAGCAAAAAACTCTCCGCCGACTCAGAAGAGAAGGCTTAAAGAAAGGATATATTATGAGTATCTACACTTGCCCCTGCTGCGGCAAAAAGGGCTTCAATCCGTACACTAAGGCTATGGCTGGCAAAATGAATTCCAAGGGCAGACCTTGCAAGCACTGCGGAAAGCTCTGCGTCAACGGAAAGGGCGCGACCATTTTCAACGCCATTTTCAGCCTTATAATTTTTGTCTGCTTCGTCACACTCTTCCTCATCTCGCAGAACTACGACTTTCTCGCAAGGCGCGAATTTCCGCTGATGCTCCTGATGCTGCTCGCTGAATTCATCGTGCCGAGACTCGTCAACGCTTTCTTCTTCAAAATGACCGAGTCGATCAGACGCGACTACTGATGAACGACCTCGGCATCTATATCCATGTGCCGTTCTGCGGCAGAAAATGCCCATACTGCGACTTCTACTCCGTCCCGTATTGCGCCGGCACTGTCAGCGCGTACACCGACGCCGTTCTCCGCAATATCCGGCATTACTCCGAGCCTGAACGAACAGTTTCCACCCTGTATTTCGGCGGCGGAACTCCCTCGCTCCTCACTCCGGAGCAGCTCGGCAGTATCATCTCCGAGGTGCGGAACAGCTTCCGGCTGTCGGACTCAGCTGAGATAACCCTCGAGGCGAACCCGAATACCCTGACTCCCGAAAAGCTCTCAATACTGCGCAATTCCGGCATTAACAGACTCTCTGTCGGTGTGCAGTCGCTGCTTGATGACGAGCTGAAAATGCTCGGACGAACTCATTCGGCTGAACGCGCCGAAAAGGCAGTCCGCGACGCAGCCGCTGCCGGTTTCGGAAATATTTCCTGCGACCTGATGATAGCTCTGCCCGGTCAGTCTCCGGAAAAGCTCCGGCGCTCTGCCGAAAGGCTCGCCGCTCTGCCGATACAGCACATCTCCGCCTATATCCTCAAAGCCGAGGAAGGGACTCCGTTCGCCGAAAGCGAGTTCCTTAAAGAGCTCCCCGACGATGATCTTTCCGCGGAGCTCTACCTCGAAACAGTCCGCATTATGGCTGAAAACGGCTTTGAACAGTACGAGATCTCGAATTTTGCACGGAAAGACTTCGAGAGCCGCCACAACTGCCGCTACTGGAAGTGTCAGGACTACCTCGGCATAGGTCCTGCCGCGCATTCCTGCTATGGCGGCAAGCGCTTCGCTGTTCCGCGTGATATAGGGCAATTCACCGGGCAGGACTTCCAGACCGAGGAGGTTACCGACGACGCTCCCTGCGGCTTTGAGGAGACCGCTATGCTCCGCCTGAGACTTACGGAGGGCATCGACCTCGACGATTTTCCTGAGCACCGCCGTTCTATCGAAAAAAAAGCCCCTGCGCTCGCAGAGGCTGGCTATGTCCGCTTCGACGGCAGAAAGCTCTCCCTCACGCCGGAGGGCTTCCTCGTTTCAAACGCCGTCATCGGTCAGCTCATATTCTGATGCTACTCAAGCAGCTCCTTTCGCATCTGCGTCAGGAGCTTTTTTTCGCGCCTTGACACCTGAACCTGCGTCATTCCGAGCGCCTTTGCTGTTTTCGCCTGAGTCAGCTCGCGGAAGTAACGCAGCTCAAGAAGTGCCTTGTCACGCGGTTCGAGCCGGCTCATTATCTGCCGCAGTGCAAGCACGTCCACTATCCCCTCGTCAGGCGCTTCTGTCGGAACATCTATCTGCCCCTCGTCCTCGCCGGACGTGAGTGAAAGCAGCGGCTGACAGACGCAAAGCGCCTCCGCAACGTCAGTCACGCTCTCGCCGGAGAGCTCAGCAAGCTCTGAAACAGTTGGTTCTCTGCCGTTTTTTTGCCGGAATTCCTCGCAGATACGCTGTATCCGCACCGAGAGCTCCTTCAGACTGCGGCTGACACGGATACTGCCGCCGTCACGGAAAAGCCGCTTTATCTCGCCGAGTATCACAGGCACGGCATAGGTCGAGAAACGCACTCCTCGTCCGGTGTCGAACGCCCTGACCGCCTTCATAAGCCCGATGCAGCCGGCGGAGTAAAGGTCGTCGTATTCGATGCCGCGTCCCCGGAATTTGTTTGCGCAGAGGTGTACGAGCCCGAGGTTTTCCTCCGCAGACGGCGATCTGACCTCAGTTTCCATTCGGTGCGAGCCTCTTGCGCATAGTCACGGTCGTGCCCTTGCCCTCAGCGCTCCTGACCGAGAGCTTGTCCATAAACGACTGCATCACCGAGAATCCGAGACCGGAGCGCTCCTCCTCAGGAGCCGTTGTGAAAAGCGGCTCCATAGCCTGACTTATGTCCGGGATACCGCAGCCGCGGTCCTTGACTCTTATGTATATCTCGCGGTCCCTGAGCAGCTTGACCGTCAGCTCGATCATACCTGAAGTTCCGCGGTATGCGTGGACGACTGCGTTCGTAACGGCTTCCGAGACCGCTGTGCGTATGTCGGAAAGCTCCTCGACGGTAGGATCTGTCTGTATCAGGAACGACGATACCACCGCCCTTGCCGCACTCTCGTTCACCGACAGCGACGGCATCGTGAATTTTATCGAATTGACTACTTCCATATTCTCCTCCTTGTGACCTCAATTGACTTTTACTATGCGCTCAATGCCGGACAGCTTCAAAACGCGCCTGATGTAAGGCTGCGGATTGCGCACCTCGAGTATGCCGCCGCACTCCTTCATCAGCTTGCTGCGCCCCATAATAAGCCCTATGCCGGAGCTGTCCATAAACGTTATCCTGCCCATATCTATCGCCAGCGACCGTGGTTGTGCGGCAATTATGTAGCGGTCGAGCTCCTCGCGCACCGACTTTGCATTATGATGATCTATCTCTCCGCTGAGCACGGCAACTGCCGCTCCGCGGTCAGAGCTTATATCTACCTTCATAATTTGACCTCCGTTTCTTTCACTGAGTCTATATTACCACCCTGCTTCCGCAAAAACTGTCGGATACGGTCGGCTGCGGAAAATTTTTCCGCACACCGCGTTTACAGCCGGAAACACTTGAAAAACCAGCCCGAAAATGGTATAATAACAGTGTATTTTTCTGAAATCAGGTGAATGTATGGCTAAACAATTCTGGAAGGGCAGCGCGCTCCTTGCGCCCGTTCCTGCCGCACTCGTTTCCTGCGGCACAGTTGACTCCCCGAACGTCCTCACGATTGGCTGGACAGGCATCGTCTGCACCCGTCCTGCTATGACCTATATATCAGTCCGCCCCGAGCGTTTTTCGCACGATATAATCAAGAACAGCGGCGAATTCGTCATAAACCTCACTACCTCCGCTATGTGCCGGACTACCGACTTCTGCGGCGTAAAGAGCGGTAAGGATACCGATAAATTCAAGGTCTGCGGTCTGCACGCAGCTCCGGCTCACGAGGTCAGCGCTCCGCTTATCGAGGAGTGTCCCGTCAGTCTCGAGTGCCGTGTTACGGAGTCGAAGCTCCTCGGCTCACACACGATGTTCCTTGCGGAGATAGTCGGTATCGACGCCGATGAACGCTTCATCGACAGCAAGGGCAAGCTCAACCTCCAGCAGTGCGGACTTATGGCTTACGCTCACGGCGAATACTTCGCCCTCGGCAGAAAGCTCGGCGACTTCGGCTTCTCGGTGCGCAAAAAGAAAAAGCACCATCCTCAGCCGCCGAAAAAGGGCGCCGTCAAGAAGTAATATCCGCGATGTAGCTTTTCAGCTCCGCTTCTGTCGAAAAGCTGATCCCCTCGGAAAGGTTACGGCGGTCGAGCTCCGGCAGCAGCGACATATCTGCGTCGATGTACATATACGGCTCGCTCTTACCGGTACGGAAAACGCCTATCCTGCCGCTGTATTCCCTTACGGTATACGGATAGGTATTCCGGCTGCTCTCCGCAGCTGCCGTCCTGTTTTCGATGCGCATTTCACGGTTGCTCTGCCCGAGCGAGCATATCATTATTACCGCCGAAGCCGAAAATGCCGTGAACAGCGTCAGGAACAGCTTCAAACCCATTCTGTTTCTCATTTTTCTCACCTCTGTTGTCGAAACGTCTTATTTATTATCTCCGTTTTTCCCTATATTATACAATATGACGGTTTTAAAAAAAACGCTTAACATCTCCGGTGAAATGTGATATAATGTAAGTTGTATAATTGTCTGAAAAATCTTTGAAAGGAGCTGCGCCGTTCCACTGAGAACGGTACTCTTGTACAATGAACGATAATAATTTTGATATGCCGCACAATCGATCAGATCAGGCGACGCGCCGCGACAACGGCAGCCGTCCGCCTTACCCGGAACGCCCCGGCAGCGCTCCGCAGCCTTACCGTCAGGTAAGGACTGCTCCGAGACCGCCCAAGAAGCAAAAGAACAAGGCTCTCGTGATACTGAAGAAGCTCTTTGCAGTGGTCGCTACCACGATGCTCTCCCTGCTACTCGTCATCATCATCACGAGCACTATCGTTGCAACCGCTCTGACGGTCTACGTCCTTGACTTTATGGAGGACTCCACGAGCATAACCCTCCAAGACCTCGAAGCCGGAAGCGATACCTATTTCTACACGACCGAAACTGATGAGAACGGCGAAGAAAAGCTCAAGGTCATCCACCGTGTCAAGAACGGCGTCCAGCGTATCCCTGTCACTATCGACAAGATACCCCAGCACGTCCGCGACGCTTTCGTCTACACCGAGGACGAGCGTTTCTATACCCACGACGGTGTTGACTACAAGCGTACATTCTCTGCCTTCGTAAATATGTTTATGCACATCTACGATACCGAGCAGGGTGGTTCGACTATCACTCAGCAGCTCATAAAGAATATCACCGGCGACGATGAGCACTCGCCTCAGCGTAAGATCCGTGAGATATTCTCCGCGATGCAGCTCGAAAAGACCTACACCAAGGACGAGATCCTTGAGGAATACCTCAACTACATCGGCTTCGGAGGCGCTGTAAACGGCATACAGCTCGCTTCCCTCAAATACTTCGGAAAGAACGTCGAGAACCTTACAACTCCCGAAGCGGCTGTTCTCGCTGCTATCCCGAAGAGCCCCGAGGAGTACGGTCCTTTCACCGAATATGTGAATAAGTACGGCGAAAAGGTCAGCGGCAGAGACGTTAACCGTGAACGTCAGAAGTACGTTCTCTACAAGCTCTACGACAACGGCGCTATCACCTACGACCAGTATCAGGAATACCGCAACGCTCCCCTCATCTACGCTGACTCCGACGAGTACAAGAAGCTCCACCCGGAAACAACTGCCGAGGACCTCATCGAAAAGGACAAGGCAAACAGCTGGGAGGTCGATGCAGTTTACCACGAATTCTTCAGAATTATGAAGAATATGTACGAGATCGACGACGACAACGAAGCTCTCAAGCGCATAAACAAGGGCGGCTACAAGGTATACACCTCCATTGACCACAAGATGCAGGAATATGTAACCGAGAAGTTTCTTGACCTCGGCAACCTCCTCGACGTTGGTTCAGTTACAAGATACGTTGACCTCGACAACGACGGCGAAAACGAGGAATTCAAGCCTCACGTCGGCTTTGTTGCCCTCAACTACGACGGCTCCGTCCGTGCTATCGTCGGACAGTGGGGCGAGAAGAAGGACTCCCTCGTTACCAACTACGCCGACTACGAGCCGCGTCCGGTAGGTTCGACTATCAAACCGGTAGCCGGCTACGGCTGCGCGATCGAGAACAACAAGGTCCACTGGGGTACTATCCTCCAGGATAAGGCTCCGTATGTCTTTGACGGAAAACCGTGGCCTGACAACTACGACGGCACACCGACAGGCGGTTCACATCCGCTCTACTACTTCCTCCAGAATTCAGTAAATACAGCCTCCGCTCAGCTCGTAAAAATGTGCGGCGAGGAAACTGTTTACAAATTCTCAACTGAAAAGCTCGGACTGAGAATGGATCCCGACCACGATATGAGTCCTTCACCTCTTTCGATCGGTCAGCTCCGTCACGGTCTTACTCTTGAAAACCTCGTAAACGCTTATATTCCCTACGGAAACGAGGGTATTTACAGCGAAGCTCACATCATCACCAAGATCGAGGACGCTAATCAGCAGGTCATCTACACCAACGACGGCAATGCCCGTGAAGCTATGTCCCCGGAGACGGCTTGGGTAATGAACCGTATGATGAAGACCGTTGTTGACGGCGGTACTGCTTCGCGCTTAAAGCTCAACAACAAGGTAGTTGTCGGTAAGACAGGTACTACCGAGAACTGGTGGGACCTCGCATTCGTCGGACTCACAAGAGACTTCGTAAGCGGCGTCACTATCGGATACGACAGAAACATCGACGGAGTTCAGCTCCCTCACAACCTCCAGTCTCCTCTGGTATGGTACAACATCATCGGAGAATATGCTGATACGCAGTTTATGGATACCGATAAGGACTTCGACAAGGTAAAGACAGTTATAGAAGCTCCTATGTGTTCAGCTTCAGGTATGATAGCAAATCAGGGCTGTCCTCACGGAATGGTCGGCTACTGGAAGTCAGACAACGCTCCTACCTGCAACGGCGGTCACTATGTTGCTCCTCCTGAAGGCGAAGGCGGAGAAGAAGGCGGCGACAATGGCGGCGGCGGAGAAGCTGCTGGCGGCGGCGATGCCGGTGGAAATGCCGGCGGCGGAGAAGCTGCTGGCGGCGGCGATGCCGGTGGAAATGCCGGCGGCGGTGAAGCTGCCGGCGGCGGTGAAGCTGCCGGCGGCGGTGAAGCTGCCGGCGGCGGTGAAGCTGCCGGCGGCGGTGAAGCTGCCGGTGGCGGCGATGCTGGCGGAAATGCCGGCGGCGGTGATGCCGGCGGAAATGCTGGCGGCGGTGAAGCTGCTGGCGGAAATGCTGGCGGCGGTGAAGCTGCCGGCGGCGGTGAAGCTGCCGGCGGCGGTGAAGCTGGTGGAAATGCCGGCGGTGGTGAAGCTGCCGGTGGCAATGAATAATTAAAGGTGATATTTTGAACGACACAATGAGACTATGCTGTCCCTGCCACTTCGGGCTGGAAAGCGTACTGAAATTTGAAATAATGAAGATCGGCGGTACTGATCTGAAAGTCAGCGACGGAAAGATCAGCTTCACCGGCGATGCAAACGTCCTCGCAAGGGCAAATCTCTGCCTTTCTACGGCAGAAAGAGTCCTCATCGAACTCATCGAATTCAGAGCCGAGTCCTTTGAGGAGCTCTTTCAGGGCGTAAGAGCGATCGAGCTCGAACGCTATATCGCCCCTACTGACGCATTCCCCGTTAAGGGATATTCGCTGAATTCAGCTCTTCACAGCGTTCCGGACTGCCAGTCTATCATTAAAAAGGCTGCCGTTGAACGCCTTAAAGCCAAGTACGGCATAAGCTGGTTCGATGAGACCGGTCCGACCGTGCAGATAAAGTTCAGCATACTCAAGGATATCGTTACGATATACCTCGACACGAGCGGCACCGGTCTCCATAAGCGCGGATACAGGCGCAATTCCAACGCTGCTCCGATCAAGGAAACCCTCGCAGCCGGTATAATCGCCCTCGCAAAAGTCCGTCCGGACTCAGTCGTGTGCGATCCGTTCTGCGGAAGCGGTACTATCCTCATTGAGTCCGCACTGAGAGCGCTTCGTATCGCTCCCGGCATAAACAGGCGCTTTGCTGCTGAAAAGTGGTCCTGCTTCAAGCCCGAGATATGGCGTGAGGAACGCAGCCGTGCTATCGAGAACGTTGACCGTTCCGCTGAATTTCACGGTATCGGCTTTGATATTGACGATGCAGCAGTTGCGCTTGCTCTTGACAACGCTCACAAGGCTGGCATCAAATCGCGCGTGACTATCGAACAGGCTGACATAACCTCGTTCCGTCAGCCCGAAAACTCAATTGTTATCTGCAATCCTCCCTACGGCGAAAGACTCCTTGAGCTACGCGAGGCCGAGGACATATACAAGAAAATGGGAAGGGTCCTCGGCAAGGGCGGCAGCCGTCAGACCTATGTCATCTCCCCTCACGAGCAGTTTGAGCAGTTCTTCGGCGAAAAAGCGCGCAAGAGACGCAAGCTCTACAATGGTATGATAAAGTGCCAGCTCTATATGTACTTCTGAGGTGGCAGCTATGGATATACTCATCATTGCAATAGGAATAGCTATCCTGATTCTCCTCGTGATACTGCTTCTCCGTACCGGCATCAGCGCTCCGGATATGAGCGAGGAGCTGCGAAAGCTCGCTGACAGTATCAGAACTGAAAATGAAGCCGCTGACCGCCAGCTGCGTTCCGAGATAACCTCAAACGTTCAGCTCAGCGTCAAGAACCTCGGCGATATGCTGAGTTCAAATCAGAAGGCTTCCGGCGATGCCGTGAACGCTCAGCTGACTGTCCTCGAAAACCGCTTCAAGACTCTTGAGAGCCACAACGAGGAAAAACTCGAGGCGATACGCGCGAATATGTCCCGTCACCTTGCAAGTATGCAGGACGAAAATACAAAGAAGCTCGACGCTATCCAGACCACGGTCAATGAAAAGCTCGAGAGCAAAATGAACGAGTCGTTCAAGCTCGTCAGCGAAAGACTCGAACAGGTCTACAAGGGGCTCGGCGAGATGCAGTCCATTGCTTCCGGCGTGGGCGATCTCAAAAAGGTGCTCTCAAACGTCAAGAACCGCGGTATTCTCGGTGAGATACAGCTCGGAGCCATACTCGAGGACATTCTCGCTCCGGAACAGTACGAACGCGAAGTCCCCACGATCCCAAACAGCACCAACCGCGTCGAATTCGCAGTCCGTCTCCCGGGCGGCGATGACGGAAAATGCGTTTACCTCCCGATCGACTCGAAGTTCCCGGGAGATACATACACGGCTCTTCAGGACGCTTACGACTCGGGTGACAGCGAAGCAGTTGCAAATGCCAAGAAACAGCTTGCCGCAGTCGTTAAGAAGTGCGCCAAGGACATTCGCGAAAAATACGTTGAACCGCCCTACACTACCAACTTCGGCATAATGTTCCTGCCGTTCGAGGGGCTCTACTCGGAGGTCGTGAACAGCGGTCTAATAGAAGTCCTCCAGCGCGACTACAACATAAATGTGACAGGTCCGTCAACTATGGCGGCTATGCTCAATTCGCTGCAAATGGGCTTCCGGACGCTTGCTATACAGAAGAAGAGCAGTCAGGTCTGGGAGATACTCGGTGCCGTAAAGACTGAATTTCTCAATTTCAGCAAGGTCCTCGAGGATACTCAGAAGCACATCAAAAAGGTCGATGACGATCTCGAAAAGCTCGTCGGAGTCCGCACACGTCAGATCAACCGCAAGCTCAGCAAGATCGAAGCCGCTGAACTCCCGGACGATCTCATTTCTGAAGAATAACAAAAAGCTCCGTTCACCGGAGCTTTACTTATAATGTGTTATGGATATATCTTTAAAACAGAAAATACTGCACCTCTTTTTCCCGACAAGGTGTCCGGTATGCGGTGAATTCATCAGCTATGATGAGCTCTTCTGCGCGGAGTGTTCGGGAAAGCTCGCCCGTTTCACCGGAGATTTCACGGTAAAGGGCGCAGACGGCTTCACTGCCGCATTTGTCTATGACGAGAATATCTCGCCTGCTGTAATACAGCTGAAGCGCGGTGTCTGCGGCAATGCCGACCGCGCTCTCGGTCTGCCGCTTGCAGCAAAGCTCAGAGAAAACGGGGCTGCTGTGGGTATTATCGTTCCCGTTCCTATGCACAGGAGTGCCAGACGTGAGCGCGGCTTCAATCAGGCAGAGCTGATCGCCGCTGTTATCGGTAAGGAACTGAGTATCCCTGTCGCTGCGGACTGCGCTGTGAAGCTCCGCAAAACTGCCGCTCAGAAGGAGCTCGACCGCGTTCACAGAATGAATAACCTCCGGAACGCTTTCCGCATCGTAAGACCGGAGCTCGTCCGCGGAAAGAGCGTTCTCATAGTTGACGACGTATGCACTACCGGAAGCACTCTTGCTGAGCTTGCAGCTGTTATGCGGAAATCTGGAGCGATCAGCGTATACTGCGCCGCTTCCTGCAAAACTCCCCTCACCAAACCGAACAAAGCTGACTGAGCCCGTTTTGTTTCCATAGAGCAACATCTCTCCCCTGAATTTGACATTTTCAGGGTTTTGCGTTATAATATTCTTTGTTATTCAGGAGGTATAGATATGAAGAAGGATATTTATGAAAATTATGAGATAATCGACGCCCACTCACACATTTTCCCGGAAAAAATTGCTGAGATCGCTACCGAGAGCATCGGCAAATTCTACGAAATGCCTATGACAGGCTACGGCGTCAGCGAAAAGCTGCTCGAGAGCGGCAAAAAGATAGGTGTTTCGCGCTATCTCGTCTGTTCAACTGCCACTACCCAGCACCAGATAAGTGCTATCAACCACTTCATCAGCGCCGAGTGCAAGGCTCACCCGGAATTCTACGGCTTCGGCACTACTCACGCCGACTCCGAAAACCTCAATGCTGATGTTGAAGAGATACTCTCCCTCGGTCTCCACGGAGTCAAGCTGCACCCCGATTTCCAGAAATTCAACGCCGATGCCCCAGAGGCTTACGAGATCTACGAACGCATTGAGGGCAAACTCCCTCTGCTCATTCACTGCGGCGATAACAGATACGACTTTTCAGCACCGCACCGCATTGCCAATATCCACAAAAACTTCCCCAAGCTCAAGATACTTGCAGCTCACCTCGGCGGCTACCAGCGCTGGGACGACGCCGAAAAGCTCCTTGTCGCTGACGAGACGCTGAAGTTCGATATAAGCAGCTCACTCGCGTTTATGAGTCCGGAAAAGGCTGCACACATCATACATACCTACGGCAGCGAAAACTGCTTCTTCGGCTCGGACTTCCCGATGTGGAGCCACGAGGAGGAGCTTGAACGCTTCTTCGCGCTCGGTCTCACCGAAGAGGAAAATCGTATGATACTCTCAGGAAACATCAAGAGCTTCCTCGGATTATAAAATCACACTTACATAAAGGTAATGCTAATAAAAGCATATGTGCATTTACTTGGGACAGACCGTTCTCTGTAAGATGTCCTCAACGCAGAAAAACTAAGAATAAACCTAATAGTATAATAAATCCCGATACAAGTGTATCGGGATTTTGTATTATTTCTGATTTTGGAACAGCTTGAAAACTAAAGAGGAAGCTCAGAAATGCCAAACGCAGATTTAGAAGTCCCGTCATCTGCAGCGCCTGTTTGCGGACTGCTTCAGCGTTTGCCGTTTCATATTCAATTTGTTCGTTTATTTGCGCTGCGGCAATAGTAGCTGATAAACTCCTCTATGCAGGCTTTTTTCGGCTGCGGTACGGACTGCCGTATAAGCTCGCCCTCGCATTCAAGGCTCAGTACATAAGCATGGAGAGAGCTGTCATACATTTACACATATTGATCTTGTAAAAACGATATAGCATAACAAACACCTCCAAATAATACATACTGAATGACTATGTATATAATATAGCATATTATTCTTATATTGTCAATAGGATTTATGTGAATTTGTTATTGACAAAAACTTGCGGCTGTTATATAATCGTTCTATATAAGGCTGCAAGTCTGCTGTTCTTCATCAAAAAGCTCTGTTATTGAGGGATTATCTCCGCATACAGGACAAGCTGCAACTCTTTTCGGCAGCCTGACTTTTCGCCATTCCATTTTCAAACCGTCAAATATGAGCATACTTCCCGTTAGCAGCTCACCCTGCTCTGTAATATATTTCACAGCTTCAAGCGCCTGCATCGAACCGATTATTCCTGCCATTGCACCGATAACTCCTGCTTCGCGGCAGCTGGGTACAGCATCCTTCGGCGGCGGAGCTCCAAATATACAGCGGTAGCATGGACCTTTATCGGGAACATATGTCATAAGCTGCCCTTCAAAGCGAAGTATGCCTGCATGGCAGAATGGTTTGCGTCCCATAACGCAGGCATCGTTTATGAGGAATTTTGCAGGGAAATTGTCTGTGCCGTCAATGACAAAGTCGTAATCCATGATAATATCGGCGATGTTTTTGCTGTTGATATGTGTCTCATATGGGATAACTTGAACGTCAGGGTTCAATGCGTTTATAGTTTCGGCAGCGGAGCGGACTTTCGTTTTGCCAACATCATTTGTTGTGTGGATTATCTGCCTTTGCAGATTTGAAAGCTCAACATTATCGCAGTCGGCAATGCCTATCGTACCTACGCCCGCTGCTGCGAGATACATTGCGGCAGGTGCTCCGAGACCGCCTGCACCTATGATGAGGACTTTTGCGGCAAGGAGCTTTTTCTGTCCGCGCACTCCGATCTCTTTCAGAGTTATATGTCTTGAATAACGTGAGAGCTGTTCGTCGGTAAGTGCCATTTTTAAACCTCCCGAAAGGATATAGTGATATGAAAAAAATAGAAGCGGCAGATATAGCCGCACTTGATACAAACACGGTAACTCTGCTTGATATACGCAGTAAAGAAGAATATGAGCTCAATGGCTTCAGCGGTTCTGTGAATGTACCCTTTGATGAGATAAGTACAGGACTTTCAAAGCTGCCAAAGGAGAAGCCTGTATATGTTCTGTGCAGAACGGGTGCCCTCAGTTCGGAAGTTGCCGAGATACTTGAGGACAGAGGCTATAACGTATACAATATCGAGGGCGGATATGCTGCATATACCGTACACCGTGCAATTGAAAACGGCTGAGCTATATTCCTACTTGTTTAATAAGTATATCATCGTTTGCTCATTTTTTCAAGTCCTGGGGGTATAGATTTTTCCTATAATGTGTAATGGCTTTTTTGGATTGGACAAGTCTGGTTTTTGATGATATAATAAAGCCATACCAAACGAAAGGAGCGGTAAAAAATGGACAACAGAATATCCTATGTGCTTGGTATGCTCCGCTCCATCGTGAGAGGAAGAGACCGAATGTGCAGCACAGGACGATGTTGCATTACAAACAATATTTAGCTGAATAACATTAAGTGTATAACCTCCTAAAGATACATTAATGAATGACTTGCAGCTTCTCCGGCAGCGGAGAAGCTGCTTTTTGCTTATAAGATCCACAAACATATAGCCTGATCTTATAGCGTTCAATTGATCTTTCGGATTGGACAAAACCCAAAATACAGGTTATAATATACACATACCCCAAAGGAAAGGAGCTGTACAGATGGTAACGAATAAGAACTCCATACAGCACATTTTCCGCTCAGTGCTCATTTGTACAGAGCGGATGTGGAAAGCAGGACGATGTTGAATAAACCTCATTTTGAATGATCTCCGAAAAAATATGTGCCATAGAAAGGTGTTAGTTATGATACTAAAGAGTTCCATTAGCTTTTTCAGAAAGCTGTTTGAAAGTAATATGTATTTCATTAGTACAGAAACCGGAAAAGTAGTATTTGATCCGCAAGCAGTTTCTGATGACAGTATCACAACTGATGCTGAAACAGAAGAATAAAAGAACCGCCCGAACTTTCATCAGGTTCGGGCGGTATTTTTTTGCAAAAATATCAAGAAAAGCTGTTTCGTATTCTGTTGCGGGGACACATTTAAGTTGCGGATAATTTAATATCACAGTCTGCTGCGGAAGTCCTCATAGCCGAATTTTCTCAGCTCTGTGACGCTCCCGTCCTCCCTCAGCAGTATTATCGCCGGCAGCGGCATACCGTTGAAGGTATTGTTCTTGACCATTGAATATATAGCCATATCACCGAATATCAGCTTGTCACCGACTTTCAGCGGCTCATCGAAGGAATACTCCCCTATCGCATCTCCGGCAAGACAGGTCTGCGAGCCGAGTCGGTAGGAATAAGGCTTTTCGCCGTTCTCGCCGGAGTCCATAAGCGGCGGACGATAGGGCATTTCAAGCACGTCCGGCATATGGCAGGCAGCAGAGGTATCAAGTATCGCAATCGGCATATCGTTCTCTATGAGGTCGAGGACCTCAGTTACGAGATAGCCGGCATTGAGCGCTATCGCTTCGCCGGGTTCGAGGTAGACCTCCAGCCCGTACTTCTCCTGCATACGTCGGATACAGCGTTCAAGGCGCGGTATGTCGTAATCTGCACGGGTTATGTGATGACCGCCGCCGAAGTTCACCCACTCCATATCAGCAAGAATATCACCAAACTTCTCCTCGACTGCCGCAAGAGTTTTTTCGAGGTCGTCGGAATTCTGTTCGCAGAGCGTATGGAAGTGCAGTCCGGTAACGCCGCGCAGATCATCTCTGCGGAAGTTTTTCTCCGTTATGCCGAGCCTTGACTTAGGTGAGCAGGGATCATAGATATCGTGTCCCTCCTGAGTTGAAAACTCCGGATTTATGCGCAGACCTATCTTCTTTCCGGCAGCAAGTACGCGGTCTCGGTACTTATTGAGCTGCGTGAAGGAGTTGAAGATGATATGTCCACAGCAGGAAATTATCTCGTCTATCTCACTCTCGCGGTAAGCTGCCGAGAAAACGTGGTTTTCCTTTCCCATTTCCTCAGCACCGAGCTTCGCTTCGTAAAGACCGCTGCAAGCTGTTCCGGCGAGGTACTCGCCTATCATCGGGTAGAGGTGATAGCACGAAAACGCCTTCTGCGCAAGGAGTATCTTTGCACCGGTGCGCTCCTGAACTCCGCGCAGTATCTCAAGATTTGCTCTCAGACGCGCCTCGTCAATGACATAGCAGGGCGTCGGGAGCCCGCTGAGTATATCTCTTTTCCCGTTCATCAGACAAACTTTACAGCTGTGCCGTAAGCAACGACCTCAGCAGCTGACTGAGCGACCTCTGAAGAAACGTACCTGAAACCAACAACAGCATCGGCACCCATGCTCTGAGCCTGAGCGATCATTCTCTGCTTTGCGATACTGCGGGCTTCGTTCATCATTTCAGTGTAGCCCTTGAGCTCGCCGCCCACGAGGTTCTTCAGACCTGCCATAAAATCTCTGCCGAAATTCTTTGTCTGTACCGTTGCACCCTCAGCCATTCCGATGATCTCAAGTGTTTTTCCTGCGATGTAATCTGTTGTTGTAATGAGCATTTTATTCACCATTCCTTTTTATACTATTTCCGCAGGCAGCCAAAGACCGCCTTCGGTTAGAAACATTATTATCAGTCGACGAGTGTGGGATTGAAGTCCTCTTCCCACGGAAGTCCCCACTTGTTAAGAGCTTCCATAAACGGATCGGGATCAAATTCCTCGATGTTGTAAACACCAGCCTTTTTCCATGTGCCGGTCATTATCATCATTGCACCGATCATTGCAGGTACGCCTGTTGTGTAGGAGATAGCCTGTGAACCAACCTCCTTGTAGCACTCCTGATGATCGCAGATGTTGTAGAGGTAGTAGTTCTTATCCTTGCCGTCCTTCTTACCGCGGAAGATACAGCCGATGTTGGTCTTGCCGACTGTTCTCGGGCCAAGTGATGCAGGATCAGGAAGAACTGCCTTGAGGAACTGGAGCGGTACTATCTCCCTGCCCTCGTACATAATGGGCTCGATAGATGTCATACCTACATTTTCGAGACACTTGAGATGTGTGAGGTAGCTCTGACCGAATGTCATGAAGAAACGGATACGCTTGATGCCCTTGATGTTGAGTGCGAGTGACTCGAGCTCCTCGTGGTGAAGAAGGTACATATCCTTCTCGCCTACGCCCTTGAAGTTGTAGACTCTCTTGATCTCCATAGGCTCGGTCTCTACCCACTTGCCGTCCTCGATGTAGCTGCCCTTTGCGGATACCTCACGGATATTTATCTCGGGGTTGAAGTTTGTTGCGAACGGATAGCCGTGATCGCCGCCGTTGCAGTCGAGAATGTCGATGTAGTTGATCTCATCAAACTGGTGCTTCATTGCGTAAGCTGAGAAAACGCCGGTAACTCCGGGATCAAAGCCGCTTCCGAGAAGAGCTGTTATGCCAGCCTTTTCAAATCTCTCGCGGTATGCCCACTGCCACTTGTACTCAAACTTTGCTGTATCAAGCGGCTCGTAGTTTGCAGTATCCACATAGTGAGTCTTTGTAGCGAGACAGGCGTCCATTATGGTGAGATCCTGATAAGGGAGCGCAAGGTTGAGAACGACGTCCGGCTTGTAGCTGTTGATGAGTGCTACGAGCTCGTCAACGTTATCAGCGTTCACCTGAGCAGTCTCGATGACTGTCTTTGTAGTGGGCTGGAGCTTCTCCTTGAGCGCGTCGCACTTTGACTTTGTGCGGCTTGCGATCATAATTCCCTCAAAGACCTCGCTGTTCTGACAGCACTTGTGGATAGCAACGGAAGCAACTCCTCCGCAGCCGATTATCATACATTTTCCCATTGATTTATACCTCCTTAGAATTCATAAGCATCTTTTTTCTTATAGCATATCATCAGTACAGCAGCGGCAAAAACTACCGAGGCAGTTGCGATCAGTCCGAAAAGCCGTGCATACATACCGTCTTTTACTTCAACTGTGCGGGCAGCTTCAAGTGTACCGCCCTCATCAACATCCGAGCTTTTCATAATACTATCGTAATTGGTGTCCCAATTCTTCAAGTAAGCGACCTTTACCTTATCGCCGACCTTGTCATTAGAGCTGCGCGGAATATAGAACTCCATAGTCTGACCGCCGGCAAAGGTCACATCAACTGTGCATACACGATAAAAATCCAGTATTGTCAACGGTTCATAATTACTTCCGTTAAGCGTTTTGAAGCCCTTTATCGTGACCTCCGCGACTGTATAGCTGTCGGGCTCCATTCTGTAGTCCTCATAGTCCTTGTTCACCCAGTCCTTACCGAGCGAGGCGTTTGCACCAGCCAGTATAGCTGTAACGAGCGCAATTACAAGAGCTGCGATAAACAGAGTTTTCTCCCGTCTGTTTTTTAATATTTTCCCCATTATTTCCCCCATTAATTTTCCTGCTTATCAGTCACATCATGACATCGCAAGCAGCATTTCGCGTATTATCTTGCAGGCAACTGCCGTCGAAACTCCGCTCTGGTCATAGACCGGACTCAGCTCATTCACGTCGCAGCCAACTATATTCAGACTGCTGCAAACGAGAGTCACCGCTCTGCGCAGCTCGTCAAAGGTGACTCCACCAGCTTCGGGAGTACCCGTGCCGGGGAACACCGACGGATCAAGAACATCAAGATCAAGCGTGAAGTAGACGTTCTTTCCCCTTAGCCTCTCAACTACGTCCTCAAGTCCCTCAAAGCTGAACTTGTGCATCTCGGTATGCTCTTCGGCAAAGCGGAACTCGTCACGGTCGCCGCTCCTGATACCGAACTGGAAGATATGTCCGTCGCCGAGAATGTCCCAGCAGCGGCGCAGTACGCAGGCGTGGGACATCTTCTGTCCGAGGTAGTCCTCGCGGAGATCGGCGTGAGCGTCAAAGTGTACGATGTAAATATCATCAAACTTCTCCTTGACCGCCATTACCGAACCGAGCGTCACAAGGTGTTCGCCGCCTATCATAAACGGTACCTTGCCGTCAGAGAGTATCATATCCGAACGCATTGCTATGTCAGCAACAGAGCGGTTCGTGCTGCCGAAGGGCAGCTCAAGATCGCCGCTGTCAAAATACGAGTAGTCGAGCATATCCTTTTCCTGATACGGACTGTAAGTCTCTATGCCGAAGCTCTCATTTCTTATTGCAGTCGGACCGAAGCGCGTTCCCGGGCGGAAGCTGGTCGTCCCGTCAAAGCCTGCGCCGAAGAGAACTATCTTCGCATCTTCATACTCACTGTCGCAGGCGATAAAGGTCTGTACATTCTTATTCAACATCTTTCAGAAGCTCCTCAACATAATTTGGAAGTGCAAACGCCCCGACGTGCAGGCGCGGATTGTAGTAGCGCGTTTTCAGCCCGAGCATACTCCACTGTGTGCCGTTGTAGTCGGCTGTCGGGTGGTACTTCTTTGAAGCAAAGCCGAAGAGCCAGTGTCCGGAGGGATAGGTCGGGATATGTGCCTGATAGACCTTGCTTATCGGGAAGCTCTCCACGATACGCTTGTGGGAACGCTGCATCGCTGCCGCGTCCTCAGCGTAGAACGGGCTCTCGTGCTGGTTCACCATAATGCCGTCGTCGTGCAAAGCCTTGAAGCAGCTTCCGTAGAATTCCTTGGTAAAAAGTCCCTCGCCCGGTCCGAAGGGATCGGTCGAGTCAACGATTATAACATCGTACTGGTCTGTGCAGCGGCGTATGAACTTAACGCCGTCCTCATAGTAAACGTGTACCCTCGGATCGTCAAAGCGGCAGGCTGTTGTCGGGAGATACTGCTTGCTGACCTCCACAACGAGCTCGTCAATCTCAACGAGGTCGATGTTTTCAACAGAAGAGTACCTTGTGAGCTCCCTCACGACTCCTCCGTCGCCTGCGCCGATAACGAGGATATTTTTCGGGTTCGGGTGAACAGCCATAGGAACGTGGGTTATCATTTCGTGGTAAATGAACTCGTCCTTCTCCGTAAGCATCATATAGCCGTCGAGCGTTAGAAAACGTCCGAACTCCTTCGAGTCAAACACGTCTATACGCTGAAACTCACTGTTTCCGCTGTAAAGCTGGTGATCCACCTTTATCGAGAATTTAACATTCGGAGTATGCCGCTCCGTAAACCATAGTTCCATAGACTACCTCCGTTCTTCAGTACCGCTCTGCGGTTCACTGTTCTCCGCCGTCAACGTCCTTCATAGCTATCTTCAGGTAGACGGGCGTAAGAAGAAATGCCAGCAGGAAACACACGATGAGTCCGATACCGAGCGAGCTTAAAAACGCCGGAACGAACTTCATAGGCTCGCCGTGCTTTTTAGACATATTGTAAGCAAAAGTTATCATCGCGAGGGTCATAACAGGTGTGAAGATGACGTCCGCAACAAGGCTTTCGATACATCTTGCACCAATGCTGCCCTTTTCAAGTCCGCACTTTTCACTTGCAGCGTGTGATAGCGGTCCGACCGGCACAAAAAATCCGATGATAAGACTTATTATCGAACTGATGATAAAACTCAGAATAAATCCGACGGGAGTAAAGTGTCCCGAGGTGATATTACCTATCAGGGACATAGTGAAGCTCATTGTAAGTCCCATAAGCATACTCATTTTTCTTCCGGCTTTTTTCATATTCATAAGTAAACCTCCTTGAATTCCCCATACGTCAGTTTACCCAATATTCCCCGTGTCTCAGTCCTCTGCGAGGACGTTGAGACGTTCGATGTTTATATCCTCTGTGCCTGTCATCTGACAGCCCTTTTCCTTTGCATACTTTATATACTCGATTATCTCCGGAGTTATCAGCTCTCCGGGAGCGAGTATCGGTATTCCCGGCGGATAGCACATAACAAATTCCGTACATACGTTGCCGGCAGCTTCATCGAGCGTCAGCGAACGCTTCTTCGCATAGAAAGCCTTGCGCGGCGGTTCTGCAACGACCGGATTGATGTACTCCTGCGTAAGCATACCTGTTCCGGACTTGCCGAAGCGTCTCTTTATCTCAGACATCGCACTGATAAGGCGTTCGATGTCGCGCGTTCTGTCGCCTACGGAGACGTAAGCGAGGATATTGCCGATGTCACCGAACTCTATCTGTATGTCGTACTCGTCCCTGAGTAGGTCATAGACCTCAATTCCGGCGAGTCCTATCGGCAGAGTGTGTACTGAGAGCTTAGACACATCGAAATCATATATGCTGTCGCCGTTGATGAGTTCGCTTGAAAAAGCGTAATAACCGCCGATCGAGTTTATCTCCTCGCGGGCGTACTGAGCCATTTCAACTGTTTTTGCAAATATCTCCCTGCCGCTGAGAGCAAGTCTCTTGCGTGAGATGTCCAGACTCGAGAGCAGCAGATAAGAAGCGCTCGTGGTCTGGGTGAGATTGACTATCTGCCGCATATAATCTGCGTTTATGTCCTTTCCCATAAGCAGGAAGGAGCTCTGTGTGAGGCTTCCGCCGGACTTGTGCATACTTGCCGAGGATATGTCAGCTCCGGCAGCCATTGCCGGCACCGGAAAGCCGTCTCCGAAATAGAAATGCGTACCGTGAGCCTCGTCAGCAAGCACCAGCATACCGTGAGAATGTGCGAGCTCGGTTATGCGTCTGAGATCCGAACATACGCCGTAATATGTGGGGTTGTTCACAAGAACTGCCTTCGCGTCGGGATTTTCCTCGATAGCCTTCTCGACCTGCGATACAGACATACCCAGTGCGATACCGAGCTGGTGGTTCACATCGGGATCGACGTATACCGGTACAGCGCCGGTGAGTATCATAGCGTTGATAGCGCTCCTGTGAACGTTTCGCGGCATAATGATCTTGTCGCCCTCCTTGCAGGCGTACATTATCATACTCTGGACGGCAGATGTCGTTCCGCCGACCATAAAGAAAGCGTTTGCCGCACCGAAAGCCTGTGCTGCAAGATCCTCCGCGTCCCTGATTACCGACACCGGGTGGCAGAGATTGTCAAGGGGCTTCATCGAATTCACATCGACGTTCATACAGTCCTCGCCGAGGAACTCCGTGAGCTCCATATTGCCGCGTCCCCTCTTGTGTCCGGGAACGTCGAAGGGCACTACCCTCATACGGCGGAATTTCCGCAGCGCTTCGTATATCGGAGCGTCAACCTGTGAAAGAGCCATTTCCGTAAACATTCCTTCCGCTGAAAATTTCTATCATCTCTCTCTTCAGAGCCGTTGTTATCTCCAGTCTGCGCTGGGGAGGGAGCTCGTTCACATCTGTGTTGAAGAGGTAATTCTGAAGGTCAAGCTCCTTGATGAGCATTTTTGTGTGGAACATATTCGCCTGATATACGTTTATGTCCACAGCATCATAGCGGAGCAGAGTCGCATCGTCGATATAGTCCTGTATCGAAGTTATATCGTGGTCTATGAAGAGCTTTTCGCCGTCGAGGTTTCGGGTGAAGCCTCTTACGCGGTAGTCCATAGTGATGATGTCGGAGTCAAAGCTGCCGATGAGGTAATCGAGAGCCGTGAGCGGAGTGATCTTTCCGCAGGTTGCAACGTCGATGTCCACGCGGAATGTGGCAATGCTGGTATCCGGGTGGAATTCCGGGTAGGTATGGACTGTGACGTGGCTCTTGTCGAGATGAGCGACTATCTCGTTGCCGCCGGCAGGTATCATAGTATCGTCAGCGATCAGGAAGGTCGCGGAAGCTCCCTGCGGATCGTAGTCCTGACGTGAGACACTGAGCACCTGAGCGCCTATCATTTCCGTAAGGTGAGTCATAATATCCGTAATTCGCTCGGAATTATACTGCTCGTCAACATACGCTATATATTCCTGCTGAGCCTTTGCAGTCTTGGCGTAACAGACGTCGTAGATATTGAAGCTCAGAGATTTTGTAAGATTATTGAAGCCATAGAGCTTAAGTTTATTTTCCATATACACACCTCAAAAAAACACGCACAGCTTTATCAGCCGCGCGTGTTATGCGATCATATGTCAACTGCACAGATTGACCTTGGTTTCAGAGTCTATATAAGCAAGATAACTCCACCTTTTACTACTCTTATTGACCTTTCACAAGCTGATGAAAACTTATAAAAACATATCGGCGCACAGCCGAATCAATAAGGCAACAGAAGTTGCCAGCCGGAATACCGGCGGTCTTGCTTTGAAACCGAAGCAATTTTACTGTACTTATTCTATCATATTATGACATTATTGTCAAGGGTTTATTTTAAATTCTCTTTCTTTTTCCTTTTCACATCAAATGCGGCAGCCACTATCAGCATAACAGCTCCTGCAAAGACGCCGCACATAGTGACACGAATTCCCGCAAGCCGCATAGGAGCGTGGTATTCGAGCTCTATACGGTGTTCGCCGGCGGTTATCGGGAAGCCTATGAATGCGAGGTTGGTACGGTAGTAATCGACCTTTTCTCCGTCCACCCTGACCTCAAAATACTTGTCATAGGGAATTGAGAAATTGAACCAGCCGTCCTTCCGGACATTTACCGTACCGCTTATGCTGTCTCCGATATGCTCCTCCTTGTCGATTATGAGAGCGTCCTTGTTATCCATAGTCCTGCTGAGAACGCTGCCGTCCATAGTATACGCCTCAAGACCGGAAATATTATAGTTACCGGCAGAGAAGTCCATTTTCAGCTCGGTTATTGGCTCATCAGATGAGATGATATACGAAAAAGCATAGTTGCCGTTGTTATATTTCCAGTTAGGGTCGGTGAGCTTGTTCTTGACGCCGTTCACAGTGAGGATAGCGTCCGCCTGATGTGAGAGCCTGCCTATGCGGTTATCTGCAAAAGCAGTCAGTATGAGTACCTTTCCGCTGATCGGTTCATCAAGTGGAAGAACAGCGTGTATGGGCTTTTTCGAGTTGATAGTAAAGGTCCTGTTGCTGTAAATAATTCCCTTTGTATCAGAAAGATCGCCGAAATCTATATCAAGCCTCTCTGTGCTCTCCGGGAAGCGCGCATCGCCCTCCATATCTGACGGGATTATTATATTGTCGAGCAGAGTCTCTTGTTGGAGCTCCCACTGGAGATGCTTGTAGTGCTCGACAGCCATAGCGTTTGCACACGCATATCCGAGCGGCAGTGCATAGTCGTTTTTCAGCACGCGGTAATCTCCGTCCGAAGCTACCTCGTGCTCGCCGAACATCTCCTCGTCATTCCTTACAAGCCTGTAACGGCAGCCCATAAGCGTATTGAAAACGATATTTTTCGGCTGCTTGTGGATAGCATTGTTACGGGTGCCGATCTCGCTGCCCGACGAGTAGAAGCGGAAGTTCCTGAACTCCGGGTTGCTCAGTGAAGAGTAGATATTTGTGGTGAGATAATCGGTTCGGTAGATCTGGTTTACCGTCATACTCAGGGAAGCGTCCTCGGCAAAACGGTATAGGTCAGTATCCTCATCAAGAATATTCTCGACAAGCTCCTTCTGGGTAGTGCTGTAAAGCTCCTTGATAGTGTCCCTCTTGACGAGTGTATCCATAGCATTTGTGACCATACATATCGAGAACGATAATACTATCGCCATTACTGTAACGGCTCTAAGGTGCTGTTTTTTCACGCAGATGTATATCGTAAGTATCGTGAATATCGTATCAACGACAACTATTATCAGCTGGCTCTTTGAGAACGAGCCCTGAGTCAGTGACAGAACAGCGGTTATCGCAAATACTATGACAGTAAATCTGAGATCGACCTTTCTTTCCTTCAGCCGGTCAAAGAAACGTCCGCACAGTATGAGCAGAA
Source organism: Ruminococcus flavefaciens (assembly GCA_902766595.1). GTDB lineage: Bacteria > Bacillota > Clostridia > Oscillospirales > Ruminococcaceae > Ruminococcus > Ruminococcus flavefaciens_U. The sequence continues at coordinate 8,503 of CACXEJ010000024.1, read as the reverse complement.
GCGGTATGAACGGTATGAAAGCCTTTCCGTCAACATACATCGTTCCGTTCATCAGGTATACGATAAGCGGCAGAAGCACACAGCCTGCCATAACACCTGCGAGGAAGCGCTCGGAACGTGTTCCGTTCCTGAGCAGAGCGATTATCGAAACAGGCGAAAAGCAGCTCATTCCTGCCGAATACGGAGAATAGAGCAGTACGCCGAAATTCACGACCGGTATTATAAGACTCGTCAGCGGTACCTCCACCGATGTTGAGGCTCTTCCCGAAATTATCGCCGCAAATGCAGGCATCCACAAGTGCGCCGCACAAACGCATCCGATCACTATGAATACGAGCTTCTTCCATATCCTGCCCGCGATAGCTCTGACCTTTATCTTCTGATCCTGCTCAATGCAGCTGAACACCATATATGTGCCAACTGCCGCGAAAGAGCCCACACTGTAAAAATAGCTCGTACACATTATGCAGTAGCTGAACAGTGCAGTCAGGAAGCAGTTCAGAGCGGAGTCCCTGCCGCGTACTGCAAACAGCAGCGCCATAAGGAACGGATAATAGTTCACGAACATTATATGCCTGTGACTGTGGAATATCAGCGGTCCGGCAAAGAGGAACATAAGTCCGAGCAGCAGCGGCATCATCCCCCTGAAATGTCGCTTGAAGAAGTAATAGCTCATCAGAGCCGAGACGAGCACCCCTGCCATACTCACGCCCTGCACATATACCGCCATATTCACGCACGGCATAAAGTAAGCCGGCAGATACAGCGGATTTGCCATACCATAATATGCAAGATTGTAGATATTCTGTCCTCCTCCGAGCTGCATAGCAAAATCCGGGTGGTGGTCGCCAGTCTCGAGGAAGCGCATACGGATATATTCCGGTATCATAAAATGCTGGCTGCTCCAATCCATATCAGAACCCCATGCCACGCCTCTGCGCAGTATAAACAGATTGAAAACAACAACAAATAGAAATGCCCCTGTTATCACAGATACCGAAAACAGATCCGGCTTTTTACTGTAAGCGTTTTTCAGACGCTTTACCATTTTTTCACCCCATTCTTTTATTATCCCTTATCATTTGAGTTCAGCTATCGTAACGCCGTCCTCGCCCTCTCCGAAGAGTCCGAGACGGAAGCTCTTCACGGATGGATGTGCTTTGAGCCGGCGGTGTACAGCCTGCCTGAGCAGTCCGGTACCCTTGCCGTGGATTATGGTTATAGTTGAGATATTCGACATCACAGCCTGATCTATGAATGAGTCGAGCTGGTAAACTCCGTCGTCACAGGCACAGCCGCGTATGTCAAGCTCCATTTTGCCGCGGCGTTCAGCCTTTACGCCTATCTTGTTCATCTTACGACCGGACTTGACCGGTTTGCTGCCGTAGGTGACCTTTTCAGGCTCTTCAAGGCGGAGTCTCGAAATATTCATCTTTGTTTTCATTACACCCATCTGAACGTATACGAACTCGCTGCCGTCCGGATCGCCGGAAATTATTCCCTTGCGCTGGAGATCAACGACGTATACCGTGTCTCCGCGGCGCAGCTTTCTCGGCAGAACGTAGTCCGCGTTGGGATCGCGCTTGTCAACGGGATTTGCAGCGTCGTACATCTTGTTGAAGCTCTGCTTGGTACGCGACTTCATTCCGGAAACGTTCGCGCTGAAATCCTTCTTGTCCTTTTCCTTGCGCAGCTTGTCGAGCTCATCGAGCAGCTCGTTGGACTCAGCCTTGGTCTGCTCGATTATGGTCATCGCACGGAGACGTGCCTTTTCAAGCTCGTCTGCCTTGAAGCGTTCGAGCTCATCACGCTCCTTTCGGAGAGCCTCCTCGTGCTCGGCGGCAAGAGCCTTCAGGCGGCTTATCTCAGCCTTCTGGTGCTCCAGCTCGATACGCGAAGCCTCGAGCTTGCCGATGACCTCCTCGAGACGGGTATTAGCCTCGCTGACACGTCCCTTTGCGTCCTCGATTATATCCGAGGGCATACCAAGACTCTCGGAGATCGCAAAGGCGTTGGACTTTCCGGGCGAGCCCACGATAAGCCGGTAAGTAGGACGGAGAGTCTCTATGTCGAATTCGCAGGAAGCGTTCTCGACGTTAGGGCTGTCTATCGCAAAGACCTTGAGCTCCTGATAGTGAGTTGTGACCATTATCTTGGCGCCGCTCTCCATAAGACGGCGGATTATCGCTACCGCAAGCGCTGCACCCTCTACCGGATCGGTTCCGGAGCCGAGCTCGTCAAGCAGCACGAGCGAATTCTCGTCCGCAGTGTCGAGTATCTCGATGACCTTGTTTGTGTGAGAGGAGAACGTTGAAAGATTCTGCTCTATGCTCTGGCTGTCACCGATGTCAGCAAGGATATGGCGGAATATCGAGATACGGCTGCCGTCCGCGACAGGTATCATAAGTCCGCACATCGTCATTGCGCTTAGGAGTCCGGCTGTCTTGAGAGCGACCGTCTTACCGCCGGTATTTGGACCGGTTATGATGAGCGTCTGATACTCCTCACCGAGCGACAGATCGACCGGAACTGCTTTGTTTCTGTCAATGAGCGGGTGACGCGCCTTTTTCAGGAACATTCTGCCGTCATCGGTTATCTCGGGCAGCGAGCATTTCAGCTTCGCCGCAAGATTTGACTTGGCAAAATAGAGGTTCAGCTCGGTGCATACGCGGTAATTCTCGCAGAGTATATCCGCGTATTCGCCGCAGTTTCCGCAGAGCTCGCGTATGATGCGCTCGATCTCCTCCTGTTCCTTGCCCTCAAGCAGACGTATATCATTATTTGCTTCCACGATAGCCATAGGCTCGATGAAAATGGTCTGACCTGTTGCGGAGGTATCGTGGATAAGACCTGCGACCTGTCCCCTGTGCTCCGATTTTACGGGCAGAACAAACCTTCCGTCACGGATAGTTACCGTGCTCTCCTGAAGGTACTGCTGGGTGGTCTTGTTCTTTATCATTTTGTCGAGAGTCTCACGGAGCTGCATACCTGCGCGGTTTATCTTCCGGCGTATCGCAGCGAGCTCCGGACTTGCCGCGTCCGAGATCTCGGTCTCGGAAACAATGGAGCGCTCGAGCTTTTCGAGCAGCCAGTCATTCGGCATAAGGCGCGAGAAGAGGTAGTCGAGGTCCGTCTCGACGTTCTCGCAGCGGCTGTACCAGTCAGCGAGTCCCTTTATCTGACGCAGCATTGCAGCTATGTCCATAAGGTCGCGCAGCGAGATGACCGCGCCGGACTTCGCACGGGCAGCCGATGAGCATATGTCCTTGAAATTGCTGAACGGCGGCGTTCCGTACTGTACAGACAGCGCAAAAGCCTGAGATGTTCTCAGGCATTCCTTTCTTACTGCTGCAAGGTCGGTGTCCGGACGTATTGCGAGCGCCATACGTCTGGTCTCCTCGTTGGAGGTTAGCTCCGCCAGCATTTCGAGTATTTTATCGAGTTCGAGTGTTTTGAGGTATTTATTCATAGCTGTTCCTTAAAGCTGCCGTGGTTTCACAGCAGGGATTTATAGAAGTCAAGAGTTCTGAAGCTGCGTTCGAGGTGGTGTTTCAGGTAGGCTTCTGAGAGCTCCCCGAGCACCGACATCGAACTGTCAGAAACTCTGAAATTGAAAAGCCTGTCAAAATCGGTAAGGACGATATGTCTTACCGCATTCAGAACGGGCAGATTTATCTTGTAATAGTTTTCACCGGAATTTTCAGTAAAGCATTCTGTGCAGTAAAAGCTGCCGTCGTCAATGCAGAAAAAAAGCTCCTCCGGCTCGAAGGCTCCGCAGCCGAGGCACATAACGATATTCGGCATATAGCCTATCTCCGACATCAGACGCAGCTCAAAAATAGCCTTGAGCTGAGCCTCACTGCGCGTTCCCTTTTCGAGAAAGTGGAGGCAGTTCAAAAAAAGCCTGAGAATATCCGCAGACTGCGCCTCAGGATTTATACAGTCTCTCAGAACATCAGCAAAATACGATGCAAGCGAGATCCTGCTGAGCGAGTTTCTCAGGTCGTAAAAAATATGTATTGGCTCTGCACTGTTGAGGAAATATCGTTCCCCTTTCTGGTTGAGGCAGAAGCGCGAATACGCAAAAAGCTGAGTGGAGCTGCCCGATTTTCCGGTGATCTTTCTTGCACCCTTCACCGAGACCTCGAGAACTCCGCTCTCTTTTGTGAGTATATCAATAAATTTGTCCTGTTCGCCGACATTCCTCTCCCGGAGAACTATTCCTTCCGATATTATCATTTTCAGTATCCTTTTGTGCCGAATACCGGAGATAATCTTCTATACTTCCGCTGACGGCAAATTTATCCCATAGATCGTCGATAACCACAGCTCACACCTCACAGTCACATATTTACGATATGTATACTGCCCGTTCCGGCGTGAAATATGAATGGTATCACTTGTCAGAAAGTCCGAAGTTCCTGATGATGCCCTCGCGGTTGCGCCAGTCCTCCTTGACCTTCACCCAGCACTTGAGGTTGACCTTGATCTGGAAGAAGTCCTCGAGCTCGATACGAGCCGCGGTCGAAGCCTTTTTCAGCATAGCTCCGCCCTTTCCGATGACTATTCCCTTGTGGGACTCCCTCTCGCAGTAGATGACTGCCGATATATCGAGAATGTCCTTGTCCTCGCGTTCCGACATCTCCTCGACGCCGACTGCTATACCGTGCGGCACCTCGTCATTGAGAAGAGTGAGCAGCTTTTCGCGTATCATCTCGGCTGCAAGCACCTTTTCGGGCTGGTCGGTTATCATATCGTCCGGGAAGTAGTGCGGTGACTCCTCCGAGAGCTTGATTATCTCGTCTATCACAATGTCTATGCCGTTGTTCTCGGTAACGCTGACCGGTACTATCGCCTGAAAATCAGCCTTTGAGGTGAAGTCCGCGATCATAGGAGCGAGATCGTTCTTGTTCCTGAGCAGATCTATCTTGTTGAGGACCAGTATCACCGGCATTTTTGAAGCGTTCATAGACTTCAGCAGGGCGAGCTCCTGATCGTTGATCTTCTTGGTGCAGTCCTGCATAAAGACTACCGCATCTATGTCGCTGACGGACTCCTTTACTGTGTTCAGCATATGCTCGCTGAGCTTGTTCACGGGCTTGTGGAGTCCGGGCGTGTCGAAAAAGACGAGCTGAACGTCGTCTATATTGCGTATGCCTGTGATACGGGTACGGGTAGTCTGGGGCTTGCTGCTGACGGAAGCTATCTTCTCACCGACGATAGCGTTGAGCAGCGAGGATTTTCCGGCGTTTGTACGTCCGGCGATAGTAACGAAGGCAGTTCTCGACATCAGTTGTTATCTCCGTTCACAACGAAAGTTACGTCGCGTGAGATGCCGAGCTTCTCGAGCACGGACTCCTCCTTTTCGCGCATAATGCGCTGGTCGAGCTGACTTGTCTCGTGGTCGTAGCCGAGGAGGTGGAGCATCGAGTGTACAGTCAGGAAGCCGACCTCTCTCTCAAGAGAATGACCGTAGTTCTGAGCCTGCTTTACGGCAGTTTCGAGCGAGATAACTACGTCGCCGAGCTGTACTGCACCTGTCTCGGGGTTCACCTCGACTGTTCCGTCCTCGCTTGTGAGCGGGAACGAGAGAACGTCAGTAACGCTGTCCTTGTTTCTGTATATCTTATTGAGGTTCTTGATCTCGTTATTGCTTACGAAAGAAACGCTTACCTCAGCATCCTTGCCGAAATTCTCAGTAGTGAGCACAGCCTGACAGCAGCGTCTGATGAGCAGACGAATGCCTACCGGCACCTTCACCTCTGTCTGATTGTTCTTAACGTAAACCTTAAGTTTAGCCATTATTATTTTTTCTCCCTTCGCTGAATTTTTCATATGCTTTGATGATGTCCTGAACGAGTCTGTGACGGACGACGTCCTTTTCGGTGAAACGATGGATACCGATGTCGTCGATGCCGCGGAGGACTCTGAGTGCTTCCACAAGTCCTGATTTTCTGGCGTCCGGAAGATCAATCTGGGTGATATCACCTGTGATGACCATACGGCTGTCGTTGCCGAGTCGTGTGAGGAACATCTTTATCTGCTCTGAAGTCGTGTTCTGGGCTTCATCAAGGATTATGAACGCTTCGTCGAGCGTTCTGCCTCTCATATAGGCGAGAGGTGCGACCTCGATAATGCCCTTTTCCATATACCTCGCAAAGCTCTCCGCGCCGAAGAGGTCGAAGAGAGCATCGTAGAGCGGTCTGAGGTAAGGATCGACTTTATCCTGAAGATCGCCCGGCAGAAAGCCAAGCTTTTCGCCGGCTTCGACTGCGGGACGAGTCAGTATTATCTTTTTTATCTTGTGTTCGCGGAAAGCCTTTACAGCCATAGCAACTGCGAGGTAGGTCTTTCCGGTGCCGGCTGGTCCTATGCCGAGGACGATGGTGTTGTCCTTTATCATCTCGACGTAGCGCTTCTGTCCGACGGTGCGGGCGCGGAGTATCTTTCCTGAAGCGGTGACACATATGCCGTCGCCGCCGAGCTCCTCGAGCTGCTGTTCAGCGCCGTCCGCGACCATAGAGGTGACATAGCGTACCGTCTGCTCGCTGAGAGCCTGTCCCCTGCCGCTTATCGTCAGAAGAGCGCGGACTGCTCTTGCAGCGTTCTCGACATTTTCCTCTTCGCCGATGAGCTTTATGCCGCCGTCGCGGCTGACCATAAGAACGTCGTATTCTTTCCTGATACGTCCGACATTGTCGTCAAGGCTCCCGAACACAGCAGAAAGCTGTTCCGGCGAGCTGACTGTCAGAAATTTTTCTGCCATTGAATTACTCCGTTTCGTAGCTTATCATGATCCGGAGAGCTGCTCCGGAAAAGCGCCTGCGGTAGCAAGAGCGGCGTTTGAATACTTCTTGTCTGACGAAACATCTCTTATCACGCGGACATTATCCGGAAAGTCTATCTTCTGCTCCGGAGAACCCAGTTCGAGCTCCATAATGGCAAGCTCGCCGGAGAACGGATAGGTGTCGAGTTCAAAGAGCTGGTCGTGGTAATCGAAGCAATAGCGCACCTTTTCCACAGGTGAAAATCTTTTATCGGTCTGTCCCAGCAGGTCGCGGTATTCCCTTTCGGTTATCTCGTATTCATTCTCCTCGCGCGTCACGTCTGTAAGAAAGACCTTTTCGGTATAGGTGAACTTCACCCTGCCGTTTTCGTCTATTCTGCGGACTCTGCGCTGGGAATTATTCTTTCCGCTGCTGAGGTAGGTCTGAGTTATCGCTATCCTTCTTCTCACATCGAGGCTGTCCAGATTGGGCAGTTCAACGAGAAATTTTCGTTCGATCTCAAGTCCTTTTGACATATTAATAATGTACTCCCGAAAAACAGATAATTACGGCTATTCAAGCCGCACTTATATTATATAACTTTTTTTGATGATTGTCAACAAAAATCTCAGATTATTCTGTTAAAAATGCTGTAACCTATCTCAATCATACTTTCGCTTGACTCCGAGCATTATCTCAAAGGGCAGTGTCGGATCCTCTTCGAGCTTCCCGGTGTAGTCGGAATTCATACCGAGACTGAGCATATCGTCCTGGAGCATTTCCGAAAAACCGACGGTAAATCTGCCGTTTTCAAAGGTGAACGAAGCGCCGGTCCTGTCAGCGAAGCTCTTGCAGATACCTCTTATATAGTTCCTGAAATATACATCGTCCTCATCTGCTGACTGTACCTCGCCGACCGGCTCGGTGAATATCTTTATGAGACCGCCGGAGCGCTCTGAACCTATACTGAGTATCGCACTGCCGCAGCGGTCGATAGCGTCACGGACTCCGCACAGAAGGATATACTCAATGAGAGTCTTATCGCCCTTGACGAACTGCTCCTTCTCACCGGTACGGACGATCTCTATCGCATCGCCTGCAAACTCCCTGCACCTCTCAATGAATTCATCAAGCAGCTCGTCCACCGATACCACTCTGATATTTGTATTTTTTGCAGAGAGCATAGCGTTCAGCTCGATCGCCCTTACGATCTGCGAACAGCAGTTTCTGATATTGTCAAGTTCAGAGAGTCCGCCCTCGGTATCCGCGACCATTGCCTCAACATTGTCACAGGAGTTGAGTATGCCGGACACAGCAAGCGAGACCACGCTCTTGTTGGAAGAGTCACTGCCTCTGAGGACGCTCCTGAACATCATCTCTTCAAAATCATTATTCATTACAACGCAGCCTTTCTGTTGCTTGTTTAAACGAGATATTCAAAACGCAAAAAACATCTCCTTATTATTATACTACATTTTATACAAAAATGGAATAGAAAAAAGCGTCAAAATGTTACAACAATTCTTCACAATATTTAAAAACAAAAGCTCAATGTAGTTGTGCTATTTGCACATTTTGTAAAAATCCTGTTATTTTTTTATCTAACCTCTTGAAAAATTTACCGGGTTGAGGTATAATAAGAATATAAATTATTTAGGAGGTAATTTTCCAATGTCAGTTAAAGTTGCTATTAATGGTTTCGGCCGTATCGGTCGTCTTGCATTCAGACAGATGTT
>CACXEJ010000023.1 GCA_902766595.1 Ruminococcus flavefaciens | reverse complement strand
GCATCTTGAGCAAGCGTAGATATGACAAGGAGTACCCTTGACGATAGCCTTAACACGCTTTACATTAGGCTTCCATGTTCTGTTTGTTCTTCTGTGTGAGTGGGAAACTTTGATTCCGAAAGTAACTCCCTTACCGCAGATATCACATTTTGCCATCAGGCTGCACCTCCTTAAAAAACTTGTGAAAACATACAACGTAATTATTCTACCACAAAACTCAGAAAAAAGCAAGAGTTTTTTTGAAAAAACTTGAAAAATTTTTTGAGAGCCTGATTTTTCGTAAAATTTTCGTATATTACTTGAAAAAAATGTAAGAATGTAGTATAATATATAGTGTATTACTATTTTCAGAAACGACTCGAAAGGATAATTATGGACGTAGAACTTTTTTTAAAATATTTTGCAAGAATACTCACACTGCTGCTCGTTCTGCCTCTTCACGAGGCGGCTCACGCTCTTGTAGCAAGGTGGTGCGGAGACGATACAGCGACACGACAGGGAAGAGTTTCGCTGAACCCGTTCGATCATATTGATCCGATCGGCTCCCTGCTTATGATAGTGACCGGATTCGGCTGGGCAAAACCTGTCGAGGTTAATCCGGCAAGAATGAAGCATCCGCGCAGAGATATGGCTCTCACAGCCCTCGCCGGACCTGTTTCAAACCTCATCGCAGCCTTTGCTGCCGGACTCGTCAAAGCCTGCATACTCGCCACAGATAACGGTATGAAGGCATATCTCGAGTACAACATCACCAACAAGGTAACAACGACATACTGCGTTATGCTCCTTATGGAGTTCCTTATGATAGTGAATATCGGACTTGCGGTGTTCAACCTCCTGCCGATACCGCCGCTCGACGGCTTCAACGTAATGCGCTATTTTACAGGCGCAAAGGTAGACCGCTGGTTCTACACACATTTCAGGGAGGTACAGATAGGCTTCCTCGTGTTCCTTCTCGTACTCAATATGGGTATTATCCCTGACAAGTACAATGTGCTCGTTCTGGCACGAAACAAGATATACGACGGTATGTGGGACATTCTCTGGCATATACCGGAGAATAAGTGGAATAAGAACTGATGGAGAGTATTTCATTCAAGCTGGAGGTTTTTGAGGGACCTCTCGATCTGCTGCTCAGCCTTATCTCAAAGCACAAGCTCAATATCTGTGACATAGAGATCTCAAAGCTGCTCGAGCAGTACCTCCTCTATATGGATCAGGCAAGAGAACAGGATCTCGAGCTCGCAGGGGAGTTTCTCGAAATGGCGGCGCGTCTCATTTATATAAAGACGGCTTCGCTGCTCCCTCAGCCGGAAGAGGCTGAACAGATGAAAAAAGAGTTGGAGGGCGCTCTTATTGAGTATTCTCTCTGCAAGCTCGCTGCGGCAAAGCTCGCGGAGGACTTCTGCGGCGGAAGCATTTTCGTCCGCAAGCCTATGAAGATAAAGGCGGATATGACCTACTGTCTCGTTCACGAGCCGGAGCGTCTCGCCGCTGCTTACAGCGTTATATCGCAGAAATCTATCAGAAATGAAACTTCAAAGCTCCGTGTGGAGAACAAAATAAATTCCGTTGTCAAGCGCAGGATAGTATCGGTGCTCTCAAAGGTCGTCCACGTTCTGAGGGAGCTCTATTCGACCGGCGAGGTGTGTATGGACAAGCTGTACGACGGCGTTACCGACCGTTCGGCGCGTGTGGCAACGTTCCTCGCAGTCCTCGAGCTTACTCGCTCGGGACGCATCACTATCAGCGAGGACAATATGATGATCTTCTTCAAGGGAAGAAAGAACGGGGTGAAAAAGACTTGGAAATCAAAGAGAAACTCGGCGCAATAGAAGCCATACTCTTTGCAAGCGGCGAGCCTATGGAGATATACCGCCTCTCGGAAGCGAGCGGCGTCGATATGGGAACTTTGCCGTCTATGATAAAGCTGCTCAACGACCGCTATGACGACTGCGGCAGCGGTATCACGATAAAAAAGCTCGACAGCAGCTACCAGATGTGTACCCGTGAGGATTTCGCGGAGCAGATCAGAGCAGCTCTCGAGACCAAGCGCTCAACTCCGCTTTCAAACGCGGCTATGGAGGCGCTGACCATAATCGCCTATAATCAGCCGGTATCGAAGGGCTTCGTCGAGAACGTAAGAGGTATCGACAGCTCTTCTGTCATAAATAATCTGGTCGAAAAGGGACTCGTTGAAGAAGCCGGAAGGCTCGATGTTCCGGGAAAACCGATAGTTTACCGCACAACGCCCGTGTTTCTGAGGAGCTTCGGGCTCAGTTCGCTCGGTGAGCTGCCGCCGCTGCCCGATCAGCCTATGCTGACAGAGCTCGGAGGCGATGATGACGACAGCGAAGATAACTGAGGAAAGGAGCGGCAGGATTGATTGTACTGAAAATACTGTTGTGGATATTCCTTGTTATCCTCGGACTCATAGTGCTTGTATGCGCAGTTCCTGCCGATGTTGACTTCAGCTATATCGACGGGAAGATGAAATACAAGATCAAGCTGTGGTTCTTTGACCTTATGGACTCGTCAAAGGAGGGCTTCCTCGATAAGCGGAAGCGCAAAAAGAAGCTGAAAGCTCAAAAGAAAAAAGAGCAGGAAACTGCTCCGGCAGACAGCGTTGAGGAATATTCTCCGCCTGAGGATATCGGTTCCGCTGAGGACTTCGATGATATTGAAGTACCGGAGGACGTTCAGGATAATGAGAGCCCGGCGGCAGAGACTGTCGATGAACCGATAGACGATGAGCCGGTCGAGGACAAAAAGAAGAAAAAGGAAAAGAAGAAAAAGAAAAAAGACAAGACCGCTGAGGACGAGCTGCCGGACGACTGGGACGACGGTGAGGACGATGACGGGGAAGAGAAGAAGTCCATAGGTCAGAAGCTCGAAAAGCTCGGGAATATCTGGCTTGCCGCAAAAAATCCGGCGAATATGATCTTCAAGGGCTTCAAATTCAGAAACTTCTACATTGATTTCATAATCGCAAACGAGGACGCTTATAAGTGTGCGCTGAGCTACGGAAGATATTCCACGCTCATCTACTGCGGACTCGCACAGTTCAGCCGCTTGTTCACAATAAGGTTCAAGACGGTCGATATACAGCCCGGCTTCGGTCTCGACAAGGGACGCTGGGACACTTCCTTCAGCGTGAGGTTCAGGCTCGGAACTGCCGTAATAGCCGGAATATGGTTCATTGCGGTGTACCTGTTCAGAGTTATGATCCCCGGAAAGCTGAAAAAGCGCAGAGAAAAAAGAACTGCCGCCGTGCAGAAATAATATAAAGTGAGGTATAAAGATATGAGCGCTAATAACACACCTATCAACGAAATACTTGGCATTTCAATGGAAAAGGTAAAGGAGATGGCTGATGTCAACTCCATTATCGGTGAGCCCATAAAGCTCGGCGACGGTACTACCATTATCCCGGTTTCAAAGGTATCCTACGGCTTTGCTTCGGGCGGCTCGGACATTCCTTCAAAGTATGACAAGAACCTCTTCGGCGGCGGTGCCGGCGCAGGAGTTTCGATAAAGCCGGAGGGCTTCCTCGTTGTATCACCCGACGGCACAGCGAAAATGGTTCCTATGGAGGCTGCAAACGATCCCATCAGCATCGCTGTTGAAAAGGTGCCTATGGTCATCGACAAGGTATCCGGATTTATGAACAGCCGCAAGAACAAGAAAAACGGCGAAGAATAACATATTTCCGCGAAATACCGCATAATCTGTAACATTACTGGATATGCGGAGGTGCGGTATGGTAAAGAGGATAGTTTCAGTGACAGCAGCGGCGGTAATTCTTGCAGGAGTCGAGCCGCTGTATGTTTTGCGCGGAGACTGTGCAGAAGCACCGGTCGTTTCGGCAAAAGCCGCGGTGCTCATTTCAGCCGACACCGGCGAGATCATCTTTGAGCAGAACAGCTCGGAAAAGCTGCCTATGGCGAGCACGACCAAGATAATGACGACTCTGCTCTGCATCGAGAGCGGCGGTCTTGACGAGAAATTCGTCGTGGACAGCGAAGCGATAAAGGTCGAGGGTTCGTCAATGGGACTCCGCGAGGGCGATACCGTCACGAAGTACGCTCTGTGCTGCGGAATGCTGCTCCCGTCCGGAAATGACGCGGCGAATGCTGCGGCGGTAAAGGTCGGCGGCAGTACGGAGGGCTTTGTCAGGCTGATGAACGAACGCGCGGAAGAGCTCGGGCTGTCGCATACCTATTTTGTCACACCCTCAGGACTCGACGGCGAGGGACACGGTTCATCGGCTTACGATATGGCTCTGCTCGCGATGGAGGCTCTGAAAAACGAGACCTTCCGCAGCATATGCTCACAGGAGACAGTCAAGGTCGAATTCGGAGCGCCGCCTTATCCGCGCTGGCTGAAGAATACCAACAAGCTGCTCGGTATGTGTGACGGAGTTTACGGCGTAAAGACCGGTTTTACGGACGCTGCCGGACGGTGTCTCGTCTCAGCGTGTGAGCGTGACGGGGAGCGGCTGATATGCGTTACCCTCAACGACCGCAATGACTGGCACGACCATTCCGCGCTGTATGACTACGGCTTTGAGAAAGCAGAAAAGCTCAGACTTACGCCGCCGGAGCTCAGTTCACTGGACGTTGTAGGCGGAGAAGCCGAAAAGCTGCATCTTCGCTGCGATGAAAAGGATCTCGATGTAACGTCACAGAGCGGCAGCAGAGATGATTTTTCGTACAGGGTAGTTTCGGCGCCGTTCATATATGCCCCCGTTGAAAAGGGCGAAGAAGCTGCTCAGCTGAGCATATCGTTCAGGGGCAGGGAAATAAAGAGAATACCGCTTTATGCGGAGGAGAGCGTCGCTGTAAAGCGCGTCCCGGAGCAGAAAAGCGGAAAATCAGGAAAATTCAGGAAACTAATATCAGGGCTCAGAAAGCTCGTATTCTGAGCAGGATCGGAGTTATTGTGGAAAAGATAAGAATTCAGAAAATGATAGCTGACAGCGGCTGCTGTTCACGCCGAAAGGCAGAGGAGCTCATAACACAGGGCAGAGTCAAGGTGAACGGCAGACACGTCAAGCTCGGAGATAAATGCGGCTACAAGGATCTCATAACCATTGACGGCGAGAGGATAGCACTGCCGCGTAAGAAAACATTCAGGTACATTATGCTCAACAAGCCACGCGGATACGTCACAACTATGTCCGACGAGCTCGAGAGACGCTGCGTAATGGATCTGCTTGATGAGGTCGAGGAGAGAGTCTACCCGGTAGGCAGACTCGACCGAAACTCGGAGGGACTTCTCCTCTTCACCAACGACGGTGAATTCGCCAACAGCATTATGCACCCGAGCCGTCACGTTTCAAAGACCTACCGCGTAACAGTTCGTCCGGGCATCAGAGACGATCAGCTCGTTGCACTGGCTGAGGGCGTTGAGATCGACGGCAGAAAAACACTTCCGGCAACAGTTGTCGTTAAGGAAAAGGAAGAGGGAAGAGTAGTTCTTCTCATCACCATAAAAGAGGGCAGGAACCGCCAGATCAGAAAGATGTGCGAGGCTGTCGGACTCGAGGTCGCAAGGCTTCGCCGCATCAGCATAGGTCCTCTGAAACTCGGTATGCTCAAGCCCGGCAGGTGGCGTGACCTCACTGCCGAGGAGCTGAGAGCGATCAGAAACGCTATCGGCAAGGAGAACTGATATGCTCGAGATACAGGAGAGATTTGACACAGAGGGCTATGAGGAGCTCGTCAGCGCACATAAAGATGTGGTCAAGCTCCATATAACCGAGGCGCTCGATAAGGGCAGCGCGATCGGTTTCATTGCCTACTCCTACGAGGGGGACAGGACCGTCATATATGATTACGACGATAACGGCGATCTTATGCTGTGCGACGGACTTGTCCGCTCGGTGCTGTTCAAGAGCTGCCTGAAAGCGATAGATAAGGCTGTTTTTGAGCTGCCGGACGAGCATAAGTATGAACCGCTCAGGAAGCTGAGGTTCATATCCGGCGAGAGCCGCACCGCAGAGAATATCGACAGCTTTCTTAACGGCTGCGAGAACTGCAAGCACAATAAGTAAGTGAAAAATCAGAGATAGAAAGGAGCGATTTGAAGTGCCGATAAAAATATCTTCCGAGCTTCCGGCATTCAAAACGCTTGGAGAAGAAAACATATTCGTAATGGCGAGGGACAGAGCTGAGCATCAGGACATACGTCCGCTCAGAGTGATAATCCTCAATATTATGCCGAAGAAAATAGAAACAGAGTGTCAGCTCCTGAGACTGCTCAGCAACACGCCTCTTCAGGTGGACATAGAGCTGCTTCAGATGGCTTCGCACGTTTCAAGGAACACCTCACATCATCACCTCGAAGCCTTCTACAAGACCTTCGATGAGATAAAGGACAAGCGCTACGACGGTATGATAATCACCGGAGCACCGGTCGAGCTTCTTGAGTACGAGCAGGTCGATTACTGGCACGAGATAACCGAGATAATGGAGTGGTCAAAGACGCACGTCTTTTCCACTATCTATATATGCTGGGCTGCGCAGGCAGGACTCTACTACCATTTCGGCGTGCCGAAGTATCCGCTCGAGCATAAGATGTTCGGCATATTCCCGCACCGCGCTGAGGTGAGCAACTGCCAGCTGCTCAGGGGCTTTGACGATGTATTCTATGTACCTCATTCGCGCAATACGGAGGTTCGCAGAGCAGACATCGAGCGCATACACCAGCTTGAGATACTGACCTCTTCGGATATTTCCGGAGTCCACATCGTTGCTAACAAGAACGGCAGACAGTATTTCATCACAGGACATTCAGAGTATGACAGAGAGACTATCGCGAACGAATACCGCCGCGATCTTGAAAAGGGCATAGACATTCAGATGCCGTACAATTACTTCCCCGGAGATAACCCGGACAACATTCCGCTGTTTTCGTGGAGGAGCACGGCTAATCTTATGTTTACCAACTGGCTCAACTACTGCGTTTACCAGAAAACTCCCTACAACCTCGACGAGCTCGAGGTCCGCAACTGGAACTGGGAGACCACACTCTGATGAGCGCATAAGGGTGGAAAGGAGAAAAAATTGGATAAGGATTTTATTGACGAGACAAAAAACGAAATTGTAGATGAAACTTCCGGCAATTCCGGAAACGGAAATGAGCCGAAGATGAAGTATTGTCCACATTGCGGCAAATTAAAGCCGGCAGATTCGAGGTTCTGTCCTGAATGCGGCAAGGACCGCAGCGGAAGCGGTGCAGGCGGAGGCGGCGGTTATCAGCAGCCGCAGTACGGCGGTATGCGTCCGGCTTATGCAGGATATCCTGCGAGAACAGCAGGCGTCCCCTTACAGAAGACCGGTACCGGTGTTGCAGTTGCAGCTCTGTGCATCAGCCTTGTGAACTTCTTTATATTCGCGAGCTTCCTCAGCTTCATAGCAGTGCCATTGACGCTTATTTTTGCGATAATGGCTCTGAAGCGCAAGAACGGCGGAAAGGCAATGGCGATAGTTTCGATCGTTATTGCGATCATTTCTGCGGCGATATTTGCGGTGTATGTAGCGATAATCGTCAAGATAGTGCCGGACATAAAGTATTTTGCCGAACACGACAAGGAAATAGTCGCTGAGTATGAGGAGACGGGAATGGCTCCGGATCATTACAGCAAGTACAGGGACAAAAAGTACGACAAGCTGTGGGAGAATATGGGCTATGATGATTTCGACTCTTTCTTCGGTTACATCGTAAAGGAGTACAAAAAGGAAGCCGTCAAGAATGACCCTGACTATTTCAGCGGTACCAAGACCAAGAAAAAGACTAAGACCAAAACTAAAAAAGCTGAAACGACTACGGAAGAAGAGGACGTTTCTGAAAAGAGCGGCGAGGATCTCGTTGTTCTGACATAAAAAAGGAATACGGCTGGGGGGCGACCTCAGCCGTTCTTTTTTTCTGTAATACGTTTCATAAACTCCTCCGTGCTGTAAAGACCGCTGCGGTTATAGCGGAAGAGTCCGAAAAGGCAGCCGGGATCGCGGGTTATAAGGTTAGGTCTTTCGTAGCAGGTGAGGGTGAGGAGAATGCCGCTGTCCCGGAGGACGGGAACGCTCTCGCGGCTTATGCTGCCGAACGGATAGGCGAAAACTAACGGCACATAACCGGTATTGCTGTGCATCTCGGTCCTGAGTAGACCTATGTCGGCTGAGAGTGTGTCGGCGTATTCCTCATCGGACTCGCCGGGCAGCTTTGCACAGCCGCGGCGCTGTCCGGTTATTGAGTGCATATCGTAGGTGTGGCTGCCGATCTCAACCCTGCCGGAGGCTATGAGCTGCTTTATATCGTCCCACATCAGGTAGGAATATGCCGGAACGTGCGGATCGGCAGGGGCGAGCGAGTCCGTGTACCTCCCGACGACCGAGACTATCGCGTGCATATCATATTTTTCGAGGAGCGGAAGAGCTTCAGAGAGGTTGTTGTAGTAGCCGTCGTCGAAGGTGATGAGAACGGGGCGCTCGGGAAGCCCGTCTTTGCCGAGAGTATAGTTGATGAGCTGCTGAGCGGTCACGGAGGTATAGCCGCTGTCCCTGAGCCATTTCAGGTCGCTTTCGAGCTGCTCCGGAGTTACTGTGTATTCACGCGGAGCAGTGTCGAAAACGCTGTGGTACATTATCACAGGCAGGAAAACTCCGGCTTCGCTGTCCTCACCGGCAGAGGTGAAAAACAGCAGTTTACCGAGCAGCAGCAGAGCCGCTCCGGAAATAAGTATGAGAATATCCAGTGTCAGCATAAGGAGCAGCCGTTTTAAACCGTAGGACTCGTACATAATATATCACCCGTTCATATAAAAATTTCAAAAAACTATTGTAATTCCCGGTTTTTTGTGATATAATTGTGAAAGAATAAGTTAAGGGAGGGTAACATTCTGGAAGATTATATATATATCGTAATGGCTCAGACAGGAACACGTCCTGCAAGGTTTTTCAGATTTATGACAAAAAAACCCTTCAATCATGTATCACTGTCTGCTGACGAGTCTCTTTCGGAAATGTACAGCTTTTGCCGCACTTACAGAAGATTTCCGCTGCCTGCGACCTTCAACAAGGAAACAGTAGGACAGGGAACCCTCGGCTGTTACGGCAATATCCCGTGCGAGATCTACAAGATACAGGTCACCCACGAGCAGAAAGCCGAATATGAACGCATAATCAGACATTTTTCCGATAACCGCAACGTCTATTCTTATAATATACTCGGGCTTCTTGCAGTTTATCTCGATATTGAGTGGAAGAGAAAGAAAAACTTCCTCTGCTCGCAGTTCGTTGCCTATACTATGGACAAGATCGGCATACAGCTCGAAAAGCCGTTCTGTCTGTACAAGCCGGACGATTTCCGCAGCTTTCCCGGAGCAACTCTCGTATATTCAGGAGAGCTGAACAGCTTTTACAAGATATGCAAGTCTGACCTCGTTACAAAGCGAAGCAGATAAGCAGCCGTCCTGAGTTCGTCAGGCGATATGATGTAGGCTGCACAGAATATCTTGCTGTCAGGCGAGAATGCCCCGAGGTCTATCTCGGTGTCGTGCTCAAGCAGATTTACAGAGGCTTTGCCGCCGCTGAGCGTAACGCCTGCGGGGGCGATCTTTTCACCGGTTATCCTGTTATAGGAATTGGTGTATGAATTTATGAACATCCACAGACCTGCTGTCAGTATAAGGTAAAGCATTACCGCTCTGACAGCGGTCTTTTTCTTTATTCGGTTCATTTTGTCTCCTTTTTGATCGAATTCAGCAGTCTGCCGAGAGAGCGTCCTATCAGCTGACCTGAATACTGTACCTGTTCGAGGGTATTTCCGTGCGAACCCACCTCGATCAGCAGACTGCCGGTGGTGAGATCCTGATTGTATTTCCGGTAGTCAAAAAGTATGGGACGAGTCAGGTGTGGAGTGTCACCCTCAAGCTGCTGCTGGAGTGCGCAGGCAAAGTGGAAATTCTTCATATACTCCGGCATATCCATAGTGCCGTCATCGCAGCCTGAAATTATCATCACCTGTGCAGCTTCTCTGCCGTTCACCTCGGTGTACGGCTGGTATGCAACTCCTTCTCCGGATATTGCATCGCGGTGAATGTCCAGAGCGACCTTGATGCTCGGGTACTGTTCGAGTATGGGCACTATCGAGGCACGGCTGCGGTCATAAGCACCGGTGTAGGACGGATCGTCGTGGATAGTCCGGACGTGTATCACTTCTATGCCCTGCGCTTCGAGCTCAGCCTGTATGGCGTCCCCGACCATAACCACGCTCTTTGTTTCGTCAGTCGTCCGGAAGTTGAAAGAGGCATCGTAGTGATCTCTGACGAACGGCTCGAAGCTCTCGCAGGTGTGGGTATGATATATCAGCACCTGCGGTCCGGAGTTGTCCGTTAAGGTGAAATTGGGCAGGCACACGCTTTCCTCACGGAGTTTTTCGTTCGGAATATCGGTCTTGTTATTGACCTGACCGCATTTCTCAAGGTCAAAGAAAGCGCTTCCGGAGTATTTCTGATAAGTTGTCCGTATGATGTCGCCGGACTCTTCCCATTGAGTAGGATAGGGCTTTGTTCCGGGATCATCCGCAGTCATTTCGAGCGGACTTTTCAGCTTCAGGAGCTCTGTCGGAGGCTCTGTCTCTGCGCTGACACCATAACCCTCCGAGAGTATGGCACTTCCGGAGAGCTCGTCTCCCGGCAGCCTCTCGGGAACATTGAGCTCCTGAACATAAGCAGGAATATCGTCTTTCAGTGCGGAAGCCGGTGCTGCTTCAGCTACCTTTCTGTAATCAGCTTCGCTGCGGTGTATGCTTCGTATACCGCTCGCCGATGCTGCCACGACCGAGGGCAGCAGCAATAATGTGCAGATCCTTAGTATTCCTGCGATCTTTCGTTTCTTGCGTCGTTTCATCTGCTCACCTCTTAGTATATCCTTTCACACAATTATATTCAGTTTCAGACAAAAATATTTCTGTGCTGACGGCGTTTATGAACAGAAAAAACACTATAAACCGACTCGTTTCGGGATGTGAGAGAATGTTTTTCAGAATTATCGGTTTACCTCTTGCAAATGAACAGCGGATATGGTATAATTATTACGTTATTGAGTTATGCGCCTGTAGCTCAGGGGATAGAGCATCGGCCTCCGACGCCGTGTGCGCTGGTTCGATTCCAGTCAGGCGTACCAGCACAGTGCCTGTGCCCCCTTCCACGGGGGCACTCGTTTTACTCGTTCACTTATTACAGAAGGCTTGATCTGCTTTCGCTGACGGCACTGTCATCAATTCTGTACAGTTTATACATGATAGCATAACAAAATTGATGACATGCCCAAAAAAGCCCGAAATATCGGGCTTTTTTGCTACCAAAATCTCGAATAATTTACTTTGATTTTCATAGATGACATTGGGCTGTTTTAGCCATGTGTAAGGATTTGAACTCTCAAAAGGACAGATTCAGTCCCCTCTAAAGGTCGAAATACAGGTAAATCTCGATTTTCTCGGCAAAAAATAGTATACAAAGTTTCGGACTCGGTTT
>CACXEJ010000022.1 GCA_902766595.1 Ruminococcus flavefaciens | reverse complement strand
GAGACACAGTCTGAGACAACATCAGAGCAGATCACAACAGGAACACTTCCTGACGTTCAGGTTACAAAGTATGGTGATGCTAACCTCGATAACGTTGTCAACATTGCAGACGCTGTACTCGTAATGCAGGTTGCTACAAATCCTGACAAGTATGCAGTTGGCAAGTCTTCAGTAAGCATCAAGCCTGTCGGCGAAGCTAACGCTGATGTTGACGGCAAGAAGGGCCTTACAAACTCCGACGCACTTCTCATTCAGCAGCACAAGCTCGGTCTTATCACAAGCTTCCCTGTTGAGTCAAAGTAATTCAGCTAAAACTGAATAAAAATAAAGCTGCCGCGCAATAGTGCGGCAGTTTGCTTTTTATGGGCTGACGCCCGCCGTCCGGAAACGTATGCTGAGCCAATTGTAGGGAACGCCGCCCGAACCGACAGGCGAGAACGTTCCCTACGATCGGTTCAGCATACATTTACGTTTTTGTGTACAAAAAAAGGACGGCTTAAAGCCGTCCTTTTGCTTACATCGTTACCACGAAGCGGATACTCCTGCCCTCTTCGTTTTCGATATTGACCTTGAATTTATGCTTGTCGATGATTGATTTTGCGATAGCGAGTCCGAGACCGTAGCCGCCTGTTGCGCGGTTTCTGGACTGGTCGCTGCGGTAGAAGCGCTCGAAGATCTTGTCCTTTTCCGCGTCCTTGATACCCTGTCCGGTGTTGTAAACGGAGAACACCTTCTTTTCACCGACCTTTTTCAGTGATACCTTTACGATACCGCCTTCGCCTGAGTATTTCAGGGCGTTGTCGATGAATATGGCAGCCATCTGCTTGATATGGCGTTCGCTGCCGTTCAGCGAGAGTCCGCTCTCGACATCAACGTCAAACTTCTTATTGCTCTCAAACGCCTGACACTCAAACGGCAGAGCTGTATTGATGATAGCCTTGCTGAGGTCGAAGTCCGTGCGTATGAAGTCGGTGGTGTTGTTTTCGAGACGTGTGAGGTTCAGCAGGTCGTTCACGAGGACGTTCATACGGTCGGTCTGCGACTTGATGTAGGTCAGCCAGCGGTTCTCACCTATTTCGCCTGAGAGAACGTCGGCGTTCGCAGATATTACCGTCAGAGGCGTCTTTAACTCGTGGCTTGCGTCAGAGATGAACTGCTTCTGCTTGTCGAATGCGAGCTTGAGCGGCTGTATGACCTTTCTGCTGAGGAAGTAAGCCGCTGCTGCGAGGAGAACGAGACTGATGCTGCCGATGAGGATAGTGGTGCGTATGAGCTTGTTGAGCATATTTATTTCGGCACCCTTATCGGTGAAAACCATAATAGTACCGTTGCTTTTCTCGTCCTTGTAGAACTGATACTTATTCTCTATCATACCGCTGTTGAGATTTTCCTTGAGGATAGCAGAGATGAAGTTCTGAGCCTGTTCGTCGTTGAGGTCTTCGTTGTTTATGGAGGCGAGGAAGTTTCCGTCCTTATCCGCCATAACGATGAAGAAATCTATCGATCCGAGAGATTTCGGGATCTGGTCGAGGGTCTGCTGACCTTCGTTCCCGGGCTTGCGGCGTTCAGAGCCGCCTTCGCCTTCGATGTCGCTTATGGATATGAGCTCGTCCTCATAGGAAATGGTGTTGAGACCGAGCGGTGAAGGTGTTTCGCTGTCGGTGATGCTGTCAGCTGAGCACGGCGTATCATTGTGCCGTTCGGACTTTTTGCCGCTGCAGCCTGCTGTACACTGAGTGGTCGTGGTGGTATCGGTCGTACATTCGGTGGAAACAGGCTCTTTGCTCTTGGAGTCCGGAGCCTGATAGCCCTGCCAGTTCCAGCCGTTCCAGCCATTCCAACCGTTCCAGCCGTTCCAGTATCCCCAGCCGCCCCACCAAGTCTGCGGATTATTCGGATCATACCACGGATGCGGATTGTTGGGATCAAACTGCCACGGTCCCTGCGGCTGAGTGTTATTCTCGGAAGTCGGCTCAGTTGACTCGTGGTGCGGCTTTGAAGGCGGCTGAATCTCCTTTGTGGCAGGCTGAGTAGGCTCCTGAGGCTTAGGAGCGGGCGTGGGAGTTGTAGGCTTTGCGGTCACGGCAGCCGTAACGGTCGGCTGCTGCGGAGCAGCCTGAGTGACCGGCTGAGTTACTTCCTGTGCAGCAGTCGGTTGAACAACATCGCCCTCTGTCGGTGCAAAGGTCGCCGGCTCGGTAGGTTCTTCGGCTGTCGGCGGGAGCTCGGTATGCTCGGGCGTTGGTATCACAGCGGCTGTAACCGCTGCGTCGGCAGATGTTGTATTTAACGTTGTTGTAGCTGAGGAGGTAGTTGTATTGCTTGCAGGAGCGGTCTGTGAGCTTTGTTCCTGAGTGCCTTCCGTACCGGTCGTGTCAGTCGGCTTAGGCGGCGGAGGATCGTTTTTTTCGGGCTTCTGACCGAAATTCTCCGGGCGCGAGATCATAAACTGATGCGTCGTGTCGTTGTACTCAACGCCGGCTGCGATCTTTTTCAGAACGTCTTTGGACTGCCTCTGCATAACTGCCTGCATAATGATGTTTACCGAGCCGAGAACGGCGATAAATATAGCGAGCAGGATACAGGTGATGATCGCAAAGACCTTCAGCTGTGCTTTTTTAAACATATAGCTCCCTCCTATTCGAGCGAATAGCCTATTCCGCGGGCGGTCTTGATCTGGACGGGAGCTGAGATGACAGACAGCTTTTTCCGCAGGAATGATATATAAACTTCGATATTGTTATATTCCACATCGCTCTCGTAGCCCCATATCTTCTCGATGATACGTTCTTTGGGGAGTATCTGTCTGGGGTTGGAGATGAGCAGCTCCATTATCTGGTATTCCTTGAGGCTGAGCTTGACATCGCTGCCGTTCCAGATGACAGAGCTTGTATTCTTGATGAGTTCGAGTCCGTTGTAGGCGAGGCGGTTGTCGTCAACGATGTCGCCTCTGCGTCTTGTGAGGGCACGGAGTCTTGCGAGGAGCTCGCCTGTCACGAAGGGCTTTGTGAGGTAGTCGTCAGCGCCGCAGTCGAGACCGGTTATCTTGTCGTCGATCTCGCTCCGTGCGGTCAGCAGGAGAACGGGCGTGCCGACCTTCTCCCGGCGCATATTGCTGAGGACATCGAGTCCGCTCATACCGGGGAGCATAATATCGAGGATAATGCAGTCATAAACGCCTGACAGCGCATTGTCGAGACCGTCGATGCCGTTGTAGACGGTGTCAACGGTGTACTTATTCCGTTTGAGTATCTCGGACAGAGCGTCCGCGAGCTGAGTTTCGTCTTCAACGATAAGAATTCTCATAAAAACTCTCCTTTCCTGAGCATACTAACCTACTATACTACATTATACCACGAAATATTGAAATAGGCTTAAAAATCTGCGAAAAAACCAGCGGTTCGGGAGTAATTTGTCGATATACACAAAAGTCAGACTCAAAATTTGTAAGTTCAGTAAATTTAATATGTTGATTAAGAGAAAAATTAATCCGTATTTTGTGCAATACAACAGTTTTATTAAAAAGCTCTTAACAAATATTGACTAAGTGTGAGATTTGTGTTAGAATAAATATTGAGCCGGTATGGCATTCGTACCGAAAATTGGGCGAGCTTTTCGCATGGGAGGGGATCTGCTTTGCTATCACCGACAGAACGTAAGAAAATCAGCAGCTTTGCAAAAACGCTGCTTCCGCATTTCAGCGCGGAAATGAAAAAATATGAGGAGATCTATTCCGATTATTCTGCAAACGGCTATTCAAAGGAGCTCTGCGAACAGTACGCTGACGCTTTTATAAATAACGTTAAGAAGCCTATGCCGGAGGATATTATCCAGATCGCATCGCTCTATGACAGAATTCACGACAACAAGAGTGCAGGCTTTTATCTGGATATGCTTGCGGAAAAGAAAATGGCTTCTGAGGAGCACTTCCGCTATTGTGTAGAAATGCTCAAGACTATCAGCAAGCTCGGAAACTGGCGCGACGCCGAGGATTTCCGTACCGAGAATATCAACTTTATGCAGATATACGGCACAAAACAGTCTCTGCAAAAGCAGGCTGATATGTATATGGCACTTGCCCTCGTGGACTGCGCTTCCAAGCGCTACAACGACGCATTCAAGCTGCTCAGATTTGGCTATAAGCCGTGCGGCAGGAATGATACTCAGCTACTTGAACTTCTGATAACCGGCGTGTATATCTGTGCGCGCTCAGGCGACAGAGACGGTCTGACGGACGCTGTGACCAATACCCATAGCTGCCTGAAGCTGTTCAGCGAGTATGAATTCCCGTGGAGCAAGTCGTATTATGAGAAGCGGATCGAAGAAGCCGCCGAAGGAATACTGTAAACCGACAGGAGTCTTTTCAGGACTCCTGTTTTTTTGTTTCCAATATAATGCGCAGCACAAAAGTGATACTGTGAATATTGTTAATAATTCGTTCACAAATCACGTTGGTTTCTTTTGTTAAGAAAGAGTTACAGTTCTTATCAAAATTAATGTGCAAGATAATCCTGAGAGCATTTGAAAGTAAAATTTTAGTTACAAGAGCTCTTTACAAAACTGCCGCCGCCTGAAAAACGCTTGAAATAGGCAAATGCGGAACTGCCTTTTTGAAATGCCGAAAATGTCCGTGTCACGCGAGATTTCAGCAATTTATATTAAAACTGAATTTATGTTCACAAATTATTAATGCAAAATATTAAATAAATCGCAGCAATATAGTGCTAAAAGTGAGCAATATTGTCAATTGCATTATTTTGTACAATCCTATATAATACAATTGTTGGGAATGATATATCATTCCCACAGGCATAATTACATTCAGATACATTATTGTGTCCTGTAAATCGGCAGATAGTTCATCCCTGCTTATCCGGTATTAACTCCGCCGGATCTATCCCACCACCGGTCCCATTATACTACTGTGCTGAACAGCTGTTATTGAACATTAATGCCTATAATATGTTTGATCGCCTAAAGCAGCTTTCTTCATTGAATTCTATCAGCAACCGGTCCAACTAATGCATATGTTCTATCAGGCGCGGCGGAATTGCGCTGCCGAGACGACGGAAACGTATAGAGGGTGCGTTTTCGTGATGGTGACGACCTTCATTGGCTTTTTGAGAGGGTGCCAATGAAGGTCATTACTCTTTTATGAGGAAAAAACAGCCGTCCTGTTAAGGGCGGCTGTTTTACGATTTTATTTTGTAGGGGACGGCGTCCTCGACGTCCCGGAGATCAGTTTTTGCAGCCTGAGCCGTCCTTTTAAAGACGGCTTTTTTTACATTCGTTCAGCAGTATATCCGCGAATTCGCTCCGTTTGAACGGGACGTGGCGCGAAGAAGCGTGTCTCGCTGCACCGCCGAATTTCTCAGCCCGAAAGACCTTTATCCGCTTCGGCTGGCTGAATTCCGCTAAAACGAAGTCCTCGCACTCCGGAGCTTTCAGCAGAGCGCGTACAAACTTTGCCCTGATCGCGATGAACTGGCGCTGCTTGTCCTCTTTTCCGGCTGAGCTGAGCTCGTTACAGTACGCCTGTTCCTCCGCTGTGAGAGGGAGCGCAAGAGCTTCCTCGCGGCGTTTTTCCTCGGCAGCAGCCTTCACAGCCGCTATCTTGTCCAGACGTTCCTGCTTTAATTGCAGGAATTTTTCGTTTTTGGAGAGGTCAGAGGTAAACGCGGCGCGGTGTATCGTGTAGAGGGCTTCTGCGTCGCTGAGGGCGTTGTGGAAGCTGCCGGACTGCGGTTCATAGCCGAAAACCGCTGACAGCTCGCTGATGCTGACCGCCTGCGGAAGCCCCATTTGTTTTATGGTCGCGTCCTGAATGTCCGCGATGCAATTGTAGATCTTTTTTATCGAGCTGAAATCCTTTCCGGTGCGGCGGTGCTGGTTCATATCGCCTGCGAGACCGGGGCGGTCGAAGTTGCCCCATACATATAGGGAGCTGACGCTGTACTTTTTCAGCAGCTCAGCGACCTCCGCAAAGACCTCGTTGCTGTCGCGTGAAGCGTTTATCTCCGGCTGTGTGAGACCGGTCAGCTCGCGGCACTGGCGCGTCATTCTCGGGAATTTGCACGGTCTTGCGGTGCTGTAAAATTTTTCCGCGATCTCGTATTCCGGCGAACAGATGACGAGTCCGACGGAAAGTATCTCACTTCGCGTATCATCTATAAAACCTCCGCAGGTGAATTCAAAATCTGCGAAGCATAAAAATTCTTTTTTCAAAGACGAAAAAACCTTCTTTCTCGTGTATCATATGTAAAAAAACGGGCATTATAAATGTGTCAGTCGTCGATTATCGAAGCAGCCGGAGCGTTTTCCTCAGCCGTTCTGCGTCTTTTCTTTTCGCGGCGCTCCTCACCGAGGTCATACGAAAAATACTGGCAGAGTGCGATAACGACCGCGAGTCCTGCCGGGAAAATGCACGGGAGCAGTCTCGACTGAAATAGACTGCTTGCGGAGACGTTCTCGTACACGCCCGAACCGTGCCAGCCGTTGGATTTCGCCCGTTTCACCAGCTTGCTGAGGATAGCAAGGCACATAATGAGACCGGTCGAGGTGCAGAACAGGGAGAACAGATTGGCAATACTCTTCCTGAAAAGGCAGAGCACCGCTCCTGACACCATAAGAACGCCGGCGAGTATCAGTAAAAGCCCGTAATTTGCGAAAGCCGAGCCGTAGCTGCTGCGGTTGTAATATATGCCTGCACCGGTCATACAGGTCATAAACAGCGGATAAACGGCTGTCAGGACAAGCATAACGGCTTTGGCGGTATTTAGGTAGGGGTGCTTTTTTCTTGGGAGACGCTGACGGGTGCTCATTGGAAAAATTCTCCTGAAAATACATAGATTTCCTGCGCGGCAGGCTGTGAAAAATATCCGTGACTTATTCACTGTAATATGTCAGAGCCGCGGACAGATAATATATTTGCTGCGTGTGCAGCAATATAATAAGAAAGGACGTTGATGATGCAGCTCAGGCAAAAGATCTCAAAAACTTCTGCTGTGCTCCTCTCGGCACTGCTTGTCGGAGCTTTCGGAACAGCCGGACACTATTCTCGTCTGCTTCCGGAGCAGATAACGGCGGTGTCCGGGGAACAGCTTAAAATAGCCGAATACCCGGAGATAAGCTGCTGCGGCTATCCGGTCGGCAGCGACAGGGCGGCTCTTTCGCTTTTCGGAGTGCTGCCTGTCAAGAGCGTTCAGGTGAGCCGGAGCGAACCTCTGATGCTCGTCGCGAGCGGCAGACCGTTTGGCATAAAGCTGCTTATGAAGGGCGTTATGGTGACCGAGCTCGGTGATGTCGAGGACAAAAACGGCGAAAGCGTCTGTCCTGCGGCGGAAGCCGGTATCGAGACAGGCGACGTCGTATGTCTTGCCGGCGGCGAGGAGATAAGCTCAAACAGCCGGCTTCAGTCGATAATAGCTGAGAGCGGCGGCGAGGGTATACCCCTGAGAGTGAGCCGCGGCGGAGACGAATTCGATACGGTTCTCCAGCCGGTATGGTCCGAACGGAGCGGCTGCTGGCGCGGAGGAATGTGGGTTCGTGACAGCATTGCCGGTATCGGTACGATGACTTTTGTGAATAAGGCTACCGGTGAATTTGCCGGACTCGGACACCCCGTCTGTGACTGCGACACGGGCGAGATAGTGCCTGTGAGCAGCGGTGAAGCCGTTCCGGTAGATATAACCGGAGCGAAAAAGGGCGAAAGAGGCATTCCGGGAGAGCTTCTCGGAACATTTACGCGCAATGGCTGCTATGGAACGCTGAACAGGAATAACAGCTGCGGTGTTTACGGAAGGCTTTCTCCCGAAGCTCTGAGCGAGCTTGACGGCGAGGAGCTGCCTATGGCGTACCCCAGCGAGATAACGACCGGGGAGGCTGAAATGATAGCTTCTGTCAGCGGCGGAGCGCCTGAGAGGTATTCTGTTCACATCGAGCGCATAGACTATAACAGCGGCGATGAAACGAAGAATATGGTGATAAGGATGACCGACAGCCGGCTGATAGAGACAACGGGCGGCATAGTTCAGGGAATGAGCGGAAGTCCGCTTATCCAGAATGGCAAGCTGATAGGAGCTGTCACGCACGTTTTTGTGGCAGATCCTACGCGCGGATACGCGGTATTCGCTGAAAATATGGCGAAGAGCCTCGCCTGAAAAAACAAATGGGCGTTACATCTGTAACGCCCCAATACATTAAAACCTTGATTAACCCTTAATTATCTGTTTTCTTCGCTGAAACCGCTGTCAACGAGCTCGATAAGAGCGTCTACTGCTGCCTTTTCGTCAGCTCCGTCAGCGATAACCTTAACATTAGTACCGCCTACGATGCCGAGTGAAAGAATACCGAGAAGGCTCTTAGCATTTACTCTGCGCTCTTCTTTTTCGATCCAGATAGAGGACTTGAATTCATTAGCCTTCTGGATGAAAAATGTTGCAGGTCTTGCGTGAAGACCAACCTGGTTCTTGACCATAACTTCTCTTACAAACATATTACAACTCTCCTATTCTCTGTGTTGAGGCTCACCCTTTCAAGAGCCTGCATTACTATTTCTGCTGCTGTATCCATTATACATTCATTTTTTTTCAGAGTCAACGGATTTTTAGTTAATAATCACTACTTTGCTTTAAATTCTACATTTAGATAAAATGTGAGAGAGAAAAGGCTGTTCAGCTTGTTTATTATCACCACATTTTTAGTTGGTCAATTTGCACATTATTCAACGTGGATATATATGGAATATTTCTAAAGGAACTGTCGATATGCGGTATATATAGGGGGTTATATGGGTATATAAGCAGATATATAATTAATATATAAATAAATGAAAAGAATTCGTCACAAACCGGAAACAATTTGATTACAAATCTGATTTTTCCCTGTATTTCGACAAAAGATCGGGGCGGCGCTCCTCTGTGAGAGCGATGCTCTGCTCGAGACGCCACTTTTCAATGTTTTTGTGGTGACCTGATAAAAGCACCGGCGGAACTGCTTCTCCCTCCCATATCTCAGGTCTTGTATACTGCGGATACTCAAGAAGTCCGCTGTAAATGCTCTCGTCTGTGAAGCATACCTCGTCCGAGAGGACTCCCGGACACATTCTCGCTACAGTGTCCACCAGAACGAGTGCCGGAAGCTCGCCTCCTGTCAGGACATAATCACCAATGGAGATCTCCTCATCGACGATTTTGTCGATAATGCGCTGGTCAACTCCCTCGTAGTGACCGCAGACGATGAGGATATTGTCCATCTGTGAGAGCTCGATCGCTCTCTGTTGGGTGAGAACTTTGCCCTTGGGAGACATATATATAGTATGCGGTTTGGTTCCCATATCGTCACAGACAGCCTTGTAGCAGTTGTAAATGGGCTCGCACTGCATTACCATACCCATTCCGCCGCCGTAGGGCGTATCGTCAACGCGGCGGTGTTTATCCTGCGTATATTCGCGTATCTGCCGGCAGTGTACGGAGATCTTTCCGGCTTTTCTTGCTCTTCCGACGATGCTCTCACTGAGGACGGTCTCGCACATTTCGGGGAAGAGGGTCGCTATCTCAATATTCATATATACCTCTTTAACAATGGTTTAGTCAAAAAGTCCTTCGAGCGGACGAATGGTCATAGTGCCGCCGTCGATGTCGGTCGAAACCACCACATCGGCTATCGCAGGCACGAGATATTCTCTGTCATCGCCCTTTATGACGTAGACATCGTTCGCACCGGTCTGCATAACATCGGCGATTTTACCGTAGACCTTTCCGGAGTCAGCGTCGCTCACCTCAAGACCGATGAGATCCTGAATGAAGTAGGTGTCGTCGTCGAGCTCAAGGTCGTCACGGTGCATATAGAGGAGCTTATTGCGGAGCTTTTCTGCGTCCTCGGGGGTGTCGATGCCTTCGAGCTTCATAATGACGGTGTTTTTGAACACCCTTGCGCGGATAACGTTTATCTCATCGCGGTTCTTGCCGATAAAGAGCCTGTCGAACTCGCAGAGGAGCTCCGGGGTATCTGTGTAGGGCATAACCTTGACCTCGCCGCGTATGCCGTGAGTCGTAACTATTTTGCCTGCTTCGAGAAACTGCTTTTTCATAATAACTCCATTCAAACCGTATATTCAGTACCGGTCTTGACAGAACGGTACGTTTGTGTTATAATGATAAACGAAAGAGGGCATCGCATAAGCCGGATGGCTCAGCGGTTCTCCTCCACGCAACGTTTATTAAAGAATAGCCGTCACTTGTGGAAGGGTGGGCGGCTATTTCTTTTTATTATTGTTAAGATCTATAATTGCAACTACAAGCATAAGTAAATACAGTAATTCCGTTATTGACATCTTAACCCCCCGTTTCCGGAGGAAGAATTGAACCGCCTTGCCGCTATATACAAAGCCCTCTGTGGTAAATTATACCACAGAGGGCGTTTTTTGTCAATTGAGCGCGGAGAACGGGCAGCGTTCCTGAAACTGTGTTCAGTTCTTCATCTCGAAGTTTTCGCCGAGAACGTCCTTGTTTGCTTCGAGGATAGGATTGATGCACTCTGCAAGGAACTCGTCAACCTGCTGAGAGCTTCTTCCGGTATAGTTTTCGGGCTTGAGAACAGCGTCGATCTCTTCCTTTGTTACCATGAACATCGGATCAGCCTCGATGAGTTCGCAGAGGTTGTTGTCCTTGCCGAATTCCTTGACCTGTCTGCCGGCTTCCATGGAGTAGTCCATGATGCGGTCGTGGAGCTCCTGACGGTTGCCGCCCTTCTTGACAGCGTCCATCATAATGTTTTCGCTTGCCATAAATGGAAGCTCTGCCATAACTCTTCTTCTTATCATCTCGGGGTATACTACGAGACCGTCGGTAACGTTCATCATAATGTTGAGGATAGCGTCAACGCCGAGGAAAGCCTCAGCCACGCTGATGCGCTTGTTTGCGGAGTCGTCGAGAGTTCTCTCGAACCACTGTGTTCCGGCAGTGAAAGCAGGATTGAGTGCGTCTATCATAACGTATCTCGCAAGGGAGGTAATTCTCTCGCAGCGCATAGGATTGCGCTTGTAAGCCATTGCGGAAGAACCTATCTGCTTCTTCTCACGCGGCTCTTCCATTTCCTTGAAGGACTGGAGTATACGCATATCGTTTGAGAATTTGCTTGCAGACTGTGCAATATCGCTGAGCACCTCAAGAACCTTTGAATCGACCTTTCTTGAGTAGGTCTGACCGGAAACGGGTACAACGCTGTCGAAGCCCATTTCCTCGGCGATCATCTTTTCGAGCTGCTTGATCTTGTCGGTGTCGCCCTCGAAGAGCTCCATAAATGAAGCCTGAGTACCGGTAGTGCCCTTTGAGCCGAGGAGCTTGAGGGTGGAGAGACGGTATTCGAGGTCGTTGAAGTCCATAAGGAGCTCGTTGAGCCAGAGAGTAGCTCTCTTGCCGACAGTTGTGAGCTGAGCCGGCTGGAGGTGGGTGTAAGCGAGACAGGGCATAGACTTGTACTCGTTTGCGAATTTAGCGAGGTTGTTCATAACGTTTATGAGCTTTCTGCGGACTACCTTGAGAGCATCACGCATAATGATAACGTCAGTATTATCGCCTACATAGCAGGAAGTTGCACCGAGGTGGATTATGCCGGCAGCGTCCGGACAAGCCTGTCCGTAAGTGAAAACGTGAGCCATAACATCGTGGCGTGTGATCTTTTCACGAGCCTCTGCGACCTCGTAGTCGATGTCGTTGATGTGCTCCTCGAGCTGCTTGACCTGAGCCTCTGTAACGGGCAGACCGAGCTTCATTTCGGCTCTTGCGAGAGCAACCCAGAGCTTACGCCAAGTGGTGAACTTCTTATCGGCAGAGAAGATATACTGCATTTCCTCGCTTGCGTAGCGGGTACAGAAAGGGCTTTCGTAGCTGTTTTTATTATCGCTCATAACAATTATACTCCTTATCAGCGCCATAGCGCACATTATTTCATTATAATCATTATACCATTATAAAGGAGAAGTGTCAACAGCCGTTTTTCAGATCATATGGAACTCCGCCCGTGCCCGGAATTGCAACATAAAACAATCCGTAGGGGACGTTCTCGCCTGTCGGCTCGGTCGGTGCTTCTGCCAATGGCAGAGGTGTCCGCCGGACACCCGCACCGTCCTCGACGTCCCGCGAATCAGAACGTAGGGGTGCCCTTTGGGCGTCCGCTCCGTTTGGAATTATATCATTCAACGATTGTAGGGGCGGCGTTTCGCCGCCCGCGCCGCACGGAAATGTAACATATAACGACTGTAGGGAACGCCGCCCTCGGCGTTCCGCGCTGCCAACAACCAATTAACGAGGGGGAAACTTCGGGGATCAAGGGGGCAAATAATAAACCCGGCAAAAGCTGACATTTTCCCCCTTCTCCTACGTTTTCCCCCCGATGCTCCCCCTTCCTCTCCCCAAATCCCCCTTTTGTCAGCTTTTACGTTTTTGCGGCAAAGCTTCATTTTTACCTTCTGGGCAGATATTTCGTAATCCTGCGAATTATTGAATATGTATGTTGTAAAAAATTGTAGGGGCGGCGTTTCGCCGCCCGCACCGCACGGAAATGTAACATATAACGACTGTAGGGAACGCCGCCCTCGGCGTTCCGCACTGTATTATTCCGATCAGCCGTAAATAATAACCGCTTTGATGAAACAAAGCGGTTAAAAGGCTTATTTATAATTGAGGCTTGTCAGAGGGAAAGACTATTGAACCCTTAAAATCTGTGAAAAGATTATTATGGATATCGATAATGGTTTGGAAGTCTCTTTCCATTTCTTTATATGTTTTGATAAGCTTATTATCAAATTTTGAATATAGATATGTTCCTGCCCATATGATGAAAGACAGTATAATACAAGTGCATGTAATAATTGCGATGTTTATAGCTTTGCCAGAAACGAAATCCTTACCGAGATATGAAGTAGTAATGCTGTTGGTGAAAGAAACGGACAATGCAATGAGTGTAAGTTTTATTAATTGTTTAGCAATTTCGTTAGGCTTTTTTGAACTGATTTCGAGTTCTTCTTGTGATTTTTTTGTATTGTCCAGTATCCTTTTGTATAATTCTATACTGTTTATGTCATTTTTTAATGCATCGTGCAGCTTTATGCAATGAGAAAGATATTTTTTGAAGTCATCATAGTTATGCTCATCTTTCCATTTTTGGCTAACAAGTCCCATTATAGAAGTCATAATCATAAATACCACGATAGACACCAAAAAAGCAATTATTGTAGCAGGACTGACGTTATTGATGGTTATTAAAAAGATTATCGACATTACGATAAAGAACAGGCAGGATAATATGAAGACTCCAAAACATCCATAATACTTAATCCCCTTTGATTCTTTCCACGAGCCTTCCTTGTTTTCTTTTTTAGATTTCCATTCAGTATAGAGATGCAGGTAATAATCTTCGATCATATTGATCACTCCTTATAATTTTTTACGCTTAAATTGTATCACAAATTTAAACAAATGTCAATAGTGAAAAAAATAATGAACAGAACAGGTGCTTCAGCATAGAATTAATGATGTGGGCACAATCGGGCTTTGTCGTGATATATCGAAAAAGCGCGAAATTATGCGCCGGAACAAAAATCCCGGCAATTTCACGGTAAAAATTTCTTGACAAGCGGAGAATGTTGTGGTATAATATGTAACAGAGCGTATGTCCGCTCTATTTATTAAGGAAAATTCCGAAATATAGATGTGCGGGCCCTGTGCAACAAAACCCCGTGAACCATGTCAGGCGGGAGACCGAGCAGCATTAAGCGGTTTGTTTTGTGTGCCGCAGCAAGCCTGCACATCTATGTTCCGGAATTTTTTTATTAAGGAAGGATATGCAGGAATGTTTTTTTCACTCGTAGCAAGACGTGCCAGACGGACGTTCATTTCGCTGAAGCGTTCTGCGGTAAAGGGCGCTGCACTCACTCTATGCCTTGCAGTGATCTCGTTCATTGGCTGTTCGCTTTTTGCAAACAGGGACGCCCTACTGCTGAGTGACCTTCTTATGCTCATTACGCTGATATTCATACCTGCGTGGGCACTTTTCTTCATACTCGATATAAAGAATTACGGTGTAAAGGTCTTTCACCGTTATGACGAGGATATAATCGGCGGAGCTTTCACTGGTATCAACAGAAGCTCGGCTCGTTTCGAGGACGGTCTGCTCACGTTCCACTCCGGAGACTTCCGCGGTGCTCTGGATATTTTCACTGATATGGACACCGGCAGCTACAAGATGACAAGGGAAGAACAGGGAGTACTCTCCTTCTTCCGCGGACGCTGCTATCAGATAATGGGACTCTATCCAAATGCCCTGCTGTGCTACAACAAAGCAGAGGGAAACGGCTTTCAGCTCGACGAGCTGCCGCTTTTCGTATCACGCTGCTGTTCTGAGACCGGCGATACTGCCGGAGCTGTTGCAGAGCTTGAGAAAATACTCGACACCGACCACAAGTACAGCAGCCGGGCACGGTATGAGATAGGTATGATATATGTGCGTCTCGACGACGCTGAAACAGCTCTGAAATGGTTCGATGAAGCGATAGAACGCCGCGAGGCTTACGCTGATGCTCTCGGCGGCGCAGCAGTTGCCCACACTATGCTCCGCCGCATCGACAAGGGTGAGGAGTGCTTCAGACTTGCTCTTCTCAACAACATCGAGAACGAAGAGGAATTTATGAGCTATTTCAAAAAGATACAGGCTGCCGTGATACTCAAGAGGAACGACGGCTATCTCAGGCGCTGATACTCTTCGCACCGGCGCTTCACAGGAAGGAGGAATGTGCTTGTATAAGGCTCTTTACCGCAAATGGCGTCCTATGACCTTTGACGACGTCATTTCGCAGCAGCATATAACAGATACGCTGAAAAATCAGATAATCAGCGGCAAGACCGCTCACGCCTACCTGTTCACAGGCTCGCGCGGTACAGGTAAGACGACCTGCGCGCGCATTCTTGCCAAGGCTGTGAACTGCCGCGATATGAAGGACGGCAACCCTTGTCTCGAATGTGACATCTGCCGCGATGCCGACAATGGTTCGCTAACGGACATCGTCGAGATAGACGCTGCCTCAAACAACGGCGTGGACAATATCCGCGACCTCCGCGACGGAGCGGTCTACACTCCGGAACGCGGCGCGTACAAAATATATATCATCGACGAGGTGCATATGCTCTCGCAGGGAGCTTTCAATGCCCTCCTGAAAATTATGGAAGAACCTCCTCCGTATGTCAAGTTCATACTTGCGACTACGGAGATACACAAGGTCCCGGCGACTATCGCCTCACGCTGCCAGCGGTACGATTTCCGCAGGATAAAGGCTGAGGACATCGCTGCGAGACTTAAATACATCGCTCAGCAGGAGTCCATAGACCTCACCGACGACGGTGCGGCGCTCATTGCGAAGCTGGCAGACGGCGGTATGCGTGACGCGGTATCGCTCCTTGACCAGTGCTCCGCGTGTGCTGATACTATTGACGCCGGAACGGTTTCCGACGCTGCCGGCATAGCAGGAAGAGACTACCTCTACGATATGCTCGGTGCAGTTTCAGAGCACGATATATCCAAGGCGCTGTCGATCACAGGCACTCTCTATGATATGTCGAAGGATCTTGCGAGACTCTGCGAGGAGCTCATCGCGCAGCTCAGGAACATTATGCTGATAAAGGCTTCCCCCAGCAATTACAGCGAGCTCATCGTTTGTATGCCGGACGAGCTGAAGCGGCTCGAAGAACTCGCGCAGGCTTCAGGGCTTGATGACGTGATGAACCGCCTTTATGCTCTTCAGGAATGCCGTGAGCGAATGGCAAAGGTGCTCAATAAGCGCGTGGAATTTGAGATGACTCTTATAAAGCTCTGCGGTGGAAGCACCGGAAATCAGTCAGAAGCTATTGACAATTCTGAAATTTATGATAAAATAAAAAAGTTAGAGGATATGATAAAAAGAGCTCCGGCAGCTCCTGTTTCAGGAGGCTCAAATGCCGAGCCGGAGGTTCTTACGGCTAAAAATCCCGCTCCGGATACCGAGCCCGTCCCCACTGTGGACATAAAGAAGCTCAAGGCGGAGGATCTCATTCCCTGCGAGCGCTGGGACGATGTGCTCGAGGAATTCAGGAAGGTCAACCCTGCGGTAGCCGGAAGTCTGGACGGTTCATTTGCTGCAACTGCCGGCAATATCATCTTCATAACCTCGCAGAACCGCTTCTTCATAACACTGTTCAAGACCAAGGAGAACGCAGTTTCGCTCGGCGAGACCATAAACCGCGTCCTCGGACAGCGCTTCGTCATCAAGGCGAGATGCGCTACAACGGTCGATCAGCAGAAGAATATGGCGGAGGAGCTCATCAAAAAGGCTCAGGCAAGCAATATCGAGACCGCTGTCGAGAACGGCAGCCCTCAGTAAGCGGTAAAAACTGTATATTTCAGGGAACGCCTTCCCTTGCAAGGCGTTCCCTCTTCCTGAACAGTCCACCGGACTGTTCAGGAATTCACCCTTTGCGAAGCGCTTTGAGTATTATTGCGGGGCTTTGCCCCACACACCACCAAAGGCTCTGCCTTTGGAATCCGCTAAAGGGATAACCTCCCTTTAGAATCCCATTATAAGTGCATTAGCAACTCTTCTCAAGACCTAAAGCAATTTATTTGCTTTATATATATTATTGAAAATCAAAGGAGAATTTGAAAATGAAAGCAAGAATTCCGAAGAATATGGGCGGCGGCGCTCAGAATATGAACTCAATGATCAAGCAGGCTCAGAAGATGCAGGATCAGATCACAGAGCTCCAGGAAGACATCGAGGCAAGAGATTTCTCTGCTGTTGTCGGCGGCGGTGCAGTTGAGGTAGTTGTTACAGGTAAGAAGACCATCAAGTCCCTCACTATCAAGCCCGAGGTCGTTGATCCCGAGGATATCGAGATGCTTCAGGATCTCATCATCAGCGCTGTAAACGAAGCTGTTAACAACGTTGAGACTACTACTGAGACCGAAATGAGCAAGATCACCGGAGGAGTTTCACTTCCCGGCCTGTTTTAAGGATAATGGCTGACCATAACGCTCTTCCGCTGGTCATACTGGCGGAAAAGTTTGCTTCACTGCCCGGAATAGGTATGAAATCCGCTCAGCGCCTCGCCTACCATGTTATGTCTATGGACGACGCTGCTGTCGAGGACTTCGCGAAAGCCCTTATCGACGCGAAACACAATGTCCGCTGCTGCAAGTGCTGCCAGAACCTCACCGAACGTGAGCTCTGTCCCATATGCAGCGACGATGAACGCGACAAGAGTGTGATCTGTGTCGTGGAAAGTCCCAAGGACGTTACGGCTTTTGAACGCACAAGGGAATACTGCGGCGTTTACCACGTCCTGCACGGTCTGCTGTCTCCTATGGACGGCGTTACTCCCGACAAGCTGCGCTTCAAGGAACTCCTTGCGCGTATTGCCGAGGGCGGCGTGAAAGAGGTCATTATGGCTACAAATCCGACCGTCGAGGGCGACGCTACTGCTATGTATGCTGCCGGTCTGCTGAAGCCGCTCGGTGTCAAGGTCACAAGACTCGCTTTCGGACTTCCCGTTGGCGGTATCCTTGAGTATGCCGATGAGGTAACGCTCTATAAGGCTCTCGAAAACAGAAATGATATGTGATAAAAGGACTGTCCTGCGGCAGTCCTTTTTCAGCGGATCTCTTATTTGTATCGCGGCAGTGCTTTTAGGTAAGTTTTTTGCCGCTATGCTCTTGACAACTCCGCGCGTTTAGTGTATAATTAATCTTGCTGAAATATTGCTTGTGTAGCACAGTTGGTAGTGCAGCTCATTTGCTGAGCAGGCGACCGCTGCCAGTGGCAGATGAAGGGAGTCTGCGAAGGAAAGAAATATGGAGCAATGAGAGCGGAAGCGAAGCAGTGCGACTTATTTCTGACCGACAATGCGCAGGTCTCGGACTGATTATAAAGCGACAACCGTGCAGCACCCTTACAAT
>CACXEJ010000021.1 GCA_902766595.1 Ruminococcus flavefaciens | reverse complement strand
TACACCAAGAACCAGTATGAGAACAACATCGCGCGTAATCTCAACTACGGCTTCACGCTTCCCAAGGGCAGATACGAAGTAGAGATGTGCTTCAGCAACCCGTGGAGCTGTTCAACAAAGCCGAAGGTAACCCTTGACCCCGGAACATCTTCCGAAAAAGTTGTTATGGAAAACTGTGCAACTGACGGTAAGACTCCTTCGACCGGCGAGATCACAGTTGACGGCGGCAGTATAAGACTTGCCATCACATCTGAGGATAAGGCTATCAATGTGAATTACATCATCATTCGTCCGATAGAGATCGCTCCTCTTGCTGATGCTGAAAAAGCATTACAGCCTACTCTGAAGGGCGATGCTAACCTCGACAACAATGTTAATATAGCTGATGCCGTTCTTGTAATGCAGGTAGCTACTAACCCAGACAAATACGCACAGGGCAAGTCGGGCTCCAGCATCACAGCACAGGGCGAAGTAAATGCTGATGTTGACGGCAAGAAAGGCCTTACCAACTCTGACGCACTTCTCATTCAGGAGTTCAAGCTCGGACTTATCAGTTCATTCGATGAATAATACTGCAACAGGATAAACTAAAAGCGGGAATGAAGTTCAATACTCCATTCCCGTTTCTCATTGTTTAACGATCTGTAAAATGCTTGAATCCGTGATATTTGTATGCTATAATAAAACGGTGAAGAAGCAGCATTGGAAAGGAGCGGTGAATTATGGTTGTTTGGAATCCGTGGCACGGTTGTCACAAGATAAGTCCCGGATGTGCGAATTGCTATGTTTACCGCCGTGATGAGAGCATACGCTGTGGTGTTCCGTTCGCTTTCCGGCAGACAGGAGCGGTTTTTATCAAGGAAGGCAAGGTATACCGACTGGAGCGAAAACTCCATATCCCACAGGCTAAAAAGTCGGGATACAGTTATACGCCCGGAAGTAATTCAGGTGCTGCCATAAAGTATCAGCTGCCCGACAGGAATGAGCTTTTCACAAGGCTGAGCCGTTCTGATTTCAGGAGCCGTTTCCATCTTACTGAAAAGGATAAGGCGTATGTCAGAGAAAAGGGTATGGACACTATCCGAAGTCATGCAAGGGACTTTGTTGAAAAGCGCTTGTCATCCGAAGCACCCGAAAACGACGGCAAGCAGACTCCGATGAAAGGACATCCGGTCTTCATCGCCCAGCACGCAACTGCCTGCTGCTGCCGCGGCTGTCTTGAGAAGTGGCATAACATTCCCTCCGGAAAGGTGCTTACACAGGCAGAACAGGAATACATTATATATAGCTGAATCGCTGCCCATATGGGCAGCGATTTGAAGTAATGTGAATGTGATAAATACTTTCCCTTTTTTATTATGATAAAAATCCGTTTGATAGCCGTTTAAGAGTTACTTTACAGCTGTTTCAGTAGAATTGCCGGGATAATCGCTTCCGCAGACAATATTGTCAACGCGCCAGTCATTGAGTACATCTACCCATACAAGGTGCATAGTCTGAGGTTCTGTTATACCTTCCCAGCCGAGATCCCAGTGAACGAGAATTTCGTTGTCGTTCAGTTTTTCGGCGGAGGGAGAAGTTCTTGTGCCTTCGACGCTTGAATTACCTGCGGTTCTGTAAAGTTCATTCTTATAGGTGAAGTATATACTCTTTGTGAAATCAGTATACTCAGCTGTTTGGCTGTCGATCTTCTCTGTGAGATCAGGAACTTTTATATCATCCTTGCTTCCGGGAGCCCAGAAAGCGTGGAGATGCTCGTTTATTGCGTCAGCTGAACAGTATTCTTCATCAGTTATTTTCCAAGCATCTACTTTATCAACATATGTGCCTTCAGCCATCTTGAAACTTACAGTATCTTTTTCGTGCTGAACTGCTCCGTTCGGGATCTTTAACCATACATTGTAATTGTCGATCCATTCCTGAGCGAATGCATCAAGGTCTGCGGGAGCGTGTCTGTTGTCAACGGGTGTTGTTGTCTCAATGACAGAAGTTATTGATGTAGAAGTTACCTCTGCTGCGGCTGCTGTGCCGGGCTTGCTGTTCTTTTCCATATGCTTGCCGAGAGCAAAACTTCCGCCTATTCCTCCAATGAGGAGAGCGAATGCAGCTGCAACCGCTGCATATCTGTGGTTAGCACGACCTGTGCGTTTGTCGTTATTATTATTTGCATTATACTTATTGATACTCATAGAAAACATCCTCTCTTTTTCATCATTTGTTAGTTCGGTGATGCCGGCTGCATTACGCTCCATGTTCATCGCCCCTTATTGATTGCTTTGCTTTGTGATACGTATCATCGCTTTCATAATATACAATCGCAGACAGAATTTCAAATCAGACATAAAATTCAAAAAATATTTTTGAGCTTTAAGAGGAGGGCAAGTTGTCAGAAAGCGAGTGAGAAAAAATGAGTTAAGAACATTTTTCAAGGAATTTCATTTATATCACAAAAAACTATTGACAACTCAGTTATCGACACGTCAGGTTCAATGTCACCAACGCTTATCGGAAAGGCTCTTGGAGCCTGTTTTCTCTTATTCTTCAATAGCTCATGTGTTCAAAAAATAAGACATCACTTCTGTTATAATATAATCAAAGAGATTACAAACTGATTAAAATTGCAGGAAATGCTTGACAAAGCGCAGGAGGTGGTATATAATGATTCCATATTCTACGAAAGGACGGTGAACACCATGAAAAACAACTTTAAATCACAGATGCCAAAACTTAATATTATTATAAAGCATGGAGTTTGCCCGAAGTGTACAGCCATGTGCTGATTTCTCACACATATGCAATTATCAAGCACTCCTGCGGGAGTGCTTTTTTATGTGCTCGGGCAGCTCGGAAAGGAAGAAATATGATTGAATTAAACGGAAAGTACAGCTCCGCAAAGATATTCACAGACGTTGTCGACCAGAGTGCAATTTCTCAGATAATCGAACTTTGTAAC
>CACXEJ010000020.1 GCA_902766595.1 Ruminococcus flavefaciens | reverse complement strand
GTTACAAAGTTCGATTATCTGAGAAATTGCACTCTGGTCGACAACGTCTGTGAATATCTTTGCGGAGCTGTACTTTCCGTTTAATTCGATCATATTTCGTCCTTTCCGAGTTGCCCGAGCGCATAAAAAAGCACTCCCGCAGGAGTGCTTGATAATTGCATATGTGTGAAAAATCAGCACATGGCTGTACACTTCGGGCAAACTCCATGCTTTATAAAAATATTAAGTTTTGGCATCTGTGATTTAAAGTTATTTTTCATGGTGTTCACCGTCCTTTCGTAGAATATGGAATCATTATATACCACCTCCTGCGCTTTGTCAAGTATTTCCTGTAACTTTAATCAGTTTGTAATTTCTTTGATTATATTATAGCAGAAGTGATGTCTGATTTTTTGAACACATTAGCTATTTATGAATGATATGCAAAACAGAAAGCTCCCGATTGGGAGCTTCTTCTATATATTCACTTGAAATAAAAAACTTTGCCTTTGGGACGGAAAGGCAGTCTTGCACCGTCAGGTATTAGAAAAGCGTGTTCGTGATGAACTTTCAGATCAGGTTCAATGCCTGCATCTGTGATTATGAGTATAGGTCCGTTCTTAGGGAAGTCCTTAGCATTTTCAAGCAGATCCACCGCAGGCTGAAGAACAGTTCCTCCCCTGCCCTTCACGACAACTCTGCCTGCAATATCCTCCGGTGCAACATATCCTATATCATAAGCCTGAGCATCGCAGAAAACTACTCTCACATACGGAACATCCTTTGCAACAGAGTAGCTTGCCGCAGCTCCGAGAGCCTTTCCTATAAGCGTTGGTGACATTGAACCTGATGTGTCGATAATAACTGCATAGGTTCTGGACTGATCCGGTATGTCAGCCTTTATCCAGCTTGGACGCGGAATATCAGGTGTACTGCTCTGTCTTCTGCTCGGGCGTGCATAGGAACGGTGCTTTTCGAGCGGAGCAAACCATGTATCGAACCACTTTGCAAGCTCAACATCCCAAGGCACAGGAGGCATTGAAAGAGCTTTTATCTCCTCGATAAGTCCTGCCGGTATATATCCTCTTGAAGTTGATGTATGGTATTCCAGACCGGCACGCAGTGCGCTTTTGCAGAAGTCGTCAAGAGTAGTTGCACCACCTTTATCAGGTGACCAGCCTTTGTCGATTATATCGCCTTTACCATAGCCACGAAATGTCATCAGCTTTGAGTTCTTGCGTATTTCACCGATAAGCCTGTCATATATCTCCTCAGCAGACTGATTCTTCAGCAGTTCGTCAAACATCAGACCGTTCTGCGGCATAATGCCTATCTGCATTTCATTCAGCCAACCGTTTATGACAAAATCACAGGCTATATTCCACAGATACGGATCGCGGCCGTTGCGTCGAGCGTGATGCTGCAATCCTGCGTGAAGATACTCATGTGCAAGCACGAATTTCCACTCTTCTAAAGTTAGTCCAGCTGCCGGATTTACATATATTTCGCCGTCTACAACATTTACTGCAGCAACCTCAATATCGTTAAGGTCACTTCTTGATCTCGTCTCGATTATGCGAAATCCGGTGGCTATACCGCCAAGCAGCGGATAGTGATTAATAAACCATTCAGCTGCCTTTTCCATTTTAGTTTTCAGTCCGCTGTGCTTTCCTGACTGATCACCCGCCTTATCAATTACGGAACGTACAGAATCCGCAAGTGCATAGGCAAAATCAGTGATATGACTGTTCTTGCCATATCTGTATGTAACGGGTTCTTCAACGCCCAACATATCAGAAAATTCTCCAGCTGTGCCGAAAACATTGCTGTCAGCTGATATATTTCTTTCAACAAGCTGTTCGTATATTTTCAGTTCGCTTGAAGCCGAGCCGTACAAGCTGAGAAGATTCATATTAATATCTGTGCTGCCGAATTTTATATCTGCAAGAAATTTGGTTATGAAAATATCACACGCCATATTCCACAGTTCGGGAACATAGTCGTTCACCCAGCTTTGCTTTTTGTCATTGATCTGCTGCCAGTAACCTGGCATACGATCAGCGTCAAAGTGACCAAACGAGATATGCAGCATACAATGAGCGATGATATATGCCCACTCTTTCGGCGTTTTGTCGCAATCCTTGTTGAGATACACTACGCCTGAGGACGATGTCTTTGCAGGACAGTTCTTGCCAAGCCTGCTTTTGGGTACATTGCTTGTGGTTATGCGAAGTCTGCCGAAAAGCGGATGCTGTTTGACTATCTCCAGTCCATCGAGAAGCTGCTGTTCGCATTTTGGTATCTTATCTTCTTTTTTCTTAGCCATACTATTTCTCGTTCTTTATCAGTCGTGGCAGATCTCGGACGATCTCGACCATAAACCACTCAGGAAGCACCTTTCCGTCATCTGAGGAAACTACCATTTGAGCGAGTTCGAGGTTTATGTGCGACAGGTCCTTTATGAGTGCCTTGGCACGGTGAGTAAGATACTGCGTGTTCTTATCCATTTTCTGCTTATCCTCGGGCAGTTCCATAAGAAGCTTTGCTCTGAAACTCTGGGATACAAAATATAAAACATCCCTTTCCTCAGGTGCGCTGGGGAATCTTGCTTCTCCCTTAATTATCTGACTGAGCAGATTCTTGTTGCTGAGGTTCTTGACGAATGCAAGGAACAATCCTGCATGACTTGGCGATACAGCACCGTATGCAAGAACTCTGAGTATGCTCTCAGGAACATCCTTCTCTCCTGCACCGTAAGCTTTGAGTGCATCGCTTAGCATATCCCACGAACGAGGTGTAGAATAAGGCTCTTCTGTCTTAGGCGGCTCAGAAAATAAATGATCCGGACGCTGAGTTATATAGTCTATCACCCACGGATGCACATTGTTTTCATATGCCCAGTTGAGCCACTGCTGCGGATCAGCTACAAGCTGAACGTGGAACATTCTGTTTACAAGTGCGGATGACATAGTTTTCACGATAGCGCCGTCCTGTGAACGGTTGCCTGCTCCTATGACTACGCTCCCCTTTGGAAGATGA
This sequence comes from Ruminococcus flavefaciens, assembly GCA_902766595.1. Lineage (GTDB taxonomy): Bacteria > Bacillota > Clostridia > Oscillospirales > Ruminococcaceae > Ruminococcus > Ruminococcus flavefaciens_U. Next base: position 21,771 of record CACXEJ010000020.1, on the reverse strand, counting down.
TACTCTCCGATGCGCTTTTCGTGGATAAGGCTGTAAAACGCTTTCTGTACTTCCTGTGAACAGGCGTTCAACTCGTCCAAAAAAAGCACATACGGCTCTTTTCTTGCTATCATCTTAGGAGGCATAAACTCGGATGTTTCGCCCTTTATCTGCGGTATTCCTATTATATCCTCCGGTGCAAGCTGACTGCCCAGAAGTGATACACAAGGCAGTCCCACATCATCGGCAAACTTTTGCACAAGCGCTGATTTGCCTATGCCTGGTGCTCCCCAGATAAATACAGGTCTGATCGGAGACAAATTGAGAAGCAGGTCAGATAATTCGTTTTGTGTAACTGTAAATGATAAGTTCATATTTCCTCCGATTTTCCTTTCTGATTAGACTAATACATTTCCCTTGTGGAATCTAATGAATTCCTCGACTGTCATTTCCGGCAGCTCACCGAACTTTTCAAGCATAAGTTTTATAATAGCGACTGTTTTTGCCTGAGTATTGATACTTTTCTGTGGATTGAATTCAATGTCAGTGAAATGAGTGAATTCAGCTATTCTGCGTATTTCATACGCTGTGAGCGACTGCTTCACCGCACTGATATAGATGTAGTCATAGAACACTGTTTTCGGTTCAAGCGGAAAGTCACAGCCGTTGTAATTGAAGCCGACAAGCATTCCTGATGTTCCCAGACGTTCATCACGTTTTGCATCTTTAGGGTGAGTATTCAGCAGATCACGGTACGGACCGTCGTTTTCAAAAAACTTTGAACTCTGAAATACGTTTTCAAGTAACACTCCGTCCAATTTAAGAATGAACGCACTCAGTTTCACTCCAAGTCCATTAGTGCTCTTGGTGCTGATTTCAAGCGGCCGTGCTGATTTGTCCATAACTGTAATTGCGCTGTGCAAAGCTGCAATTGAACACTGCTTCTGAGCGGCGGAAAAGCCGGCAAACCACTGAAACTCATAGTCAGCGCTGACGACTTTTCTGTTGTTAACATAAAATGCCGGACGTACTGCCATGTCACTTTCTCCTCCGAAGCGGTTCTTCAATCTTAATAGTACAATCCGGAAAATTCTCACACAGTTTTTCTGTAAGCTCTTCGGTAAAGTTCACATTGTCAGTTATAAAACACTTCAGTTCATCAAGTTCAAATAATGGCGTAAAATCACTGATATTGTTACAATCAATAATACGCAGTTCTATTAAGCTTTTGTACTGTTTTATGAATTCCAGATTATCAATTTCATCGCCAGCTATACTGATTTTATTCAGGTTCGGGAAATGAACAAAAATCTCAGGTGAAAACTTTCCACGAGTAAGCAAAAGCCACTCAACGTCTGTAAATACTCCATTTACTCTGCTTTCCGTTATATCGCAAGCCCACAAATGAAGGCATTGCATTCCTGAAAGATCAACCCTTCCAATATCAAGTTTTTCAAGTCTGCCTATCTTGCCTCGGCCTGTATAAGATACCTTATTAATCTTGGCGATTCTCGCCTCACGAAGAGCCTCGTCAATAGTGTGCGCTATATATGAGCGAAACGATGCTGGTAAGCCAGTCTTAAAATATGTATGTTCTGCTGCTTTAAGAACCTGTTCAATTTCCTCACGTACAGATTTAGGATATATCACAACTACGCTGTCGGCATGAGTAACAGCCCACGCAATCATAGCATCATGAGTTGTCTCAACACTGACTCTTACAGTATCAGGATCGTCATAGTCTTCTTCAATATCATTTCTAATACGGAGGTCGCCGTCAAATGCGTCATATACATCATTCAGTGAATCACGGTAGCAAAGCAGAGTGAAACGTTCCTTCTGACCGCCTTTAAGCTCGGGCTGTGAATAGATATACTTCTGCATTCCTTTGTCATTACGGATATTCTTAATCTGCTGTATCTCTCTTGCATTACTTTCCAACAGTTCCACATCAACAAGTCTGTCAACACGAAGCATAGTCAGTTCATCATTGCCATCAACTGCACATACAAGATAATATTTTCCGCCTGAGAAAGCAAGTTCATAGGGATCAACTACAATGTCATTGTCGTATTTTCTTACAGGCTCAAAGAATCTGTCATATTCAATAATATTACATGATATCTGCTTACCGTGAACGATTGCGTTCTGAATATCTTCGATATAGATTATAATGCTGGAATTACCGGTTCTGTTGAGTATCTTTGCTGCTTTTGCCCTCTTCTCCATATACTTTGCGAACTCTGCCGAACCCTTTTCACCAAGTCTGCTTATTATATCAGCAGCATAGGAACTGGAAACGACTCCGGAATAGAGTACACTGTCTGCAATCATACGCAGCTCGCCGTCAGTAAAATCCTGTTCATCGTTGTTGACATAAAAACCGTCTTTAGTCTTGATGATAACTATTCCCTTTTCCTCAAGATCAGCAAACTTGGAATTAAGATTACCTCTTGAGACATCTAAGCCCTCGTCTTCCAAAAGGATTTCACGTATACGCTCCTTCTGAATAGGCTTTTCGGGAGTTGCCGTCTTCAGTATCTTCAATATCTTTTCGTGAATAAAAGGATCTTTTGTGTACTCTTTTTTCATAAATTACACCTCCAGAATGTATTTTTCAGTCAGGTCAATTATATTTTTCAGCTGTCCGTTGCCTTTGAATCTGTGGTCAGCGCCCTTGATGACTTCAAGTATTGCCTCAGGATTATGCTTGCAGAATAACTGCATCTCCTCCTGCAGTACGACACTGTCTGAGTCACCATGGATTATGAGCATTTCACGTTCAAGATCACTCTCAAGGATATAGCTGCGCTCCAACTCCTCATAGAAGCTGTACGTTACTTTAAGCTTTCGGTCAAAGCCCATTTCCTGCCAGCCACACTTGCGGAAAGCGTCAATATCTTCAATGAAACTCTCAAATGAACGGCACATATTCACAGCAGGTGCGCGGAGTATAATGGTGGTACTCAATGGAATCTGATCAATGTTCAGAAGAGTCACATATCCGCCGAAGCTTGTGGCAAAAATAGCTGCCGGTGCGGCTACTCCGTACTTTTCACTTGCATATCTCATTACCTCAAACATATCTCTGCGGCAGTTATGTAGACTGAAAAACTCATCAGCGTCGCTTGAGCCGTGTCCCGGAAAGTTGAATGCTACAACAACAAAGCCGTAAGCAGTCATACGCTTTGCAAGCTGCTTGATAACGCTGCTCTCCATATCACCACAGAAGCCGTGAAGCGCAAGAATATAGCCATTTTCAGCATTATCAGATTCAAAGATCTTCATCTTTATCGCATATACATTTGTAACCTCGGAATAGTTTGTTTTCATAACGAACTCCTTTGTTATTTTCAGTATATCAGGCGGACAGTCCTCTGTCAACCCTCTGATACTATTTTATCACGATTTATGTCTAATTTTTTGAACATCGTTCTCCCAAGCTTCTATGATCTTATTATAAACGTATTTGTTCATCATAAAAGGCTTTTCCTCTTCTGACATTCCAAGGCACTTTATTAGTGCGTGCTTCACAGCCTGAGACCTTGAAACTCCTCAAAGCAATGAACTTTAAGGGTATCATATTCTTCATTCTTTTTAACGAAGTCTATTATGTCATTTGCGTCATCATCCGTAAACGCACAGCCGTTATCCTCTTCAACATCGTCAAACCACAAATAGAGAATCTCTGGGCAGCGTTCAGTTCTATTGAAAGATACAACATTCTGATGTTCCTCGCTGGATTCACTGTCAATTGAGATCATTACATAACCAGTGTTATTATGATCACGAACAAATCTGAAACAGCTTTCAAGAGACATTGCAATTATATCTTTCATCTCATCTTCACCTCTGCAATTATTATACGCCCCATTATGTTCAATTTTTTGGACATAAGAATCGACGCTTGATATTGACGTTATAAACAAAATGTGATATAATTTAGTTAACATTACCGAAAGCAGGTGGACTAATTGCTTGAAAAAATCATTATCGCGCCCTCAGCAAATGAAGCTGAACTGCTCCGCACTCTTGCAGCATACGGAGTGAATACTCTCGGAGTTCGTATTATGAGCAGTGTAAAGCTTGCAGAGTACGCCCTTATGCACAGCGGAATTGCCGTCATTGAAAAATACGCTGACAGCAGCGCTCAGACTGCGCTGATATACAGTATTATCGGTGGAATACCGCTTTTTGAATCGGCTGCGTTTCCTGACGCGCAGAACATTGCTGCCGCCCTGAATACAGTCCGCGGACTTATCCCCGAAAACGAGGATGACGTTCTGCATGATAAACTCAGCAAAGGTGAATTTCCCGAAAACAGCACTGCGCTGACGGAAGTTTATGACCGATATATCGCCGTTCTGAAAGAGAATAACCTCATCGACGGCATTCAGCTTATACGACGTGCAGCTCAAAAGGCTTCCGTGATTAAAGCTGATATAATTGTATTAGAGGAGTTCACTTTGACTGCCGCTGAACAGAATCTCGTTGATAAAATTTCAGGCGTAAACTGTCGCTATATGCCCATTTCTGAATTATTCGGTGTGCCTGAGAAAACGATGAATTACGCAGAAATCACTGAGGCATACAGCGAAGTGAACGAGATTGAAAACATCATTTCATGGATATACGAAAGCGGCATCCCACTTGATAAATGCACTGTCGCAGTTGCCGATACCTCGAAATATCCTCAGCTTATTTACGATATTGCAAGCCGATATAATATCCCTGTGGCTTTCGGCTGCGGACTGCCTATACGCAACGCATTTCCGGCACAGTTACTGCGGAATTATTACGACTGGAAGACTTCGGGATACTGCGGTGTTGATGCGCTAAAAAGGTTGATTTTCGATAGTAGCTTCGATCGAAATGCTCTTCTTGAATCTCTCGGAATCGAGAATATAAGCAGACTGAACAAAATGATTGAAGTTGCCGGAAATCTTCGTATTTCAGACGATAATAATACCAATCAAAAGCGTATCAGTGACTACGGAAATACTTTTCCCAAACAGTCGGAGATGACTGAACTGCTGAAAAAATTTGCCGATGAGCTTGAACGCGGCTGCGCATATTTCGTATGTCGCTATGCATATATCAGAAAAGACGAATGCGGCAGAATTGACTGCGCTGCGCTGAATGCCATTGATCGTGAAATTGCCGCATATACGCTGTTTACAGGAGGTGATCCCGTAGATGTGATCCCCAATATACTGAGCAGAAATGTCCTTTCCGAGAACAGCCATGAGGGTTGCCTCCACGTCTGCACGCTTTCGCAGGCAAAGTGCAGTATGCGTGAAAATCTGTTCATCACAGGACTTTCCGCAAGCAACTTCCCCGGTGCTCCAACCGAGAATTATCTTGTATCTGATAACGATATGCTGCTTTTCGGCGAGGATGCTCCAACGTCTGAAAAGATCATTTCCGACCGAAAAAAACAGCTTTACAAACTGCTGGAATTTGCCGCATCTCTCGATACTAAGATCCACCTTTCTTATTCGGGATTCTCGGCCGCTGATCTCAAGGACGAGAACGCTTCCTCGGTCCTTTTTGAGATTTACAGCCAGTGTCACGGCGGCGATTCTGATATGGACACTTTCACAGATTCCCTGCTGCATACAGGCTTTTTCGACAGCGATATATCGCCGTCAAGACTTCTTGGCAGGGCGTATAACAGCAGTGCTAAAATATCTCCCGATGAACCGATATACGCCGAAGAACTGCCTGTCCGCGGAATGGATATCGTTCTCTCGCCAAGCGCAGTTGACGACTATCATAAGTGTCCCGTTATGTTCTATTACAAGCGTATCCTCGGACTGAAAGTGCCTGAGAAAGACGATGTTTTTGTGATACTTGACGGCTTAACTCAGGGCAATCTTATCCACGATCTAATGAAATATGCTGCCGATATGCAGCCTGATACTGAGGCTTTCTATGCGGAAGCCAACAGGACTTTTGATAGCTATATCACATCACGCCCTCCGTTGAATGAACCGGAACTCAACAAGATAAAACATGATTTCCTGCACATGGCTGAGGTGGGATATTATTTCGTAAAAAAGAACGAATCTGTTACTGCTGAAAAAGATGTCGGTCCTGTTGAAATAAACGGTATCACACTGTCAGGACGACTTGACAGCCTTGAAAAGACTCTCGAGGGTAAATATATTATCGGTGATTATAAGACAGCCAGAAAAATCACTCATATTGAGAATGATGTTGACAGTTGTCTGCAGGTTTTACTCTACGCATATATGCTGAAAGAGACAAAGAATATTGAAGCAAACTGCGGCGAATACCGCTATCTGCGCTATGACAAGGTAATTAAATGCACATTTTCAAGTTTAGTTGCCGGACAAATAGACGAACTTCTCGGCAATCTGAAACACTCTCTTGAAACAGGAGAATACATTGTGCCTGAGAAGTGCAATGAGTGTACATACTGCGAATATTTGGGAATCTGTCGAAAGGAGGCTTTGAAAAATGATTGATATGGATGAACTTGCCCGTCAGCGAATCTCAACTGAAACAAGCACAAATTTCTTTGTTGAAGCCGGTGCAGGTTCCGGAAAGACAACTCAGCTTGTGGCGCGTATGACAGCTATGGTCAAGGCAGGTATCGACGTGCGTAAGATGTGTGCTATCACCTTCACAAAGGCTGCTGCAAGGGAGTTTTACAAGCGTTTTCAGGCTTCCCTCGCAAAGGCGGTAAGGGATTCAAAGGACGATACCGAACGTCAGCGATGTGCGGAAGGGCTGCGGAATATCGACCTATGCTTCATGGGAACTATCGACTCATTTTCGCATCTTATCATGCATGAGCACCCCATCGAAGGACGGATCCCGTCAAGTTCGGCAGTCGTTGAAAGCAATGATATGAAGGCTATTTACCTACGTGAATACGCCAATGTACTTCACGGTGTTTACGGTGAGGAACTGCTTGAAAAGCACAGGCTTTTTAGCAATGTTCAGAACGATCCGAGAAAGGTTTTCACTGCATTTTTCGGTACTATATTTGAATCCAGAAGCACTGATATCATCTATGACAATCCGCCTGTGGTAAGCGTTGATGAAGTGCTTGCGGAAGACAGGTCGATTTTACTCGGCGTACTTGAACACTTATACGATCATCAGGAAATGTGGCTGCTCAATCATTCTGACGCAAGAAAAGCTGCCGATGCGCTCAATAACAACAGTAAAAAGTTAAAGGGCAGTTGGAACAATAATCTTGCAGAGATAATCACCATACTGAATACAGCTATGAATCTAAGACTCAGTTGTCCGCCGGAAGAGATCGGAATTATGAGCCAAAATATCCTTTTCCCAAATATTTCAAGGGGAAAGATATCACATTATAAATTTGATCCTGAGAGTAACGATATTCTGCGTCCTCTAAAAGAATACCAGTATTCGGCTACTATGTACTTCCTTGTTTCGGCTGCTGATGCAGTTGCTGAAAGATTACGCAAAAGCGGTGAACTGACCTATTTTGACTACAAGCTTTACCTCCGCGATATGCTGAAACGTGATGCTCAGAACGGCGGTAAGCTTATCAGTCACATCTATGACCGCCACAGCTACTACCTCATTGACGAGTTCCAGGACACCGATCCTATGCAAGCTGAAATATTCTTCTATCTGACGGCTGAAACACCTGTTGAGGACTGGCGAAAATGCTTTCCGCGAGCAGGTTCACTGTTCATTGTGGGCGATCCGAAACAGTCCATTTACCGTTTCAGATCAGCCGATGTAGCATCATTCAAGGAGGTACGGAAACTGTTCGAGAACGGTGCAGGAGAAGTGCTTGAACTTACAAGAAACTACCGCTCCACAAACGGTCTGAAATCCGGTTTCAACGAGATGTTCAGCGCACTTCTTCCAACCGGCACCGCTGATCAGAGCAGCTTTTCGTGCATACCTGTGAGCGATAATAATGACGAGCAGTTCAGCGGTATATGGTCATATAATGTAGTGGTAAAAAGTAACAGCGTTAAAGGCGAAGAGGACAAAGTCGCTGACATTATTCAGTCGCTTATCGGCAAGCAGGAATACTCGATTCTTGACAAAGAGACAAATCAGCTTCGTCCCCTCAGATACAGTGACTTTATGGTGCTTGTGAACAGCAAAAAACACGTTTCAAATTTTTCAAGAGCATTCGCTTTGAGAGCCATTCCCACACGTCCGGAGGGCAGTATCTCATTCACGGACTGTCCTGCGCTTCTGGCTATGGCGGATATTATGGCGGCCGTTGCTTTTCCGGACGATAATACAGCGTTTTACGGTGCGCTGACTGGCTTTGTGTTCAATATTCCTGAAAGCGAACTTATTAAACTCCGAAAGGCTGATATTCCGCTGAAGCTGAGTTACGATGAGAAGATAAAAGAAGTTGCCTGTGAGGAACTCTGCTATGCAATTGATACACTGAAAAAGCTTGTTTTGCAGTCACGTAAACTGTCCCCTGCGGCGGTATTCAGCAAGGCAATGGAAGAACTACGCATTGCTGAAAAATGCGGCGCGGATTCTCTTGAATATCTCTATTACGCCCTCGAACTTCTCCGTGATGCCGAGATATCGGGCAAGGTCATGAGTATCTCCGACGGTGCGGCTTTCATACGGAATCTTATATTTGAAGAATCGACCGAGCGCAGTCTGAGCCTGCAAAGAGACGAGAACAAAGTTCACATCGCAAATCTACATAAGGTCAAGGGACTTGAAGCGCCTGTTGTCATTCTTGCACACCCATATCAAATGAAACATGATCCCGATAAGCGTTCCGAACACACTCCTGACGGCGATACTACACGAATTTTTGCATTCAAGGACAATAATATCACCTATGCGAAAACTGAAAAATATCCTGCGGCTTATGAACGTGAAGAAGTATCAGATGCGGCTGAAAAACTGCGCCTGCTCTACGTTGCAGCCACCCGTGCAAGAAATGTTCTGCTTATTTCAAACGGTTTCAAGGAGAACGGTGATCTGGCATCAAATAATCCGTGGACTCCGCTTCTGCCTTTTGCCGAGGGTGACTTCTTTGAGTGCGTTCGTCCGGGAATTCCTGACGAACCTGTCGAACGAGAATCTGTCAGTGCGGCTGAACTTTACTGTGAGGGAGAGAAGACTGTTCTCGATAATACCGATGCTGAAGATCCAACCTATACGTTTTCTCTGCCGAGCCAGATAAAGCTGAATGACGTTGTTTCCGGTGAATCTGACAATGATATTGCTCCGACGCACAGAAATGCCGCCCTTGTGGGAACTATGGTTCACAGGCTTATGGAGTGCCTTGTTTCGGCTGAGAATATGCCTTCTGCTGATGAACTTGTCAGCAGTATCGTGAACAGCTTTGAATCTTCTGAGGAATACGGAAAGCTTATCCGCGGAGTTTTTGAACGTATCACAAGCGGTGGATTTCCGCAGAAAAACGAAATGCCCGATGACATTTTAGCCGAACTGAAAACGGCTGACGAAGTGTATTGTGAAGTACCTTTCTGCCACAAAAATGGCTCTGAGATCTGGCACGGCATTATTGATCTTCTCTACAAAAAGAACGGGAAGTGGCGCATCGTGGACTACAAGACCAACGCCGAAGCTGCTGATCTTGACTACAAATATGAGGGACAGCTGAATGCCTACAAAGCTGCATTTCACGCTGTTACCGGCGAGACCGCCGACGCTTTTATCTATCATATTGATGTATAAAGGAGAATTGATATGCAAGAAAAGACTTATGCTGAAAGAATTATAGAAACTGCAGAAGATTTTCAAAAGGAACTAGACGACAAAAAGGATAAAAAAGATAGGTTTTTATCGTGGGTACACTGCTATAGGCGCTTTTCAGAGATATTTAAGAAACCAAATCTTACAGAGGAAAATATTGATTATTTAGCTCTAAACCTTGCTTTTTATCTTGCGAGCTGGGGAATGTATAGAGGCTCATCTTTCCTTCTCCAAAAAGATTACACCATACACAAAGATATTGTTAAAGAACTTTACGAATTCAAATTTCTACAAGGAATCTCTTGCTATAGTTTAGAAAATGAATTAGAAACAGGACTAGTACAGATAGTAAAAAAAATAAACAATAATTACTTGCGGTCTTATCAAGAATTTGTCAAAGAAAAGAAAGGTGATAAACAAATTCCTAAGAAAATATCGAACACTCTTATTACTAAAATACTAATGGGTACTCTTGGCTGTACACCTGCGTATGATCGGTATTTTGTTGCAGGTATTAAATCTTATGATTGCATCACTAATAGATCCTTCAATGAAAAAAGCCTTAAAGAATTAATTGATTTCTACAAAGATAATAACGATGAATTAGAAAAATTCAGGGCAGAAAATAGCAACAGATACCAAATTGATTATCCTCAAATGAAATTATTGGATTTGATTTTTTGGAAAGCTGGCTATGATATAGAAGACGAGAAACGAAAAAGTCATAGATAATATACACAAAACGCTCCCCTCGGGGAGCGTTCGCTATTCTGTATCATCTTCCACAAAAACAAGTTCGCCGTCAATCATTTTCGGCTTTAGAGGCGCAGGCGGTTTCTCACTTCGTTCCCATGCCTTTATTATCTGATCATATATGTACTGGTTAATCTCAGCCGGTATTTCCTCCTCCGGCAGTCCAAGGCATTTTATTATGGCGTGTTTGATCGCATTTGACCGCAATACGCCGTTGGGAGTAGTTATAACGAGCGTTTCAGTATCTGTGTACTTCTTTATGAATTCGACCATTCTATCTGCATCATAATCCGAGAAATTATATTTATTCTCGTTTTCATCAAACCTCTCCCAGAAATAATCCGGACAGCGCTCAGTCCTGTTAAACTGTATCACACTACGCCTGTCTTTATCATTATCTATGATAATCATTACATAACCGGTATTACTGTGATCACGGACGAACTTATAGCACTCCTCAGTTGACATTGCAAGTATTCTTTTCATATTCACCTCTCACGCTTTCTTCTCAAACACATTTATGACAGTCAATCCTTTTTTTCGTGCCATTTCAGCAGTTTGTGCAGTGCCGCTCTTATGCTCGGGATCAAGATAGCAGATACAATAATCAGCAGCATTTTCAACGAGCCGCGCATTGCGCTTTCCCATACATCCGCGGTAGTAATGCTCAGACGTGTATTCAACGCTGTCAACACGCTGGAGAATGATTTTGAAGTCATATTTCTGCGTTGGAGTCCAGTTTCTCGTCTGCTCCTCGTTGGAACACGGCAGGACAAGGTGCAGCTTCACGTCAGGATTATCACTGTGAAGCTTCAGTACATTCTGTGCCGCTATGGTGTCAAATCCCGTCGCACCGCCTGCGTAAAAGTCTGTCACTCCCTCCTCCGAGACAAGCTTTTCAAGGACGGCATACAGGCGCTCTGAAAGCTTCTTCGGATTCTCAGATATTTCTCTGTGTCCGGTAAAACAAGTCGATTTACCCATATTTATCGCTTCTCCTCAGTATTGTTATACTCCCTCATCTGATGAGTGGAATAGTCATTGTTGTCGTGGTTGGGATATACAGTTCCGTATGTGAGTTCCTTGTCAAGTGCGCTGTCGAAGCACATCTCCATGTACGGATCATAGCCGGAATCATACTTATAGTCACCGATACATCTCCTGTAGATCTCATCATGTAACTGTTTTCTCTGCTTTCTGCTCATACGAACACTCCTTTCAGAATCACGTCTTCCCTTGCTACAATTACATTATACACCACCTAATGTTCAGAGATTTGAACACACTTCATGCTATGCTTTTATTGGAGGTGTATTATGAGAGTTTTCATCGGTGGTTCAAAGACAATCAGCAGTCTCACTGCTGAATTCACGGCAGAACTTGATAGAATAATCACTGACGGTCACGAAATACTTATTGGCGATTGTTACGGCACTGACCTGCTTGTTCAGAAGTATCTCGCCTGCCGCAATTACGACAAGGTCACGGTATATGTCAGCGGTGATAAAGTCCGCCATAATGCAGGTGGCTTCCCTGTCCGGCATATCACCGTTCCGAATGGTTGCACAGGCTTTGAATTTCGCAGGCTGAAAGACATCGCAATGGCTGAGGATGCCGACTATGGACTTATGCTGCGGGACGGGAAAAGCCGCGGTACTGCCGCAAATATCGCTGATCTGAGGACTATGAGCAAGGAGGTGAAGGTGTATGTCTGCGCTGAAACGCGGCGTGTTCTGGGTGACTGACATTGAAAATGCTGAGCTAATAATCGCTGCGGCGGAGTGCGATACTGAAGGCAGATTCATCACACCGCCTGCTCCCGAAATGCTCGCCGACAGCGGCCGCGAGTTCAATCACAAGCGCGTGTGGGAGACTCTCGGGCGGCGTGAAAGCTACAATTTCTATCCGCGCGGCAGGGTTCAGATCCGGCGGGGCAAAGCAGTTATTTACTGCAATCCTGCGCTGTGCATGGAGGGGATAATCGGCAGGGTGACTACCACTTTCGGGCTGTGTGCCAGCAACGGGATAAGCAGCGTCAGAGTAGTGGCGGACGGCTCGGAACATTATAAATATACCGGATAACTATCATCTCACGCCCACAAACGGCGGGAGTTCTTTATTCCCCGATATCTTCCTGCATCTCAGAAAAGCTGCTGTAAGTGCGCTCGTCAACGTCCTTGCAGTCCTCTGCGAACTGCTCTGCTGCCTTGTCATTTTCCTCGCTGCTCACGGCGAACCACGTCATTCCGTAGAGTATAGCGGCGGCAAGACGAGCCTGCCCGATATTCTCAGCAAGCTCCTCCGGCACTTCATAGCCAAGCACCTCCGCCCATTTTACAAAGAGCAGGCTGTAATCCTGCCCCTCGTTGTCGAGCACAAACACATCAAGCCCGTCCGGCTCATAGGTTTTGGCGGCGATAGTCCAGCCTGTCTTCACAGGCTCGATGTCCCTTATCACAGACAGCAGCCGGACGACACCACTGCGGAAATCAGGGGTGATCTCCGCAGTTTCGTTTTTTTTTGTAACGGCGCCAGCTCTCCTCAATCAGGGGAGTAAGTCCGGCACCGATAATAAGCTCCGTTACGTTCATATTGACCTCCTAAAATCCTATTTTACGCCTGTTATCGTCCTTTTGGGTAGTCAGCTTCGGCATAGTAAAATCATCGGCAGTAAGCGTAACGAGCATCTCATCGCTCAGATTATTCAGATCCTGCCCTGCAAGCCGCTGAGACATACCCATAATGGCGCTTTCAAGGAGGTTGCGGACGAAACGTCCGTTGCCGAAATCATGCAGCTTCACAGCCTCCCGGAAGATCTCATGAGCCTTGTCCTCGGCATCTCCGGCAAGCTTCATATTCTTGTTCTTCACCATGAGCCGCAGGATATCCAGCAGCTCATTTTCTTTATAGTCAGGGAAGTCAACGTGGAACGCTATACGGCTTCTCAGGCCGGGATTCTTGGCAAGGAATCCTTCCATTTTATCTGGGTAACCTGCGAAGATAACGATAGTATCATCGCGGTGGTTCTCCATTTCCTGTACGATCGTATTTATAGCCTCGTCACCGAAGCTGCCATTCCTGTCGTCAACAAGGGAGTACGCCTCGTCAATGAACAGGATAGAGCCCTTAGCCCTGCGGAATGCAGCCTTTATCGTAGGTGCAGTCCAGCCAACAAACTTTCCAACAAGATCGGCGCGTCCAACTTCAACGAGCCTGCCATTTTCAAGCAGACCGTTGTCACGAAAAATTTTAGCAGTTAACCTTGCAACAGTTGTCTTTGCAGTACCGGGATTACCTGTAAATATCATACTTCTTGCAGGATTATCCATAACGATATTCCTGTCCCTGTAAGCCTGCTGAAGCTTGAAAAAGTTCACAGAGCGGTTTATCACGTCTTTTACGCTGTCAAGTCCTATCATCTCAGCCAGTTCATCAGCAGCCTTGCCCTCTATCTTACTTTCCTTAGCCTTGAATACTGAGCAGTCGGCATAAGCAGGAAACGCTGTGTTCCTGATATGTTCGTTGTAATATTCATTAAAAATATTGTCAAGTTCGCTTATGTAATAAGTCTCTGTATCGGGATCAAGTTTCTTTTCAAGTTCGCCTGTATTGTGTATATCCTTTGCAGCAGCAAGTTCACCGAGATAGGAAATGCACTCGGTAAATCCTATGGCAGCTTCTCTCAGCTGGATAAGTCTGAGTTCATCTTTAAGATAAGATGCAATTGCATTTTCAGCCTTAACATCGTGCCGTGTTATGTTAAAAATGGTCAGTATATCATTGCGGTGTTTCAGAGCGTGTTTGCACACTTCTTCTATCATCGCATCAGTAGTATCTGCATATTCATTCTCGCCGCGGACAGTGTTTATGCCAACAAGCACAGTACCGCCGCCGATATTTTCATATATATTCTCAATAAGGTTTCCACGACTGTTTGCAACTCTTCTCTCGTCAATATAGCTCACTCTGCCGGATTCAAGTCTGTTAGACTTCATAAGACTGCTCACAAGTACATCAACGGTCTTTTTGATCTTATCAACGCTATTTCCTTCGATCAGATAGTGAACAGGGTGACCAATGAATTCAGTATTATTGCAGGCTTCAATACGTTCAGCCTCTGCTTTCAGTTCAGGCATTCTTATAAAATCTGCATAATCCGAGAGTTCAGGCTTGCCATCTGTTGTAACAATATGCTCGTCAATGTCAGTATATCTGAAAGCCGATACTTTCATAAGCTCCTCAATATCATCAGGTGTGTCAACATGACGGCTGTTCCTGAGTGCCTTATTAACCTTATCCACAGGCATTTCAGCAATTTTTTCTATCTTGCCTTTAAGTTTGAGCATCTTCCAGAAATTCTTTATCTCGGCTTCAAATACTGCATTGCTGCCATTTCCGCTCATGTAGAACACACACTCTCTGCCCTTGAGATAAGTCACGCAGCCGCAGAAGCTGTCCTTATTCATGTCGCAGTATTCATCGCACTTTCTTGCAATCTCATCGCATACAGCTGAACCTTCATCGGTACGGGGCTGGATCTCGTTTGTCAGCTTAACTTTACACTCAAAATATCTCATACTGTTCACCTCTTTCTGTATATAGTATATCACACCCGATGTTCAAAATACTGGACATAAAGATTGCCGCACCTGAGTGCGGCAATTCTTATAATCTCGGATCGGTCGGCTCACTCTCCATAGCCAGTACGCCAAATGCACACTGATACACGCGGTAGAGCGGCTCTTTTTTCACAAATCTGCTCAGTGCTTCAACGCCCAGCGCAAACTCTTTCAGTGCAAGATTACGCTTGCGTTTCAGCGAACGGTGCTTCAGTCGAGAGAGGTTCTCACTGTCCAGATACTCCGAGCCGTAGATTATTCTCAGGTACTCACGTCCACGGCATTTTACCGCTGGCTGGAGAAGTTTCTTTCCGTTGAAAGAGGTATAATTCTCCGGCTTCACAACCATACCCTCGCCGCCGTTTCCGGTGACATTCTTCCACCAGTCAATACCTGCGGCGATACTTTCCTCGTCCTCGGTATCAACATAAATATGCGGAGTTTTCACAAATATATCGTCGATTCCTACAATATACCTCTCAATATTCTCCATGTGCCACCTATGAGCCTTATCGGTAAATACCTGTCCCTCGCAGGCAAGTATGTGGAACGGCGCAATGCGTATATCGTCAACGCTGTCAACTTTCCAGCAATACTCACCGTAAGCCTTAACAAAGCCCTCTGCAGCATCTGCCTTATGACTGAACTTTTCAAGCAGCTTTGCAATGTCAGTTGAATGCTCCGTTTTCTGTGTACATCCTCTGTCGCAGGCTTTTTTCAGGCACTCTGTAACTGCATTCAGAGAGTGAACAGCAGCGTGACCTGTTGCTGCATACTGCTCGCGGATAAGTCCCTGTGCCTTTTCGCTCCAGGGCATAAGCTCAGTGTCAAGGCACACCCAGTCTGTGCTGAAATCATCCCAGAAATTCGTTGTTTCAAGCACCCTTTCAAAGCAATCAAGGATAGTTCTCTCAATGTCCCTGTTGTCAAAAAATCTGCGGCCTGTTCTCGTGTAAATAATACCCCTGCTGCCGTCATCTACACTGAATCTTTTCTTAGCAGTCTCCTCATTTCTGCACAGCACAACAACTGCCCTTGAACCCATGTGTTTCTTCTCGCAGACAACTTTTTTGACGCCGTTTTTGCGGTAGTACGCAAACGCCTCAGTCGGGTATTCAAGGTAGTTCTCCTCGCTGCTTGTCTCACAGGGAGACATTGTGGGCGGCAGGTATATCAGCCAGCGCGGATCAGCCGCAAAACGCGACATAGCTTCAAATGCGGCAGCAGTATTCTGCTCCTGTACCGTTATTGTCGGGATAATTCCTGTCTCAATACGAAGTTTGCCCAGCAGCTCCTCAGCAGCAGGTATATCATCTCCATTCGCAGCGTCCTTGAATGGTCTTGCAGGCTCGCTGTAAACAGCCTTTGCGGCAACACTTACAGTCTCCATTTCGGGATAGCGCAGTGCGGTAAGGCTTCCGCCAAACACACAGCCTGTGTCGATACAGAACGTATTATTGCGGTTTCTGACCTCAATGACAGGCGTATGGCCATACACTATAACTGCATTTCCGCGGTAGTCGGCTGCCCAGTCTCTGCGGACAGGCATACCTTCCTCGTCACGGCTACCGTCAACGTCACCATATATACAAAAGTCACGGACAGCGGCAGACGCCCTGCCAATGTACTCCTGCTTAATTCCTGCGTGGGATACAACAAGTCTGCCCTCATCGAGAACATAATGGCTGATAAGTCCGTCAAGAAAATCGCGTATCTCATACTTAGTCTCACGGCTCTCGCCGTCAATTTCAGCAACTGTATTCTCCAATCCGTTCGCAATCGTAACAGGCTTGCCGAACAGATACTTCACTAGTTTCACATCATGGTTGCCGGGAACTGCAAGAGCATTTCCGCTTTTAAACATAGCCATAACAGTTTTCAGCACCTGTAAATTCTGTGTGCCGCGGTCGCAGAGATCGCCTAAGAATACGGCTTTTCTGCCCTCAGGGTGAGCAAATCCTGCGTCAGTCTCAACATAGCCGAGCTTTCTAAGAAGCTCTGCAAGCTCATCAAAACAGCCGTGAACATCGCCGATAATATCAAAAGGTCCGTGCTCATCGCGCTTGTCATTCCAGAGCTTTGTGCGGACAATTTCCACATAATCAGCATCGTCCTCGCCGACAACGAAAACATAGCGGAATCCCTCTTTTTTCAGCGAGCGGACAGTGCCTTTAAGCTGCTCAAAATGACGGCGGATCACACCCTCCGGAACAGCCTTTTCACCTTGCTGAGCATTGCGCTCAAGGAGAGCTTTCAGCGTAGTATCAAGGACTATTACAGCAGAGTGGACGTTCTGACGCTTAGCAAGTTCGAGAATGCTTTTGCGTGAATTTTTCTGTAAATTTGTTGCGTCAATGACAGTCAATCTGCCCAGCGAAAGGCGAATCTCAGCCGCCTTGAAAAGCAGATCGAAAGCGCTGTCGGTCACGGACTGGTCAGCCTCGTCATCGCCCACCATTCCTCTGAAAAAGTCGGAGGAAAGCACCTCCGTAGGCTTGAAATACTTGTGTGCAAATGTGGTTTTTCCGCTTGCGGACGCGCCTACAAGCGCTACTAAAGAAAGCTGCGGTATCTCAATTCTCATAACTCAAACACTCCCATCTGCGTCGGTGCGCCGTAAATCTCGTCTTCGTTTCCTATGCCTGTGATCCTGACTTTGTAACCGTATTTCTCGGAAATTTTCTCAGTCCAACTGCGGAATTCAACCCTGTTCCACTCGAATCTGTGGTCGGAGTGGCGGAGTTCACCCTCGTTCAGGAATTCATAATTTGCATTGTACTCCAAATTCGGAGTGGTGACGATTACTGTTTTCGGTTTGGCAAGTTCAAACACAACACGCTCCATCACAGGCAGCATGTCCTCGTCAATGTGCTCAATTACTTCGATAAGCAGGCAGCAGTCGTGACCTTCAAAACGCCTGTCTCTGCAAATCGCAGAAGCCTGTATAAACTCAACTCTGTCCTTCTGACGCTGTGTCATTTTGTCTATGCGGTTCTTGGCAGCTTCAAGTGCTTTCACCGAAACATCAGCGGCAGTTATTCGGCTTATCTGCGGTTCATTCAGCAGTCGGGCAACATATTTGCCCTCACCGCAGCCAAGGTCAAGGACGCTCTTTGCGCCGCTGTCGAGAACAGCCTGCGTTATCGTATCAAGTCTCTCAGTGTCAAGGGGTTTCTGCTTCGGCTGTTCAGTATCATTATCCTCGGAAATGATACCCAGCGCGGACTTCGTAATACTGCGGATATTGTTGAAATATCCCTTGGTTATAGTCTCACGGTAAGGGTGAGTTTTCAGCCAATCACCGCCGTGACTGAACAGTTTCTCTATCTCACTTTCATCAATGAAATAGTGCTTGTTTCCGTCAAAAACAGGAATTGTCACATAAAGGTGATTGAGCAGCTCTGAGAGCTTCACCCTGCCTTTGATAGTCAGGTCAATGTACGGACTATCGCCCCACTCGGGAAATCTATCATCAAGCAGTTTGCGTTCGATTATTACCATATATCCCAGCGGCTCAAAGATACTCTTCGGAAGTTCATCGTTCTCACAGCGCAGCATATACACATTTGCTGTAAGGTCAAGCGGAGTATCCGCAAGTGCCTGATTCTTGTCGCATCTGCCTTTCATAGCCGTACCTAAAACGCGGTTCAGCGCCACGCTCATAAATGAATTAGATGTATAGGGACGGTCATTCACATAGTCGAAAAGTCCTGTATTTGAAGAATTCTCCTTACCCTTTGCAAGATCAAGAGAGTTTATGTCGAGGAGCAGAGCGGCAGTTGTACGCTCGTCAGACACCTCTGGATAGAATACATAGGCTTTGCCGAAAGTAAGCGAAAACTCCTGCGCTGCGTATGGATTCTTGTGGAGCAGATAGCCAAGCTGCTGAGTGTTTGTGCCTTCATAAGTAATTGTTATAAGCATAATATCACTCCTTCGTTTCTGTAAATATCATACATCAAGCCGTGTAAAAAAATTTGGACATAACAAGTGATATACTGTTTTCAGAAGGAGTGATAAAATGAAAAAACCGAGAATTTTAGTTACCTCTGCCCGTGAAGCACTCAGCTTCGTTATGAGACATAACGACAATCCTAATAGGTCCGAAACCTATGCAGCGATCTCGATTCAGGACGCATGGTGCGGCGGATTCGGATTTCAGCTTACTGAAAACAGATACTGCAAGGGCGTGCTCACACTTTATTTTGACGATATTGAAGAGCCTGAGTCCGGTTACACTCTTTTCCAGAAAAAACAGGCACTGGACATTATTTACTTCCTGACGAAACATCAGAATGTTGATACATTGCTTATCCATTGCTATGCCGGTATTTCACGTTCAAGAGCAGTAGGCGTATTCGCCCGTGAGATGCTTGGATTGCCACCGACTGATGATAAAATGTTCAATGATTATGTTTACTACCTGCTGAAAGTTGTTTATGAGAATATGGAAAAAGAGTATTAAAAAGCAAATAAAGGAGAATAAATATGGAAAATGTAACATCATTCATAGATTCTGAAACACTGAGTTTTATGCTCAAAGACAAGGTGCTTCCACCTGCAGTTGAGTGTATTCTCATTTCAAGATCTACCTGCCGTCCGTTAAGGGATAAGATAGCAGCTATTCGTGAGCGGCTTGATAAATACACCGATGAGGAGCTTGCTGTCGGAGATTACGAGTGGGATAGTGAGAATTTTCGGAAATTTACTGAACAATATATCCAGTCCTGCGAATATGCGCTAAGCCTTATTGAATCAGAGCATGAGGAAGCATATTACATCGCTGAAGATGAGTTTACAGAATGCGGATCTTCAGTATTTGATGACTGGGAAAGAGCTTTAAAATGGATCCTAACGAATGATGAATTGTGTGGCTATGATTGCATAATCAGGCGTATAAGAAATGAAAAAAGCGGTGGTTTTCGGTATTATTTCAATTCTAAGAAGGAGATCTACAAGACTGAAAACAGAGACTCTGAAACAGACTGGAGTGATAAGATAGAAAGTGCTTTTGTTGAACTTCCGCACGATTATAAGATAGGAAATATTATTTGTTACTATGGAAATCATTATGTTATTGCAAAGCTCTCGCCGTATGTAAAAAAAGAGCGCAGAATCCGGCTTGATAATACTGATATGGCGCTGTTTTGCTTTGGCTATTACAATAACAATATACATTCCTGCGGCGGTACATACGGGCATTGTCATATTCCAATACTTGATGCTGAACTTGCAGATATTAAGTCACTCACATATTCCGAAAAGCCGCTCCTTGAACTGAGAAAAGTTCTTATCGGAGAGCGAAATTTTGTCGACTTCCTTGAAATGTACAGTAATAATTACCTAACGTCATTTAGAATATAGAATAATCTTTTCAAAAACGTACTTGTATTATTTGAATAAGATTAGTACTTCTATTTTTCATCGTTAAACTAAAACTGAAACATACTATGATTTTATAATGTGTTAGTATTCCGTAGATGAATAAATCAAATTAAAAATACTTTATCTTATCATAGTATTACTTTAAGTATAACAATTGTACATTATCCCATTTGTAGCCTTCTTTCGTGCCTCGTTTCGTCAGAATTAATATATATTGCAAGTTCACATTATACACGATGAGCATGGTATTCTATCCAAAAGAAGTATTTATTATAATTGTCAGTGTCAAGATATAAGATAGACATGGTATTCGTTTCCAAAAAGGTCACCCACATATCCATCTCGACGAATCTTAGTTACCTTGTTCCATCTTTCAAATGAACAGCCCCCAGAAATAACAAATTCTGGGGGCTATGTCAATTTTGTTTAATTCGAATACTCCTTTATGATTCGCCAAAATGGTGGTTTATTAACCTTTATTTATGATTTCCTTAATAATCTGCGCCATCTGCTTATTGTTGAGCTGTTTACGGAAGTGAACTGTATAGCCGTCTTTGGATAACATCTCAAAATAGACCTCTGCACATTCAATACGAACCGCCTCAGCTCCTCTAAGATCAGACTTACCCTCAACATCTTTCGTTTCGATTACTACATTCAAATCCTTAGTGCCGTCCTTTCGCTTTACAACATACATAAAGTCAGGACTGTATGTACCTCCCGTAATTGTCGGAATAGCGATACTTCTGCGAGGTATCTTACCGTATACCACGATCTCATCGACCTCTGCTTCAATGTTTTTCTTTTCAAGAGGCGAATCATATGCTTTCGCATCATAAAGATATTTTTTGCTAGTTGAACCCGGATCAAGTTTTGTTCCGATTCGACCTTGTGCAATATCCTCCCTCGGTGTACCATCAGCATAAGTAAGAGCCGTAGCACCAAGCGGCACTTTACTCTGTACATACTTGAACCGCTTTTGATGATTCTCGTTTTTCCATGTAGTAAATGCCGAGCAGAATGAGGTAATCGTATTTTCGTTGAAATACTTATTGTCAGGTCTGCCAAATTCGGAACTGTATTTGCATAGAGCCGAATGTAATGTTGTTATAGGAATATTGGTTTGAGCAGATATACGCTTTAGAAACTCATTGTATTTTACGGGCTTTTCGATAATGTCTTGTACTCCCGTCTCGGTTACAGTCTGCAATAAACCGTCCTTTGCTTTAACTGATTGTCTGCTGCTGGATATTGAAACATCAGTGAAAATATCACCGCTTTTAAGAATGCTCAGTATTGCATCTTCAATATTATC
>CACXEJ010000019.1 GCA_902766595.1 Ruminococcus flavefaciens | reverse complement strand
CGGAGAGATAAAGGCAACCGACCTGCTCATAGACAAGAGCCACATCAAAGGCGTCGGAGTGCTGACAGGATATGAGCTGAAATGCGCCGACATTGACGGCAACGGAAAGGTCAATGCGGCTGATCTGCTCAAGCTGAAGGCGCACATCAAGGGAGTTAGTAAGCTGTGGTAAATAAAAGACCTGTGCAGCTTTTGCGCTTCACGGGTCTTTACTGGAAATAATACTGGGAGTAGAAAAATGATAAAAAGAATCGTATCCGGCTTAACTGCCTTGGCAATGATCCTTAGTTCCTCATTCGTTTCGGAATTTGCTGATGGACAGCTATTGTCATCAACGGTGATAACTGCCGATGCTGCATCAGATAAAGATTTCGATGTGAATATGTATATCGCTGATCTTATGGTACAGGACGGAAACCCAGCTGTTAACGGGGCTGTCAAAAACGGACTGAGATTTGATTCACCCGGAGTTATACTTGCGCAGGAAATGAACAAGAACGAATTGTTCATGGGCTCAGTTGCTGCATGGGAGACTCTTACATTTGACACCGAAAAAGCAACATCTCAGCAGGTAAACCGGATCGGATACTATGAAACGGTAATATTAAAATCTTTGGAGAGTTACTGCTCATCTTCTTTCGTAAAAGACACATTTGATAATGATTTCATATCCAACAGCAAAAGGGTTTGGAATATTTTTACAAAATGCCTAAAAGCAGATGCAAGCCTGAAAGAAGCTGATATACTGAACCAGACTTTTACTGCACTTTCAGAAGCGGATCAGGAAAAGACTCTGAAATACATAACTGATGCCTTTTCCGAAGCTTATCCGAAGATAGATGATATAGGCAAATATGTTGGTATTTTTTCAGACATAGTAAAAGTTGGTAAAATTGCAGAGAAAACGTTTGATAATTTTTGCTCATATATGTCTTGCTGCTGTATGGTAGACGGTATGAAGGATCTGGTTTCAGATCTTTATGACAAATGTGACGGCCTTGCAGACCCTTATATGAAGCAGGCTCTGGCCAATGTCAATATGGCTTGTCAGAGCGTTGAGCTTGCATGGGATGCCACTATGTTTGATGCGTATACTCAGGGCTTTGCGTTTGCATTCGGCAAAGCTACAAAGTATGCTTTTGATGCGGCAATTGCAAGCAATTATCTGACATTCGGAATTGAGATAAGCCGACAGATAGGAAAGAATCTCTCGAACATCCTGTTCTCGACCGATGAGATCTGCGAGCAGTATTATAAGCTTAACTGCCTTAAAAACTACGAGAGGCTTGTTAAGTCTGTTGTCAAAGATGAGATGAATGCTTACAAGAGCAGCAGAACTATGGCTAATGCGGAAAAGCTGTTGGCGGCGGTTGACGTTATGTTCAACAACTATGATAACGGCTGCGATATGGCTATCAGCTATGCTGATATTGTCTACAAGAAGGGCATTGCAGGACTTTTCCCGGATAATGGTGATAAGTACAATAACTTTGTAAAGAGCGTTAACGGTAACAGAGAAAATCTTCATCAGGAGCATATTCACGCTTTTAATAATTTTGTTTTCTTCCTTGATTCGGATTATCCGGAATTGTATGAAGAGCTCATGTCAGCGTTTGAAAGCGCTGATTCAACTGCTGTTGAAGAAGTGTACTTTGCTGCAGATTCAGTTGAGTGGGGGCTGAGTGACTATCTGTTCTATGACTACTATGCTAAAGTGGGTCCTGACTCTGCCAGCGATAAGACTATGACCTACAGCTCTTCAAACCCGGAAGTAGTTACCTATATAAACGGACAGCCTGTTCTGTACAGAGCCGGCACTGCAGTGATCACCGCAAAGTCAAATGACGGCAGCTTTACTGACACACTCAACGTAACAGTAGTACAGGGGCACGGAAAGGATTCCTATGGCCCCTCGCTGAACGCTGACGGCGAAGATGAGTATCTGGCCGCAGGTATCTACAATATAAACGAGTCATGGACCCTGACAGATGATTCCGTTATCACGGCCGACGTAGTGATGAGTTCAAATGTTGATCTGAACGGTCATACGCTGACGGTGGTGGGAAACCTCAGGCAGGAAGCAGGATATATGTACATTGACGGAGGAACACTGAATGTAAGCGGCTGGTATAAGATCCAGAATGAAAACGCCACAACTAATTCAACAGGCGTATTAATAATGGATAAAGATAGCGATCAGGTAAGTGTCGGTGGAGATTTTGTAACTCAATCTGGTGTAAGCACTCAAACATCATCTTACTATGGTTATAGCTACAATATACTAACAAACGGCACTATGACTATCGGCGGTAATTTCTATCAGAAAAATGGCTCTACTGATAACTTCATTGGATATAGTTCTCACGAGGTTGTTTTCAAAGGTGATAAAAACCATATAATCCATTTTGATTCAACCAATAGTTGCTTTAATTCGCTGTATACAGTCGATACATCAACTTTAACATTTGAAACAGAATTCAAGGGTGTAAAGCTTGTTAAGGATATTACAATCGACGGAAATGCTGTTGTGAGCACAGGAACTCTTGACCTTAATGGTCATACACTGACAGTTAATGGAGATTTTACAAACAAATCAACTGTTTATGTAAACGGAGGCAAGCTGATAGTTAATGGCAATATGAATGTAAATTCTTCCCTCAACGGAAGCAAAGGAACAATTAATGTAACGAAAGATGTCGTACAGAGTGGAAATATTGATCTTGCCAGCGGCACTATGAGCGTTGATGGAAATCTCCGACAGAAATCAGGATACATGTACATTGATG
>CACXEJ010000018.1 GCA_902766595.1 Ruminococcus flavefaciens | reverse complement strand
TGTGCCGAGGTCAACGATAGCTTCTGTATTATTTACAGCAACAACTGTGCCTTTAACTTTCTCTCCTGTATGTATTTTTTTGAATGACTCGTCGATAGCCTGAGCGAAATCAAACTCCTCATTCTGATTAGCTGCAAGAATTTCATTTTCTGCCATTTTGGTTTGTACCTCCTTGATTATGTGCGCCGGAGTAGAGGCTCCAGCGGTAATGCCGATCTTATCGGCAGAGGGAAGCATTAAGCTCCGAAGCTCGTCCGAATTCTCTATATGATACGTTTTGCAGTATCGGCTGCACACCTCGAACAGCTTGACTGTATTTGAGCTGTGTCTGCCTCCGACCACAAGCATTATATCCGAATTCTTTGCAAGCTCAGCCGCGTCGGACTGTCTTGTATCGGTCGCATTGCATATAGTATCAAAGATAACGATGTTCGGATCGTCTTTCGGGATCACGTTTAAACACTCGTCCCATACTACAATATTATACGTCGTTTGGGCGACAATTGCAAGCTTTTTTTTCAAATTTGTGTACTTTTTTTCAAAAAAGTCTTTTAGCTCAAAATTGTCCTTAAAAACGAGGCAATTTTCGTCACAATGACCAACTATCCCCTGCACCTCCGGGTGAGAAGAGTCGCCGGCTATAAGTATAAAGTAGCCCTCAGCGGTCTTTTCCGCAACGATCTTATGTATCCTTGATACAAACGGGCAGGTCGCATCGAGCATACGGTTGCCCTTTGCAGCGATCTGGTCGTATATTTCCCTGCCGACTCCGTGCGAGCGGATAACGACGGTCTCGTCGGGCTCGAGCTCGTCCGGTGTGTCGATTATGCGCGCCCCCTTGGACTGCATATCGTTCACGACGTCCTGATTGTGGATTATAGGTCCGAGAGTTGCCACTTTAGTGTTCTTTTCGAGCTCGCTGTAAACCATTTTCACAGCCCTGTCCACTCCGAAGCAGAAGCCTGCCGACTTTGCTACCGTGACCTTACTCATCAGCCTTTTCCTCCTTTTCGGAAGTCTCCTCCGGTTCGCCCTCAACAAGGCGCTTGATGTCAGCCATATAGCGGTTCTTGAGCTTTACGAGCTGACGCGGATTGGGTTCGTCGCACACCTCAACATAGTCCTCCGGCATTATCGGTTCACCGAATTTTACCGTGACTCTTGTGCGGAATTTCAGCTTCTCGCCGAATACTATGCCTACCGGAACGACCGGCTTTCCGGAACGTGCCGCGATAAGCGCAGCTCCGGTATGTCCCCTGCCGACCTTGCCGTCCTTGGAGCGTGTGCCCTCGGGGAAGATCATAAGGTTTTTGCCGCTGTTGAGGTTATCGACAGCCTTGTCGATAACGCCGGTATCACCCTTGCCTCTTGCGACCGGGAAAGCTCCGAGCGAACGTATCAGCCACGCAAAAAGCTTGTTCTCGAAGAGCTCCTCCTTAGCCATAAAGGTCTGCCTGCCGGGACAGCCGCAGCCTACGATAGGCGGATCACCGTTGCTGCGGTGATTGCAGGCGAATATGATAGCAGTTCCCTTTGGGATATTCTTTTTGCCCTCGTAATGGAGATTGAAGGCTATCCGGAATGCAAGGCGCACAAGGAATTTCAAAACATAATACATATTATCCTCACCTCTCGTTCAGAAGCGTTTTTGTCATACGATAACGGCTGCCGTCACAGCCGGACTCGGAGTATCCGAGCCGCTTGTACAGACGCTGTGCAGAGACATTCGCCTTTTCGACGTGAAGCACTGACTCGGTTATGCCGAGCTCCGATGCATACTTCTCGGCAGCCTCTATGAGCTTCGTGCCGATACCCTGACCGCGGAATTTTCCGTCTACTGAAATATCGTCGAGGTAGATGAAGCCGTCGTGTACCTCGACTGCGATATATCCGGCAAATTCCCCGTCGGCTTCCGCAGCGTATATCCTGTCGCTGCCGCCGAAGAACTTGTCAAGGTACCCGTCCTCGTAGCCCTCTGCATCGTCCGTATTATAGACACTCTTCAGCATCTCAGCAAACAGCTTTTCTATTTTTTCAGCGTCATCCGCAGCAGCGATCCTTACCGTTATCACTTTATCTTCTCGTTTATCACGCTGATTATAGCGTCTGCGGACTCCTCGAGAGTGAGCTTGGTGGTGTCAACGAGAACTGCGTCCTCAGCCTGCTTGAGCGGAGCTGTCTCGCGGTGCATATCCTGATAGTCACGCTTGATGATGTCATCGAGTATCTCCTGATAGCTCGGACAGTCGGGCTTTTCAGCGAGCTCCTTGTAGCGGCGGTTAGCGCGCTCCTCTGCGGAAGCTGTGAGGAATATCTTCACATCAGCGTTCGGAAGGACAACTGTTCCGATGTCTCTGCCGTCCATAATGACATTGTTCTCGGCAGCTATCTTCTGCTGAGTTCCGAAGAGGTAGGCTCTTACGGCAGGGATAGCAGATGTGCGTGAAGCAGCCATTGAGATCTCAGGTGTGCGGATAAGTCCGGAAACGTCCCTGTCCCCGAGGAAAACTCTCTGTGTGCCGTCGATAAATCTCAGGGAAACATCAGCGTTCTTGAGCGACTCCTCGATCTTGTCATCGGGGATATCGTTCTCTGTGATGTAGAGCGCGATAGTACGGTAAAGAGCGCCTGTGTCAACGTAGATGTAGCCCATTTTTGCAGAGACCATTTTTGCGATAGTGCTCTTGCCTGCACCGGCAGGTCCGTCGATTGCGATATTGATGTTCTTCATATTTCTTCTCCTTTATTTTCACCCTCAGCAGAGGGCTTTCTTACTTTTTCACGCAGAATGCGGAATTTTCTTATGCTCATAAACAACATAACTGCTCCCAGCGCGAGCATAAATATGCCGAACGGGTAATTACTGTCCCTCAGCATCAGCGCTCCTGTAAGGAATACAACTGATAATACTGCCGCAAACACCAGAATGATAAGTGCAAGGATAAGATACCTTACAGGTTTTGGGAGCTTCCTGTTCCCGGCAGCCGACTCAGCTCCGTTTAAAGCTGTATCAAAAATCAGCTCTGAAATAAAATCAATAAGAAAATCCATACAAACCACCTCACATATTCATCGCCGCTGCGTAAGCGGTCGAGAAGGCTATCTGGAGGTTGAAGCCGCCCGTATAGGCATCAACGTCGATCACCTCTCCGGCAAAGAAAAGTCCCGGAACGAGCTTGGACTCCATAGTTTTAGGCGAGATCTCCTTCACGGATACCCCTCCGCTGGTGATTATCGCCTCGTCTATCGGTCGGAAGCCGCTCACCCTCACTGGGAAGGCCTTCAGCAGCTCGCCGAACTTCCGGCGCTGTTCCTTTGTTATGCCGTTGATCTTCTGCTCCGGAGCTATCCCCGAGAGCTTTACCGCGACCGGTATCAGCTTTGCCGGAAGCAGCTTTCGTATGCCGTTTATGAAGTCGCGGTTGAGGCTTTCGGCAAAATCGCGCTGTATCCTCGCGTCGAGCTGTTCGGCATCGAGGGCAGGCTTTAGGTCTATCTTTACGGAATAGCGCTCCGGCTGCATATCCCTGATGTGGGAGCTCGCACTGAGCACGAGCGGTCCGGAGAGCCCGAAGTGAGTGAAGAGCATTTCCCCGAGCTCGCTGTAAACCGGCTTTTCGCGGTCATAGAGCGTCAGCGTGACGTTCCTCAGCGAGAGCCCCATAAGCTCGGCACAGAATTTGTCCGGCGAGGTCAGCGGAACAAGACTCGGTTTAAGCTCAGTTACCGTGTGTCCGGCAGACTCCGCAAGAGTGTAGCCGTCACCGGTCGAGCCGGTATTCGGGTAGGACTTTCCTCCGCAGGCGATAAGCACCGAGCCGGCACGGTATTCCTCTCCTGCCGCGCAGACTCCGCAGCAGCTGCCGTCCTCGATGATGAGCTTCGTCACTCTCTTCTTTATGACCTTTACGCCGAGACGGTGCATTTCGGACGCAAGCGCATCGGCAATGTCGTCCGCACGGTCGCTCACCGGGAACACCCTGTTTCCGCGCTCGGTTTTGAGCGAAACTCCGAGCTGCTCGAAGAAAGCCATAACGTCCTCGGCTCCGAACGCCGAGAAAGCGCTGTACAGAAACCGCGGATTTACCGGGATATTCTTCATATGCTCCTCCATTGAGGAGTTGTTGGTGACGTTGCAGCGTCCCTTGCCGGTTATGCGCAGCTTTCGTCCGAGCTTCTCGTTCTTGTCGAAAATAAGGACGCTCTTTCCCATTCTTGCCGCCCATACAGCCGCGAAACAGCCTGCCGCGCCGCCGCCTATAATAATAGTATCAGTCATTTCTTCTTGATGAGCCTGCGCATTCTTGAACGCATAGCTGCCCTTCTTTCATCGGTCTTTTCCCTGTCGATGCTCCAGCAGCCACCGCTGAAAACGAGAACGTCGCCGTCACAGACCTCCTCCGGGAGCTCCGCTCTGCTGATGTTCAGTGAACCGTTATCGGTCTCAAGGACCGCAATATCGCCTTCAAAGCGTTCAAGTATTACCATAGCTCAGTTCCTTTCAGTCCTGACGGTAAGCTCTTTGCCGTCAGAGACGATATTTATCGTTCCGCACAGGTCTGTACGGTATATTTCTTCGGTATACGGCGACATACGTTTGATCGCGCCGTCCTTCGGGTGACCGTAGGGATTTCCGGCACCGCAGGATATCACCGCGATCTTCGGCTGTATCTCCTTCATATAAGCCGCACACGAAGAGGAGTTGCTGCCGTGGTGTCCGACCTTGTAAACGTCCACGGGACAGAGCATTCCGCCGCTTATCATTTCCTTTTCGGAGAGCTTTTCCGCGTCGCCGTCGAAGATGAACTTCTTGCTGCCGTGAGTCACAAGCAGCACGACCGAGTAGTTGTTCAGTTCCTCGTACTTTGCTGAATTCGGCGCAACGACCTTCGCCCTTGCGTCACCTATCTCAAGCTCGTCGCCGACCTTTGCCTCGGTCAGTTCAAGCCCCTTGTCCTCGCACACACTGAGGAAATTCTCAAAGAAGTTTGTCGTCGGAACATCCTCGTCCGGCAGCGGCGGCATAATGACCTCACCGATGTCGAACTGCTTCATAACGCTCGCCATACCGCCCATATGGTCGGAATGAGGGTGAGTCGCAACAACGTAATCGAGCCGCTTTACACCAAGCTCCCTGAGGTAGTCCGTGACCTTTCCGGCATACTGTGACTCACCGCAGTCTATGAGCATAGTCTTTCCGCCCGAAACGAGCAGTTCGCAGTCGCCCTGACCTACATCTATATAGTGTACCGAGAGATCGCTGTTTACCTCGAGCTCAGGCTCATTGCGGCGGTTATGCAGCCACAGGAATACGCCTGCAAGCAGCAGAAGTATCAGTACAAGGGCTATGTTCAGCCCTTTCTTTTTCTTTGAGGCTTTCTTGAAGTGTTTCCCGTGTTTCTTGACGGTTTTCCGGAGCTTTTTCCTCTGCTCCTCTGTGATGCGGAACTGCTTTTGTTTTTCCACGAGCCTTCACCGCCCTTCCGGTTATGTTGGGGTATGTCCTCCACAAGACACTTAGGTCCGCTGCCGATGAGGTCACGTCTGCCGGCAGCCTTCAGAGCCTCGAGGACGATCTCACGGTTCTGCGGCCGGAAATACTGGAGCAGAGCTCGCTGCATCGCCTTTTCCTTCGGTGTTTTCGGCACATATACCTTTTCCATAGTATAGGGATCAAGCTCGGAATAGAACATCGCTGTGGAGATAGTTCCGGGCGTCGGGTAGAAGTCCTGAACCTGCTCGGGACGTATCTTGTTGTCCCTGAGGAAGAGCGCGAGGTCTATCGCCTCATTCAGCGTACTTCCGGGGTGCGAGGACATAAGGTACGGCACGAGATACTGCTCCTTGCCCATACCCTTGGTTATCTCGTAGAAGCGCTTCTGGAACGCCTTGTAAGCCTCGATATGCGGCTTGCCCATTTTATCGAGAACGGCTGCCGAGCAGTGTTCCGGAGCGACCTTGAGCTGACCGCTGACGTGGAACTTTATGAGCTCGCGTATGAACTCGTCATTCTTGTCCTGCATAAGGTAGTCGTAACGAATTCCCGAGCGTATGAAAACGCGCTTGATGCCCTTAATCGCGCGTATTTTCCTGAGCATTGCAAGGTACTCGGTGTGGTCGGCTTTCAGAGCCGGACAGGGTGTCGGCGCAAGGCACTTCTTGCCCATACACAGTCCCTTGGTGAGCTGTTTTTCGCAGGAGGTATGGCGAAAATTCGCAGTCGGTCCGCCCACATCGTGTATATAGCCCTTGAAATCAGGCATTTTCGTGATCCTCTCAGCCTCCGCAAGAACCGACTCCTCGCTGCGGACGGTGACTCTCCTGCCCTGATGCAGAGCTATCGAGCAGAAGTTGCAGTAGCCGAAGCAGCCGCGGTTGTGGGTTATCGAGAAGCGCACCTCCTCTATGCCGGGGACTCCGCCCTGCGAGTCGTATGAGGGGTGGGCAGCCCTTGTGTAAGGCAGGCTGTAAATATGGTCGAGCTCCTCGGTAGTAAGGCTGTACGCCGGAGGATTTTGCACGAGCATCTGCTTGCCGTGTCGCTGTATGATTATTTTTCCATAGATCTCGTCCTGCCAGTCGTACTGTATCTTCGTCGCCTTCGCGTACTCCCTCTTGTTGTCGCGCACCTGCTCGAAGGAGGGGCACTGTGCCGCTCCTATCGGCGTATTTACGGGATCTGTGAGGTAGCACGTTCCGCGGACATCGTGTATCGTGCTTATGTCC
Source organism: Ruminococcus flavefaciens (assembly GCA_902766595.1). Classification (GTDB taxonomy): domain Bacteria; phylum Bacillota; class Clostridia; order Oscillospirales; family Ruminococcaceae; genus Ruminococcus; species Ruminococcus flavefaciens_U. The sequence goes on along the minus strand of CACXEJ010000018.1, from coordinate 5,359 downwards.
TCACCGGCAGCAAGTCTGGTGCAGACCTCCTGTATCTGGTGCTCGCCCATACCGTACATCAGCAGGTCGGCGCCGCTGTCAACGAGCACGGACGGTCTCACGGCATCGTCCCAGTAGTCATAGTGGGCGAAACGTCGCAGCGAAGCCTCGAGTCCGCCGATCATAACGGGAATGTCCCCGAAGTATTCGCGGAGCTTCTGGCAGTAGACGATGACTGCTCTGTCGGGACGCTTTCCGGCTAAGCCTCCGGGGGAATAAGCATCGTCGGAACGCTTTCTCTTTGCGGCAGTATAGTGTGCGACCATAGAGTCGATGTTGCCGGAGGTCACGAGAAAGGCGTACTTAGGCGCACCGAAGCGTCTGAAGTCGCGGTCTGTATGCCAGTCCGGCTGGGCTATCACACCGACGGTAAAGCCCATAGACTCAATAAGACGGGTTATGATAGCCGCACCGAAGCTCGGGTGATCGACGTAAGCATCGCCGGTTATGTATATGAAGTCGAACTGCTCTATCCCGAGCTCGTCCATCTCCTTTTTCGTAGTCGGAAGAAATCCCTCGTACACGCCTGTCACCTCTGTCAGTCAATATCGTTCATTCTGCGGAGCTTCCGCTCGTCAAACTGCATTTTCGACATAAGCACGCGCCTCGGCTTTGCACCCTCGCTCGGTCCGATGACTCCGCGCTCCTCGAGCTCGTCCATAATACGCGCCGCCCTTGCGTAGCCGAGCTTGAGCTTACGCTGGAGCATAGATGTGGAGAGATGTCCGGCGTTCACCGCGACCTCCATAGCGCGTTCAACAAAGTCCTCGTCCGAGCCAGCGGCAGCGTCCGGGATATCGTCGCTGTCACCGCCCTTGCCCTGAGGAACGTAATTTTCAACAGCCTCGGTAATTGTTTCGTCGTAATGTACCTGAACCTGAGACTTGATAAAGTCAAGAGTCGCCGTAATGTCCTTATTCGACGCAAAACAGCCCTGAACTCTCAGCGGCTTGTTCATACCGATAGGCATATACAGCATATCGCCGTTACCGAGCAGCTTGTCAGCACCGGCAGTATCTATGATAGTACGCGAATCGACCTGAGACATAACGGAAAGTGCGATACGGCTCGGGATATTTGCCTTGATGAGACCTGTGATAACGTCTGTCGTAGGACGCTGTGTTGCAACAACGAGGTGCATACCTGCGGCACGTCCCATCTGTGCAAGACGGCAGATAGAGTCCTCGACCTCCTTGCCTGCAACGAGCATCATATCAGCCAGCTCGTCGATGAAAACGACTATCTGTGCCATTGTCTCAAGGTCGGGCGAATTAGCTGCCATAGCGTTGTAGGACTTCAGGTCGTTCGCACCGAGCTCCGAGAATATCGTGTAGCGGCGCATCATCTCGGTAACAGCCCAGTTAAGGGCACCGGCAGCCTTTTTAGCGTCGATGACGATAGGGATAAGCAGATGCGGTATGCCGTCGAACACCTTGAATTCGACCATTTTCGGATCTATGAGTATGAGCTTTACCTCCTCGGGCTTTGCGTTGTAGAGTATACTCATAATAATAGAGCGTGTGCAGACCGACTTACCGGAACCGGTCGTTCCGGCGATGATAACGTGCGGCATTTTTGTGATGTCACCGAGGATAACGTTTCCGGCGATGTCCTTGCCGACCGCAAAGGTCAGCTTGCTGCCGGAATTCCTGAATTCGGGCGCGGAAAGTATCTCGCGGAGAGTTACCATATCCTTGTTCTCGTTCGGGACCTCTATGCCGACAACGGATTTTCCGGGCACAGGCGCTTCAATTCTTACGCCCTGCGCTGCGAGATTGAGGGCAATGTCGTCCTCAAGTCCCTTTATCTTCGAGACCTTTACGCCCGGACCGGGCTGTATCTCGTAACGGGTTATGGAAGGACCGCGGAAGATGTCCTTGATGCGGACCTCGACTCCGAAGCTCTTGAAGGTGTTTACGATGACCTCCGCCTTTTCGCGCATTTCCGCAGCAGCCTCCGCACTGTTGGACTTTATCACCGGAGCTGCAAGCAGGTCGAGCGGCGGCAGAATGTATATCTTTTCCTCTTCCTTGGGCTGTTCGGGAGCAGCCTCTTCCGCAGCCGGCACGCCGTCTATCGGTATATCGAGCTCGCTGCGCTTGTGACCGGCTTCACGCGCGATAAGCGACTCGAGCTCATCGTTGCCATGAGCAGCCTTCCGCTTGGGAGCAGCTGGCTTCTTTGCCGGAGCTTCCCCAGCCGGCGGTATGAGGTGGTCTGTCGGGAGCGGTATATCGAGCAGAAAGTCCTCACCGCTCTGAGAATTGTGAACCACCGGAACGCTTACTGGTATAACGCGCTGCTCCGGAATCTTTTCCTTTTTCGGGGCAGGCACCTCGGGAACAGGAACAGGTGCCGGAACGGGCACAGGCGGCTTTTCCTCCTGTTTATTGCGGCTGTTCACCAGCTCGATAGCCTCGAGATCCTTGTCGAAGCTCTTCTTTTCCTTTTCGTCATCGAGGTCGTCGTCCTCCTCAAAGCCGTCCGAGAATTCTCCTCCGACAGCCATACAGTGAAAGCCCTTTGCACACTTGGTCAGGAAATCGAACGGTCTTGCGAGAAGTCTCAGGAACTCGATGAGTCCGAGTCCCGAGAGGAGCATACCAAAGACGAAGAACATTATTACCGTGATTATTTTCGCACCGACACTTCCGAAGGCACGGATAAGTAATCCTGCGATTATCACGCTTGCGACTCCTCCGCCCCGCAGATCAGCGCCGTCGCTGTACAGCTCCTTGAGCTGACCGCCGAAGCCGCTTCCGGGGAGCTCTCCGACGAAGAATATCTGTATCGCCGCACTCGTGAGAAACATTAGCGCAACGCCCCAGACGGCTCTTCCGGCAACGCACTTCTGACTGCGCTCCATACCGATCTGAATGGCAGTGTACACCAGTATCATCGGGACGAAAAACGCTGCAACGCCGAACATTCCGAGGAGAAACTTATGTATAGCGTGCCAGCCTGCCGAGCCTGTTATGAGCACCATAAGCGCTGTGAGCAGACCTGCCGCGAAGAGTATTATCGACCAGAACTGATTCTGTTCGTTCTTGAGTTTTACGGGTTCCTGTGCCGGCGGCTTTGGTTTTTCCGCCGGAGCCCTGCCGGCTGTACTGCGCGGCGGGTTCTTTTTCTTAGCTTCTGCCATATTATCCTCCGATCATGTTCTACTTGTTCTTATGTATAGGACGCGTTGCGTCCTGTCTGTCAGGCATATCTTTTTTCTGTATGCTCTATCATATCGTAAAGGCACTCCATTGCGTCGCTGAGACAGCCGAGCCGGTCTATGAGCCCGAGCCTTACGGCTTCCTCGCCCTCGATGACACTGCCGACGTCCATAACAAGCTCCTGCGTATTTGTGAGGAGCCTGCGGAAGTCCTCCTCCGAGACCTTGCTGTTGCGGAGCACGAAGCTGATTATCCTGTCCTGCATCTTGTCAAAATAGGAGAGCGTCTGCGGGACACCGAGCACAGTACCGTTCATACGGACGGGGTGTATCGTCATTGAAGCGGTAGGCACTATAAATGAGGCCTTTGCGCTGACGGCAAGCGGTACGCCGATAGAGTGTCCTCCTCCGACGACCAGCGAGACCGTAGGTGTTTTCATACCCGAGATGAGCTCAGCTATCGCAAGACCTGCCTCAACGTCGCCGCCGACGGTATTCAGTATGATGAGCAGTCCCTCGACGCTCCTGTCCTGTTCAACAGCGACAAGAGCCGGGATTATATGCTCGTATTTAGTTGTTTTATTCTGTTCTGCGAGGACGTAATGTCCCTCTATCTGACCTATCACCGAAAGGCAGTGGATAAGGTGCTTGGAGTTCTGCGAGACGGTCTGACCGAGCTTTTCAGTCAGTTCGGCATCGCGGAGGCGTTCCTCGGCAGAGGTATCAGACTTGTTTTTTTCATTATCCATAGTAACTGCTCCCTTGCAAGAATATTTCCGGTATAGTATATGAGATATTCGGGAGCATATACATTATTATTATACGTCATAGAGCCGTTAAAGTCAATAGCTCTCATTGAAATTAATAAATTTACAGGTTCAGACGAACCTGTTTTGTGTTCAAATGATGAAATTTTCAAAAAACCCTTGAAATTCGTGAATACTTGTGATAGAATATAAGCGTAGGGATTACTACAAATATTAAGAAAGGGGGTACGCGTCATGGCGATGGAACTATTCACCTGGGCGGTGATATTTGTCCTGTTCGTGATCGCTGAAGTTACTACCTTCCAGCTCGTATCGATCTGGTTCGCGCTCGGTGCTCTGGTAACTATTTTCTCCAGCATTATGTTTGATCTCAGCTTTATCGCTCAGATCGCTGTTTTCACGATCTCTTCAGGCATTTTCCTCGCTCTCACTTTTCCTTTTCTCAGCAAGTGGCGTAAATCCAGAAAGACCGTCTCGACCAATGCCGAGCTCGATGTCGGAGAACGCGCTGTTGTCATAGAGGAGATCAACGAAGACATCGGTACCGGACGTGTCACTTTAAAAGGGGTTGACTGGAGTGCAGTTCCGGCTTCCAAGGGGACTGTTATCCCCAAGGATACCATTGTCACAGTCGAAAAAGTCAAAGGCGCTAAGCTGATAGTTGCCGTAAAGACTTAAAAGCATTCATCACTATATTTTACATTATCGGAGGTTTATAACTATGGACAGCATTTTTGCACTCATCGTCTTTGGTATTATTCTGTTCGTTATCTTCATCATTATCAGATCTTTCAGAGTAGTTCCGCAGGCACACGTTTTCGTAATCGAGCGTCTCGGTTCTTTCCACGCTGAGTGGGAGACCGGTATCCACGTTCTCTTCCCGTTCATTGACCGCATCGCAGGCAAGGTTTCCCTCAAGGAAAAAGTCGTAGACTTCAAGCCTCAGCCCGTTATCACGAAGGATAACGTTACTATGCAGATAGATACCGTCGTATTCTTCCAGGTCACTGACGCAAAACAGTACATCTACGGTGTTGAGAGACCTCTCGTTGCTATCGAGAACCTCTCCGCTACTACACTCCGTAACATCATCGGTGAAATGGAGCTCGATACAACTCTCACTTCCCGTGACGTTATCAACACAAAGATCACTTCTATCCTCGACCAGGCTACAGACCGCTGGGGTATCAAGGTAAACCGCGTTGAGCTCAAGAACATCCTCCCGCCTCGTGAAATTCAGGACGCTATGGAGAAGCAGATGAAGGCTGAGCGTGAGCGCCGTGAGAAGATCCTCCAGGCTGAAGGTGACAAGAAGTCTCAGATCCTCGTTGCAGAAGGTGAAAAGGAGTCACAGATCCTCCGTGCTCAGGCTAAGAAGGAATCACAGATC
>CACXEJ010000017.1 GCA_902766595.1 Ruminococcus flavefaciens | reverse complement strand
CTCATCCGGTATGATAAAATCATAACGAACGGAATTTCAAATGCTTTTATATCATAACATACTTTGACAGAAATTGCAAGTGTTTTTTTGAAAAAATCACAAATTTAATATATTTATCTCTTTCTGAGTATCGCATAAGCCGCGCGGTGGAGTATCTCAAAGCTCTCAGGAGCGTTCTCCGCGAGCATTTTCATATGCTCGTTCTCCCACTTAACTATGGTCTCAGGAGCCATAGATGCTCCAACTCCCCTGCAAGCCTTCATTCTGCCGTTCCAGCTATCGCGTGTGAAGGGCACCATAAGATCGTATCCGTCACTTTCTTCGGTGTCGAAATACTTCTCAGCTACCTCGGGGACAAACACCGGTGTTCTTACATATCCACCGCCGGACCACTCCGGGTTATACTTCAGGACGAGCTCCTCGCTCGCCTTTGCTATCCTATCCTCTGCCGGAATCCAAGCCATAAACAGTATGACCAGCCTGCCGCCTTTTCTGAGCAGACGCGCCAGCTTCGGCACAACCACTTCATAATTAAAATAGAAGAAGCACTGGCAGGCTGTGATGACATCGAACGTTCCGTCTGGGAAGTCGATGTCCTCCGCCGCAGAAACGATGAATTCTATCTTCTTACCCTCTCTTTCGGCAAGTATCTTCGCCTGCGCTATCTGGTTCTCCGAAATGTCAGCGCCTGTCCACTCAGCACCATAGTGATACATATTCCGAGGAACTACACCCGTTCCGGTGCCGAGGTCGAGCACCTTCTGTCCGGTCACACACAGTCCGCGTTCAGCTATCCTGCCAAAGAATTCCGGTGGGTAAATGTCGCGGTATTTCGCATAGTCAGAGGAGGCTCTGCCCCAGTCGAACGCCTTTCCGCCGTCTATCTCTCTTTTAAATATGTCCATTGCTCTCTCCTTACTTAAAGTCAGTGCCGTCCGCGCAGAGAATTGCAGTACGGCTGATATTACGCGGCTCAAACGGCTCTGCTCCGGCGTTTTTCAGTGCATCGAAGAAAAGTGTCGGGTTATAGTTCGTCTGAGTTCCGGCAGGAAGCCTCAGCGACATTTTTATGAAGCCGTCGCCGTCCTCAAATGTGAGCACCTGCATATCCGGCTTTATATCGACCGTTTTTATGCCTTTCTTGGTCTTTTTTTCGATAAGTATGCTCTCGCCCGAAAGCAGCTTCTCTATATCGCTCCTGAGTCCGGAGACATTTGCCGTTTCGAGCTCGAAGCTGTAATCTGCGTTGGTTATCGCTGTTATCTTGCTGACCTGCGGTGCAACGGACACTATGCCCATTCCCTCCGGCATTACTGCGTTCAGACGGTCGCGTATCTCTTCCATTGACATCTCGTCATCAGTGATGTTGAAGTCCATTATCTCGCAGCTGCTCTCGAAGCCCAGCGAAAGCGCCAGCGCAAAGGCGTAGTACGGGTGGGGATTGAAGCCCTCGGTGTACCATATCGGCAACTTGGAGCGCCTGAATATCCTCAGCATACAGCGGTTCAGGTCGAGGTGGGATATGTACTTTGCGCGTCCTTTTTTCTCAAATACTGCTCTGAGTCTCAGCAAAAACATTCCCTCCCAACTTTTTTATTCACTCCGCAGCCCGAACACCTCTGACGGCAGTTCGGAGTGGTCTTTGACTGATGCGCAGTCTGGTTCTCGCGTATGAGGAACTGCTTCGAGACAAAGTAATCAAGGTGATCCCACGGCAGTATCTCGTCATATTCAAAGCGTCTGTTCGCGTAGAACGACGGATCTATGCCGCAATCTGCAAACGCCTCGAGCCACTTTTCAAAGTGATAGTGTTCCTCCCAGCTGTCGAATTTGCAGCCCTTCTTCCACGCCGTGTATATCGCCTTGCAGAGTCTTCTGTCGCCCTTTGCGAGTATTACCTCGAGCTGGCTGACGTTCGGATCGTGGTAGCTGACCTTGATCTTCTTGGTCTTGACCGAGTCGAGGAGCAGCTTCTGCTTGTGCTCGATCATTTCGCGCGTATCCTGCGGCTCGAACTGGAACGGCGTGAACGGCTTAGGCACGAATGTCGCGCAGCTGACAGAGACCTGCACTCCGCCCCTGCCCTTTGGTCTGTCCTCGATGCTGTAAAACAGATCGACTATCCGCTGTGCAAGCTCTGCGATACCGACAATGTCCTCATCGGTCTCAGTTGGAAGTCCCATCATAAAATAGAGCTTTACCGCGGAATATCCTCCCTTGAACGCTATCGTGCAGGTGTTCATTATCTCCTCTTCGGTGACGTTCTTGTTGATAACGTCGCGAAGCCTCTGCGTGCCGCCCTCCGCTGCAAAGGTAAGTCCGCTCTTACGGACTTTTTTGATCTTTTCAAGGAGCGACTCAGAGAAATTGTCCACTCTCAGCGACGGCAGCGAGAGGTTTATCTTCTCCTTTGCCGTGTAGTCGATGAGCTGTGTCAGCATCGGATCAATTTCGGAATGATCGCTCGTACTCAGTGACGCGAGCGATACCTCATCGTAGCCGGTGTTTTCGCACAGGCACTTCGTCTCGCGGCAGATAGTATCGGTGTGCTTCTCGCGGAAAGGTCTGTAAATGAAGCCTGCCTGACAGAAACGGCAGCCTCTGATACAGCCGCGCAGCACCTCCACGGATACTCTGTCGTGTACTATCTCGGTAAACGGAACTACAAAATTCTCCGGGTAGTAGACCTTGTCGAAGTCCCTTATAATGCGCTTGTGTACTATCTCGGGCGCTCCGTCAGAAGCCTCGACCTTGCTGATAGTGCCGTCCTCCTTGTAGGTGAAATGGTAGAACCGCGGCACATACACGCCCTCGATCTGTGCAGCACGGCGCAGGAACTCAAGCCTTGAAGCTCCCTGCTGCTTCATCTCCCAGTACAGGTCTATGACCTCAAGGTTCACCTCTTCGCCCTCGCCGAGAATGAACATATCAAAAAAGTCCGCAAGCGGCTCCGGATTACAAACGCACGGTCCTCCGGCAATGACGATCTGTCCGAGCTCGTCACCGCGTTCGCTCGCAAACAGCGGTATCCCGGCAAGGTCGAGCATATTCAGCACGTTCGTGTAGGAGAGCTCGTACTGCATCGTGAAGCCGATGAAGTCGAAGTCCTTAATCGGATCAAGGCTTTCAAGCGCATAGAGCGGTATATCGTTCTCGCGCATTATGGCTTCAAAGTCCTCCGACGGCGCAAAACAGCGCTCGCACCAGTAGTTCTCCCTCTCGTTCGTGAGAGAGTAGAGTATCTTCATTCCGAGATGCGACATTCCGATATCGTAGGTATCCGGGAAACAGAACGCAAACCGCACGTCTATCTTTGACTTGTCCTTGATGATGCTTCCGACCTCGCCGCCGATGTAGCGTGAAGGCTTCTGTACGGACAGCAGGTGCTTCTCAATTTTCTCTTTAACAGTCATTCAAACCTCCAGATCTTTCTCAAAGATCAGCATATCACGGAGCTGTACTCCGCATTCGTATATCGGGTGGTCGTAGTTCTCCGTAAACCAGTTTTTTACCGTCCGGACACACTCAAAGCCGCATTTCTCATAAAACGGGACTGTAAGCGGACTGTCGCCTGTTCCGGCTCTGAGACGGCTGAATTTTTCGGCATAGTACCGGCTGATGAACTCTATCAGCTCCCTGCCGAAGCCTCGGCGCTGATATTCAGGATATACCGCGATATTTTTCAGCTCAAGGACACCGCTGCCCTCGTCTGTGACCGCACAAAGTGCGCAGTCCTGCCCGTCCTCACTGAGGAGCCAGACCTCGCTGCGGTCAAGGTAACGCAGTATCATTTTCTCCTGTTCGTCGCCTATCAGCAGAAGCGGCATATACTTCTGCTTATCAGCTGCCATTTCTATCGTTTTCACTGGATATTGTCCCCGCTGAAACGCATCGGCAGGAAGTCGCTCAGTCTGAACCAGCCCTTTGAGAGCAGCACCAGCAGACTTTCACTGCAAAATTCGCTGAGCACCTGCAAACACGCTCCGCACGGCGGACACGGTATAGAAAAATCCTCCGTAGAGCTGCCGGCTATCGCTATCGCCTTGAACTTCGTTGCGCCGTCCGAAACAGCTTTGAAAAGGGCAACACGTTCCGCACAGACCGTCAGCGAATAGGAGGCGTTCTCGATGTTGCAGCCGGTATAGACCTTGCCGTCGACCGTAAGAAGCGCCGCTCCTACGCGGAATTTCGAGTATTTAGAGTAGGAATATCCGGCAGCACGGACGGCTTCCTCAAATAGTTCCCTGTCAGTCATACCGCTCACCTGCCCTTTCCGACCTTGCGCTTTTTGCCGTCGGGTGTCATTATGTATGTGTTTTCGAGCTGTGCCATGAGATTGCCCGTTACAGAGGCGCGGTACTCGTTGCGGAGCTCCGTCTGCTCAGCCTTTTCAGCCTCGGTGAGTCCCTCGGCTTTGGACTTTCTTGCAAGCTCGTTTATCCTGTCAATTTTTTTCTGATCCATTATTCACACCTCAAATATATTATATCACCATTCCGCCGTTTACGCCGAGGATCTGCCCTGTGATGTAGGCAGCCCGTTCCGATGCCAAAAATTCCACCGCCTCAGCAACGTGTTCCGGCTCTCCGAAAATGCCGAGCGGTATCTCCTCACGGATAGCTTCAAGCTCCTCCGGCGTGTAGCGGCTGTTCATCTCAGTCATTATAAAGCCCGGCGAAACGCAGTTCACGAGGATACCGGACGGCGCTGTCTCCTTGGCAAGCGCCTTTGTGAAGCCTATAACTCCGGCTTTTGCTGCGGAGTAATCCACCTCGCAGGAGGCCCCGACTTCGCCCCACATCGACGATATATTCACGATACAGCCCGAATGGCGCCTTATCATACCCGGAAGTACAGCTCTTGCGCAGTTCATCGTTCCGGCAAGGTCGGTATTGATCAGACGCCTTGCCCTGTCATCGCTGAGAGCCGTGAAGAGCTCTACCTCGGAGACTCCGGCGTTGTTCACGAGCACGTCCGGCGAGCCTGTCTCTTCAATAGCCCGGCGGACCTCTTCCGCATCAGAAACGTCAAATCCAATAGCTATACCGCCGATCTCAGCGGCAAGCTTCTCAGCCTTTTCACGCGAACTGCGGTAGTTTATAAAGACAAGGCAGCCTTCTGCGGCAAATCTGCGGCATATAGCCGCGCCTATTCCTCCGCTGCCTCCTGTAACCAGAACTTTGCGCTGCATATTACAACTCCTTACAAATTGCAGATATGGTCTGATACAGAGCTTTTTACCTGTTCAGACAATATTTATTTATAATTATACCATATGCGCCGCTCTTTTGCAAGCTCTTCCGCAGTCCAAACAAAAGAGTCAAAATGCACAATATACCATTCTCAAATTCGTGTATATTTACTAATACGACAAAAATTGTGTAAGTTTTTTGAAATTTCGGTCAGTTGCTTGAAGTTTTCTTCTGAATATGTTATGATATTTTTGCGGCGCTTTGCGCCGGGACATTTAGTTAAGATTTTTATGATAGAGGGAATTATAATGGCTGACACTTCAAAAGAACTCATCAAAAACGAAACAGTATCCGCCGTTCAGACTACAAGCAAAAAACATATGGACGACGTGAAGGACGTCAAAGAGCGTGTAACCAAGCCTCTTGAACCCGGAAAGAAACCCAATAAATTCATACAGTGGGTAAAGGCATTGAACGAAAAGCGTGAGAAAAACAGTGAGAAATTCAGTCTCATAAACCTGATGATACTCATTCTCTTCCCGGTCTACATCACCTGTATGTCCGAGATCATTCAGGCGAAAAAGCTCACTACCTTCGGCGGTTTCTTCGCCGCTCACCCGTCAGTATTCATCTTTGACATATTGGTCGCTGCCGTAGTTTTCGTGCTGCTGCTCGCAATATTCAAGAAATGCTGGCTGTCAATGCTCGCCCAGAGCATACTCTACGTCGCGCTGGGTACGGTAGAGCTCTTCAAGTACAACACCAACGGCAATCACCTGCTTCTCTCGGATATGCGTCTCGCAAAGAACGTCAAGAGCCTTTCATCGTTCGCTTACATCAAGATAACGTGGCAGCTCGTTCTCTGCTACATAGTTGCGATACTCGTATTCATCGGCATCTTCTACCTCAACCCGAAGATAAAATTCAAGCCGCTCCACCGCGTTGCGTCAGGTCTTGCCTGCGTCGTGCTTGGCTTCGCTATGGTGACATTCTCAGGTTTCTACAAGCCTGTATACAAGTTCTTCAAGATAGATACAACAAAATCCACAAACGCTTTCCTCCTGAACGAAAAGTTCGACAACAACAGCTTTATCGCCTTTCTCGTTCAGACCGCTTCCGAAAGCTATGAGAACCGTCTCGTTAAGCCCGATGACTACAATGAGGCTAATATCGACCGTATCCTCGACGTCAAGGTCGATAAGAGCGGCGATTTCAACGGCGGCAAAAAGCCCAACGTTATCTACATTATGAGCGAGTCCTACGCAGACTTCCGCGTTTTCGACCAGCTCAACGTTGATGACTCCTACTACAAATATTTCGATGAAGCCTGCGAGGAGGGCTGCAGCGGAAAGATCATCACCCCCACCTATGCAAGCTGGACTGTCCGCGCTGAATTCGAGCTCATGTTCGGTCTCCCGGTAAAGGGCATAAAGGATCCAAATATGCCGCAGAGAGTTCTCGCTGATCACGCACTCCCCTCTATGGCAAGATACTACAACCAGTGGGGCTACAATACTGCTTATGTTCACCCGTTTATGGCTGAATTTTACAGCAGACACAAGATCTACGGAAGATTTGGCTTCAAGGAAATGCTCTTCCACGACGATTACAGCAACACTACTGACTTCACAGTCGATGTTGACCACTACGGAACCTACGTTGATGACAAAACCATCTTCGATCAGCTCCTTGACCTCGTAAAGACTTCCGACGATCCTATCTACATACACACCACTACTATGCAGAACCACCAGCCCTACGATCAGGGCGAGGATCCCAATGACGAATTCGGCAACTACCTCCAGTGGATACAGCATACCAATGAAGGTCTCCACGACTTCCTTGAGGCTCTCAAGAAGGTCGATGAACCGACTCTCGTATTCTTCGTCGGCGACCACTTCCCCTCACTCAGAGGCGAGACCAGCGTTTACAACGAGCTCGGTCTCAACGGTCAAAACTGCGACATCCTTTACGAGCAGAAATACTTCTACTGGGCTAACTACGACGCTGATTTCTCTGTAGTTCCCAAGGATAAATACTCATTCTTCTACGTTCCCTACGTTATCTTCAATATCATCGACGCTCCTCACGACTCCTTCATCGAAAAGATGATGTCGTACCTCAAGTCCACGCCGATCTACTCGACTGCTTACAATGCTGATATTCCGGAGAACGATGACCTCAATATGCTCACCTACGACCGCGTTGTCGGCAGCATCTATTCGACCTCGCCGCTCGACGACGATTAAGGAGTTGCTATGAAAGATATTAATACAGGTATCAGCGGCTTCGCTGAACTCACAGTTACCGACAGCGACCTCGCCGTAAACGTCGGCAGCGGAAGCCTCAGAGTGTTCGCTACACCGGTTATGGTAATGCTCATGGAAAAGGCTGCCTGTGCCTGTCTCGCCGAGTATCTCGAGGGCGACGAAACTACCGTCGGCACCGAAATGAATGTCAAGCACATCTCCGCTACCCCCTGCGGTATGAACGTCAGAGCGGAAGCAGTCCTCACAGAGGTGAACGGAAGAGAGTTCACCTTCACCGTAAAAGCCTCCGATGAAGCCGGTCCTATCGGTGAGGGGATCCACAAGAGATTTCTCGTATACGGCGAAAAATTCACCGCAAAAGCACAGTCAAAATCAAAGTAAGCTTTCAGCAGCCGCATTGGTAAGATGCGGCTGTTTTTTTATCTGCATTTTTTCTGTATGTTATCATATTATTATCACATAAATGGCTATAATATTATATTGCAGGCAGGTTATGCCGCCTGCTTCATTCAATACTGAAAGGACTTATGCTATGTCTGATATAAATAATATGAACGGATCCGAAAACAATAACGACTTACTCAACGAAGATCCTGCTCTGTCAGTTCAGGCTGAACAGCAGAATTCCGCTGAGTATCATAACAGCTCTGATGAAGCTGCCAGCCAGTACGCATATGTATCGGAACACGCTCCGAAGTCCAAGCCAGCCGTAAGCAGACACCCGATACTCAAAGGCATAGCTTTCGTGCTCTGTCTCGCTATCGTGGGTGTAGGCTCTGTTCAGGGTTACAGGATCTATAAGGATCACAGCGGTACTAACGGTTTCTCCGAGTACAATGACGATAAGGACGCCGACCGCAAGTCCCCGCCTAAAGAAACTGAGACCGAAAGCAACCAAATTGCCTCTTTCTCGGAAAAAGGCGAATACAAGAGTCTCTTCGAGCTTGGTTCAAGAGAAGATGCCAAGCAGCTGCCGGACATCGTTGATGATATAATGCCGTCAGTAGTCGGCGTTTCTGCTAAATTTGAGTACACTACACAGTACTACGATTTCTTCGGCTGGGGCGAAGGCTCGACAAGTCAGGAAAGAATGGAAGGACAAGGTACCGGTATCATCATCTCGGAAGACGGTTACATCGTTACTAATGCCCATTGTATCTACGATGACAGTCAGCACAACGCCGGTGAAGCTATCGAGGTAACTATCCGTTTCAGTGACGAGTCAGACCACTCCGCCAAGATCATCTCCTATGATACAGACTCGGATATTGCTGTTCTGAAAGTCAACGAAAGCGGTCTCAAGCCTGCAGTTTTCGGAAACAGCGATGAGCTCAGAGTCGGTGAGGTAGTTATAGCTATCGGCAACCCTCTCAGCTTCAACTATTTCGGCTCTGTAACAAGCGGTATCGTCTCCGCTCTGAACCGAAAGATAACCATAAACGACAGGACTATGCACCTCTTACAGACAGATGCTGCTATAAATGCAGGTAACTCCGGCGGTCCGCTCGTCAACAGCTGCGGACAGGTCATAGGTATAAATTCCGCAAAGATGGCATCAAGCTCTGTGGAAGGTCTTGGTTTTGCTATCCCGATAAATCAGGTCAAGACCATCGTCGATGACCTCATAAACTATAACTACGTTACCGGCAGACCTCAGTTTGGCTGGTCTATTATTGATATTTCCGAGTCCGACTCGCGCCGCTATAATATGCCTATGGGCGCTTATGTAATCGACGTTCAGGACGGCAGTGCTGCTGACAAAGCCGGTATACAGCTAAGGGACATCGTGATCGAGCTTGACGGCGAAAAGGTCTCTTCAACAGCAGATATCAATGCCCTGATGAGCAATTATAAAGCCGGCGATACTGTTACCCTCACCATCAACCGCAAGGGTGAGGACGTCAAGGTTGACGTCACTCTTGATGAGGCTAAATCAAACAAGTCCAACACTGATAATGATCGCAAGATCAGCTGACAAACCAAGCATACTTCATTATTCTTCTCCTAATATTCTGAAAAAGCCGACTCTGAAAGAGTCGGCTTTTTCGCGTCATATATCAAGTTTTATCGGCTTCCGTAGCTCGAACGAGTAGAGGTAAAGCTCTCTGACCTTCATTTTTGTTGTCAGCTCGATCGCTGAACGGTAAAGCCGGAGCTGTGTGCTGTAACGCTCCGCTGCTTTTTCGGCTGAAATGCCGCGGTCGGATTTGTAGTCAACTATGACCAGTCCGCCGTTTTCCTCAAACATAAGGTCTATGATGCCCTTTATCATACCGTCGGAGCTGCGCAGCTTCTCCATAAGCTCGTTTTCTATATCGAGCTGCGAGACCGCTACCATAAACTTCTTCTCGCGCCATACGCTGTCAGCTGATGATATTCTTTCGTAAAGACTGCTCCTGAAAAATGCGGCAACATTTTCGCGGTCGATCGAATCGGCTTCGTTCCGGCTTATGTAGCCCATACTCCTGATCCGCTCGATCTCCTCCGACGGAGACCGACGTGCCTGTTCAAAATCGCAGTACTGGAAAAAGGTATGGATAGCCGTTCCGCGCTCTGCACCGGTAAGTTTCCGCTCCTCAGATGTGAACTTCGGACGGCGCAGCGTAAAATCAAAGCGCTCCTCCTCGCCGCGGAATTTCTTGGTGATCTGAGTGACGCTCAGCTTCGCGGGCATCTCCGATAGTGCCGTATCGTAGCGATGTTTCATTATCGCGCTTATCTCGGCGCAGATGCTATCATCGGGTTCAGGTTCGGTCATCGCTTCCTCTTCGGCATCTGCAGCTGCACTCTCATCGGAGGCAGTCACTATGTCAAAGATGTCCTCACTGCCTGCCGCAAAGGGTATCTCTCCTCCCTCCGGCAGAAGTCCGAGCCCGGCAGCAATGTCCCTGAAGCTCCTGTGATGCATAAGCGAAGCCCAAATCCAGTCGGCAAAGCAGTCCGCTCCTGTTATTATGTCACCGCAGTCGCCGCCGCTTATCAGCGCTCCCTCAAGCTGCGACGAAAGGCGTTTCAGAGCCTTTTCGCCCGTTTTCAGATTGATGAAGAGGCGCTGACGCGCTCTCGTGAGTCCGACATAGAAGAGTCTCATTTCCTCGCTTCGTGTGCTCTGCCTGAGCTCGCTGCTCAGCATCACCTGCTGGAATGTCCGGTACTTTCTCAGTATGTCCTTATCGTAGAGAATGTATCCTATCCGCCCGTCATCGCTGCACATTACGATGTCGGAGTCATATTTGAACTGCGTCGAGGTCTCCGCTATGAACACGAACGGGTACTCGAGTCCCTTTGAGCCGTGCAGCGTCTGTATCATAACGTAGTCACCTGCCGCTGCGGAGGTCTTTCCCTGAACCTCGTCGCCGTTTTCGATGACGCGGTCGATGTGACGCAAAAATCCGCCAAGCCCGCCGGTCCCCTCAAAAGCAACTGAGTCCTCATAGCTCCTCGCGTACTGTATCAGCGCACGGAGATTGGCACGCTTCTTGTCGGCATCGCTGCCGAGCTGCATTACAGAAATGAAGTCGGTCGTGTCATAGATAGAGCTGATGAGCTCTCCCATCGTCATTGTTACGGCATCGAGACGGAACTTGTCCAGCGCTTCAAGGAATTCCCGGCAGCGCTCCGTCAGGAACATATCACAGCTCCCCTCGTACTCCCCGTCCGCGAGCCGTCTGAGTACCGAGTACAGCGGCAGCTTCTTGTCAAGTGCCCTTATCTGTGCTATCTCCGGGACTCCGAACATATACATCGGGGAGGTGAGCACCGCTGTCAGCGGTATATCGAGCAGCGGATTGTTTATGATGCGCAGCAGGTCGGTCAGTATCGCTATCTCACGCGACTGAAGATAGCCGGCTTCTTCGCTGTGCTTTGCCGGTATGCCGAGCCTTTCGAGCTCGTCCGCGTAGATGTTTATGAACCTGTTCTTGCGCACGAGTATGCAGAAATCCGACGGTCTGCACGGACGCGGAGGTCCGTCCTTCTGCGCAACAAGTGCTCCCTCACGGAGCATTTTCGCTATGACTCCGGCTGTGTAAACTGCCTCCGGATCACGCTGCGGCTCGTCATTATCTTCGTCATCGTCCTCATCGCAGTTCACAAGCGCTATCTGAGTCCGGAACTCCGTCTCATCCATTCCGCTGTATTCCTGCGCACCGCAGTAGAGCTTCTCGTCGTCAGTGTAGCTGATGCCGCCGCACTTCTCTGTCATTATCTGCCCGAAAACATAGTTCACAAAGTCGATAACGCCCTGTGTACTGCGGAAATTCCGGTTCAGGACTATTGCCTGATTGACCGACTCGCTCCCCGGCTGATAAGTCTCGGAGGTTTTGAGGGTGTGAACGAAATTGCGAGGATTTGCAAGCCTGAAACCGTATATCGACTGCTTGACGTCACCAACAAGAAAGACGTTGTCGCCGTATATCGGTGCGCCGTCCGCGCCGAACTTGTAATTCCGCGAGAGCAGCTTGAATATCAGATCCTCCTTGTTGTTGGAGTCCTGATACTCGTCTATCATTATGATGTCGTAGTATTCGGAAATGCGCTTTGCCGTCTCGGACTGTCTGATGCTGCCGTCCTCACCGACCTCCGCAAGCAGCTCCAGTGCAAGGCGTTCGCCGTCATCGAAGCTGATAGAATTTTTCTCACACTTGCGCTCCCATATCAGGTCCTCGTATTTCCTGATGACTCCGGTCAGCGCTGCCGTGACCTCCGCACTCTCGCGGTAGTCGCTCTCAACAGAGCTTATGCTGTCAATGACAGTCCTCACTATGCCCTTGTACTGCTCGCGTCGGCGCTTGTACACCTCGCGCAGCTCCTTATTATGCGGAGCCTTTCCGGCAGCTGCAAGTGTCGGGAACGCCGAGTTTTCGGAAATTTCGGCTTCGTCAGGAAGTCTGCCCGATGAAAATATGCCAATGAGTGCTGAGATATGGCCGTTTTCGAGCTCCGCCTGCGCAAAGAGCTTCTGCGCCGCCGCAGAACCCATATCCGGGAAGATGCGCTGAACAAGTCCGCAGCAGTCGTCCGAAATTTTCAGTGCGCGGCTGAGCATATCCTTTGCCGCAGTGACAAGGCTCCGGCAGTAGACCGAGTCCGCAAAACCCTTCCGGTACTCCTCCTCAGCTCTGCTGAGCCACAGTTCCCTTAGCGCTACTGACGCAAGGAAGGCGTCACAGCGCGATATTACTTCAATGAGACGCTTTTCGTTCCTGATACAGAACTTGTCGTAGAGGAACGAGATCACGTCGTATTCGTTCTCGGTATAGTAGTCGAGCAGCTCGTCCATTGCCTGCGCTTTCAACACCTTGTTGTCCGACTCGTCAAGGACTCCGAAGCCGGAGGTTATGCCCTGATCCGTGATATTGTCCCTGAGAAGATCGAAGCAGAACGAGTTTATCGTGGAGATATGCGCGTTCTGAAGAAGCACCTGCTGACGCAGGAGGTGCTTGTCGTCGGGATGCTCATTTATGAGCGCACGAAGCTTCATATCAAGACGCTTTTTCAGCTCGGCTGCCGCGTCATTCGTAAAAGTTACCACTATCATCCTGTCCGCGCGCACTCCTGAACTGCTGTCCGCTATGAGCTGTATAAGGCGCTCCGTGAGAACTGCGGTCTTTCCGCTTCCTGCCGCCGCAGACACGATGAGCGAAGTGTCACGGGCGTTTATTGCATTTTCCTGCTGTGTGGTCCAAGCCATCAGTCCTCACCTCCTTCACTACTGACTTTTCCGAGTATCTCTTCCGCCCTCGCAACGCTCTCAGCGTCAGGCACGCGGCAGACTCCGCCCTGAGAATTTCCGCATATATTGCCGTATGCACAGAATGTACACGGGAGCTCGTTTCCTGTCACAAGCGGTACTGCCTCAGCATTTCCGTCAAGCAGAGAGTTTGCCATTTCTGTCAGCTTGCCGTAGGTGAACTCTCTCAGCTGCTCCATTCCCTCAGCCGAGATACAGCTCGAATATCTGTCGAATGTGCCGTCCTTCGTGAGCCTTGCCGGGATATAGTTGCCGGCGATGCCCTTCTCCATAGCATCGAGCACCGGGAGGTCGCTCAGCACGAGCCCGCTCGTTTTCAGCTGCGAATTCAGTGCAGATGTGTTCGCGGAATCGACCTTGCGCGGCTCGAGCTTAACGTCGTTGATCCTTATCGGCGAATAGAGCACGCCTGCCGGCTGAAAGCCTGCGTAGTCGCCGCCCTTGTCCGTGACCGCAAACAGGTACAGCAGCATTTGGAGATTAATTCCGCTGCCGAGCGTCACCGGTGTTATGGACTTGCGGCTGCTCTTGTAGTCCAATATGCGGACGTAGTCCTTGCCTCCTATATTGCAGGTATCCACGCGGTCGATGATGCCGCCGAACGTCAGGTCGTACTTCTCCCCGAATTTCAGGCGGACGGGAGCTTTCTCCCTGAGGTCGAGCTCATAGTTCACAGGAGTGAAATCCGATGCCATAAGCGACTGCTGGGTGTGCATAAATATATTCGTAAGGCTCTCCTTTAGCTTGTTGAACATCAGGTCAAAGCGCGTGTTCTTGCCGAAATCTCCCGCCAGCTTCTCGGCACGGTACTTCTCCGCTTCGGCAGCTATCTCGCGGTTTATTTCATCGTAGCTCAGCGATATGAACTCCGCCTTCGAACGCTTTCCGAGTATGCCGCAGAAGCAGTTGTGTGTCAGCTCACCGCTCACTCTCGCGTCAAGCCCTATCTGCTCAATGTCCGAAAGCCGCAGGCATTTGTCGCAGAAGAACTTGAAGTGGCAGAGGTCAAACTCCTCAAGGCTCGTTGATGAAAGACGGAGCGGTGCGAACGAAATGAGCTCCTGCATCACCTCAGATGCGATCTTGTAGTCCTGCGTATATCCCGAACGGCAGAGCACATACGAAATGCGGCGGCGGTATTCGGGCTCGCTGAGGAGCAGCTTCTTTATCGAGGCTGCTGAAACGCTCCGGCTGGTGTAATTCTGCATATAGTGGTAAAATGCGGAGTGCAGCGTCACTGCGTAGTAGTGCGGCGGAAGCTCGTCCGAACGCTGACGCATTACCGTTGTTCCGAACATCTTCATCGTCTGCTCGACCGCCTGTGCCGGGTACTTTGCCTGTCCGGAGAGGTCGGAGAGCGGATATGTAATATAAAGCCTGTCCGAAGCCGCCGACAGCGATTTATAGACGATCAGACGCTCTGACGCTATGAGGTCCGAGAGCGGACGCGAGACGTCTATGCCGCTTATTGAGAGCTTCTGCTTGTCAGCTTCGGAGAACAGCCCGTGTACGCTGACCTGATTTGGAAAGTCGCCCTCAGTCGCGCCTATTACGAAAACTGCCTTAGGTGAGTTAAGTCTTGCAGTCCGCGCAGAAGCTGCTATTACGGAGTCGAGAGTCTGCGGCGGCACAGAGTAGGTCAGCTTTGCCGTCATCGAACATATCATTCGCGCAAGTTCGCTGAAAGCTATCTCCTGTTCACCGAGCGTATCATAGATACTGTCGAGAATGTCCGTCAGGCAGCCCCAGATGCGTTTCAGCTCCGCCGCTTCGTGGTCGCGGTTCTCGAGAATGAGCCTGTCCATAAGTCTGGCAGTGTTCCTGTCAGCACCGCAGTCCTCGAGGTAGCCGTACAGCAGCCGGCATATTTCACCGGCTGTATTCTTCCGCCAGACCTTTCTCCTCATCGCCAGTACAGGTACTACCGCTTTCACACGGAGAGCTTCTATCGTTTCAAGGTCACTGTCCGGAGCTGTGAACGGCTCGCTCCACATCTTGTCCTCGACCTGCCACTTGTAGCAGTAATTCTCGAGGAGGGCCGTTTCGGTCAGCGAAACGTCAAGTATGCCGCATTTCAGCAGCCTGAACACTTGCTCTGAACGTATCTTGCGCGCTGTGAGCAGATCAAGCAGCGTGTTGAAGAAGACAATTAGCGGTATGTGGGAGACCGGCTTTTCTATGCTGAGGAAATACGGTATGCCGTACCTGTAAAACGCTGCCTTGAGCACGTCCGCATACTCCTCGATGTTGTTCGAGATTATCGCTATATCGCGGTATTTCAGTTCGCTGTCAGCCGCGATGAGCCTTTTTATAGTCGCGCAGACATACTCCGTCTCGCTGTACATATCCCTCGCCTCAAATATCCGGATATTCTCCGGTTTCGGGGCGTTTTCCGGCTCGTAGCGGAAATTGCGCATTATGTGGCTGCTGAGGTAGCCGAGGTCAGGGTGACGGAAACGGTAGCTTCCGCCGCAGTCAGTTACCTTATACTCAACTCTCAGCTCGCGGCATATATCAGTTATGCGGCGGTAGGTCGTATTTACGGTCTCGAAAAGAGTGAACTCGCCGGCTGTAACATCATCGCTGCGGAGAGTTATCACCACATTGTCCGCCGTCGCTATCATCACGCGGAGCATTTCGAGCTGGTCGCCGGTGAAGCTCTCAAATTCATCGAGATACAGCTCCCTGCCCCTGAAGTAGCTGTGCAGATTGGCTATCTTAGCGGCTTCCTTGATGTTGTCAAGCTCGTCCTTGAAGCCGTATTCGTTCATAAGCCGCTCATACTCCATATAGACCGCCGCGATGTCCGAGGTCTTGTCCATAAGCTGCCTGTCGAAGAGAGCAGCCTTTCCGAGGAGCTGCTGCGGTTCAACACCTGAGCGCTTGAGGTCGTTTATGAGTCTGAGCACTTCCTCCGCAAAGCCGTTGTGCGAGCTCTGTCTGCGAAAATACACGAACTGCTCCGGTCTTCCGCGGACAGCTCCGATAGCCTGATACACAAGTATCATTCTCGCAAGCTCGTCGGCATACTCGCCGTTGCGGTCTGGATCGCCGTATATCTGGAAAAGCTGCCGGGCAAGGCTCGTGAAGCTCAGCGAGAAAAGCTCATTGAACCGCTCTGCGCCGAGATAAAAGTAGAGCGTCTTGTCAAATTCGTAGGAATACTGCTCGGGAACGATTATGCACTGACGGCTGCCGTCCGCAGCGGAAGCCTTTATCCTCTCGAACATAAGCGTAGTTTTTCCGCTTCCTGCCTGTCCGGTGATGAATTCTACCATTTTTTTACCTCTTATGCAAAAATGCATACCGGGTTCGGTACCGGTATGCATATCACTTGTTTATTAATAGCCGTTAAGATGACGATCCTTCATTATCTTAGCGTAGTCCTTGTAGCAAACATCGAGCGAAACAGGTGTCTTTATGCCCTTGACCGTTCCTGTTCCGGAATACTGCCACATACCGTACTTTCCTGTATATGACGGCTTTACAACGCCATAGTGTGCTACCCATATGTCGTAGCGCTCAAGTATCTTCTGGCTGACGCGGTTAATGAAGAAGTTTGAGTTGCTCGCAATTCCGACGTAGTAGCCGTTTCCGCTGCCGAGATTTTCAAGTGTTGAGCAGAAGGCGTTGATTATGTCGGAGATCCTTTCCTGCGGCTGACATACTACCGTCGGATCTTCAAGGTAGTAGAACACCGGATATTCGAGCTTGTAGTTCTTTATAACATCGTAGCACGCCTTGGCTTCAAGTACCGCTTCCTCCGGGGAAGTAGCATAGCTGTACCAGTATACACCGACATTCAATCCCGCACTCTTTGCGGCACTCATATTCGCGTTGAAGTTGGTGTCCTTCTGCTTGGAGCTCTTTCCGTAACCGGCACGGATTATCGCAAAATCGTTGCCGTCCTCCTTGACATACTTCCAGTTGATGCCGTACTGCCACTGGGATACGTCAATTCCGTGGATACCGGCTGGCTTTGCCTGTACGCCTGTTGATGACGATGTCGTTACCGACTTGACCTCTTTCTTGTATGTATCGGAAGAAGTGAGGTAAGGGTAGTTCATATAGCATCTGTCAAGGTCAACGTCGCCGTTGATGCCGTTGACTTTGCCCTGAAAATCAAACTGCCACATCGTGTAAGGTCTGTCAAACGCAGGCTCGGTAACTCCGCAGTGAGCGACCCATACATCGTACTTGTCAAGCACAGCGGAATATACCTTGGTATTCAGCAGATTTGCATAGCTGTAAAGTCCGACATAGTAGCCCTTGTCCCTGAGAGTCATACAGAATGTCTCGATGATAGCGGAGATCTGTGCAGCACTAAGGCTCATCTGTGAGGGATCCTCAATATCAAAGAATATAGGGTACTTGAACTGGTAATTCTTGATGCACTGGTAACAGGTCTCGGCTTCTTTCTTTGCGCCCTCAACAGTTGTTGCGTAGCTGTACCAGTATGCACCGCAGGGAATTCCCACTGCCTGAGCGCCCTTGACGTTAACATCAAATTTAAGATCCTTCTGGTCAAGCTCCTTGCCGTAGCCTGCACGGATTATCGCAAACTCGATGCCGTCATTCTTGACCTTCTTCCAGTCGATATCGCCCTGCCACTGTGAAACGTCGATACCGAACGAATTCTTCTTTACTGGCGGAAGCGTTGTTGTGACGGGAGGATTTGTCTTTACTGTTGTAGTTGTAACAGTTGCCGTAGTTACCTTCTTGGTAGTAGTTGTTGTGGTTGTGGTGGTAACAGGCTTCTTTGTTGTAGTAGTCGTCGTGGTGGTAGTGGTCTGTGCGAAAGTAGTTACCGCCGGCATAGGCAGACCGTTTTCCTTAAGATAGGTCTTGTGCGACTCGTATATGTCGAAGATACGCAGCGCAGGAGCAGTTGTTTCAGTAATTGTGGTTGTCACAGCTGTATCGGTTGTTGTCACCACAAACTCCTCTGCGGCAGCCGGAACGTTTTCCTCTTTACTTTCCGGACGATCTGTGCTATCATATATAACAGCATCAGATGTATCTGCTTCGGCATATATGGGTGGAACACAGGCTGTGACCGCAGTAAACGCCATAACAAAGGTGGTCACCGCTGAGAACAGCTTTCTTTTAAGATCCATCAGATATCAAACTCCTTACTTTTATAATGCTGAACTATAATTCAGCTTCCAATCCCCTGATATGCTTTAAATTATACCATATCTGACACCAAATTGCAATAGTTTTGTAATAATTAAGTGGATAAGGCTTTGATTTTTGTTTGATTTGCAAGTTTTACATATCTATTTTTGTAGATTGTACATATTGACATTAAGGAATGATAAAATGAAAAAATTTATGATAAACGATAATGACAGCGGGCAGAGAGTTGACAAGTTCCTATCTAAGGCGATGCCTCAGCTCCCGAAGAGTATGATGTACCGCCTAATTCGCAAAAAAGACGTAAAGGTCAACGGCAAGCGCTGCGAGATCTCCACAAAGCTCGCAGCCGGTGACGAGCTGACGGTCTACGTCAAGGACGAGCTCGCCGGCGGCAAAAAGCACGATATGTCATTTCTGAACGTTCCGGCAGAGCTCGATGTCGTCTATGAGGACTCTAACATCATCATCGTAAACAAGCCCGTCGGACTTGACTCTCACTCGAGCAGCTCCTTCTCCGACAACCTCGTTGACCGCATCAGGCACTATCTCTACGATAAAAATGAGTACGATCCGGACTCCGAGAGCTCGTTCTCACCGGCAGTTTGCAGCCGTCTTGACCGCAACACCTGTGGTCTCGTCACTGCCGCAAAGACCGCAGAAGCCCTCCGCGAGATAAACGCCGCTATCCGCGCCGGAAATATGACAAAGATCTACCACTGCATCACAGTCGGCAGACCGCCGCAGGACTCCGGCATTGTTGAAGCATACCACAAAAAAGAGGAGTCCCGGAACCTCGTAAAGCTCTCGGATACTCCTCTTGACGGCTATAAACCGATAAAAACCGGCTATAGGGTGCTTGCTTCCAAAGGCAGTCTCTCCCTCGTTGAGATAACGCTCTACACTGGCAGGACTCACCAGATACGCGCCCATATGGCTCACATCGGCGCACCGGTCCTCGGTGACGGCAAATACGGAAATGTTGCCGCAAACAAGCGTATGAACGTTTTCCGTCAGGCTCTTTGTGCCTATTCCGTGAGGTTTGAGCTCGATGAAAGCTCCACCCTCGCCTATCTTAAAGATATCACACCGGAAGCTCCCCTGCCTGAGTTTGAAAAGCGCTTCTTCGGCGATCAGTTGGGCTGACCGACTCTGTGACGGAGGTTGTCCTCCTTAAGCTCTCTACCCTCGGCTATCAGCGACAGCATTTCAGCTGCATCACCTTTGCGGAGTGCGTCGCTGTATTTTTTCAGGTTCTCTATCAGAAGATCGAGCTCATACTGGAGGTATTCGCGGTTCTGCATAAAGAGATCCGTCCACATCTTTTCGTTCATCGTCGCTATTCGCGTCATATCCTGAAAGCTGCCGCCACTGAAGCCGCACTCGAGGTTGAGCTCCGGACTCTTGACGTAGGCACTCGATACTATATGCGCGAGCTGCGATGTATAGGCAATTATCTTATCGTGATCGGCAGGCGAGGTCTCTACTATCTTGCCTGCACCGATGTCCTTTGCGATCTTCTTGAGGATAATCACGTCCTCCTGACGGCTGTCCTCAAACGGTGCGACAATAAAGTTTGCATTCTGGAAAAGGTCGCCGGTACTGTTGTAATAGCCGCCGAACTCCTTTCCTGCCATAGGGTGTATGCCCAAATAGCGGACGCCGTTCTTCTTGGCTATATCCTTCATTCTGTACGAAAATGCGCCCTTGATGCCGCAGACGTCGGTAACAAGGGTATTTTTATCGAGCTTTGAAGCATTCTCGGCAAACCATTTCTCGGCTGCCTCCGGAAACAGTGCAATGACCACTATATCCTTGCCCTCAAAGCTGCCGTTGAAAATATCATCAGCTGCAACGTCCCTGAGCGCAGCGTTTTCTATATCGTGATTGAGGTCGCAGCCGGTAACGGTGTGGTATGTGTACTTTTTCAGCGCCTTGCACATCGAACCGCCTATGAGTCCGAGACCTACAACGAGTATATTCATACTATCTCCTCCAAGTTGATTTCTGCTGCCTCTGCTGATCGGCGGCAGGTATTTCACATAAAATTATAACGCTTTAAACAGCAAAAGTCAATAGGCTTTTTACATTTTCTTCCCGAACCTCTCCCCCGCCTTCTGCATAATATATCAAGAGAGCTCATTCTCTCAATCTCCACGAAAGGATTTTTATTATGCCAAAGGTATTTTTAAGCCCTTCTACTCAGGAATGGAACCAGTACGCTACCAGCGGCAATGAAGAGCTGTATATGAACCTCCTCGCCGACCGTATGGAGCCGTATATGCGCTCAAGCGGCATATCCTTCGTCCGCAACGATCCTGCAAGAAATTTCGCCGGCGCTATCAAGGACTCCAATTCCGCTTACTATGATGTTCATCTCGCCCTTCATTCTAATGCTGCACCGGAAAGCCTTTCCGGCAGACTCAGAGGCATCGACATATACTTCGCTCCCAAAAGCGGAAGCAGTGAAAAACTTGCCAATATCATCGCCAATAATCTCAAGAGCATCTATCCCCTCCCGGATAAGGTCAGCGCCGTTCCTACCTACACACTCGGCGAAGTGCTCAACACTAAGGCAGTCGCCGTGCTGTGCGAGCTCGGCTACCACGACAACTTCGCTGATGAAGCATGGATAAAGAACAACCTCGAGACCATTGCCAAAAACATCGTCCGCTCCCTCTGCGACTACTTCGGCATACCGTTCATACCGGCAGGCGCAGTCCGCTGGGGCACAGTCGTGACTGACGGCAGCGGTCTGAATATCCGCAGCTATCCCTCACTCAGCGGTCAGATAATCGGCTCTATCCCCAACGGCACAAGCGTTATGATAAACGGCAGTACCGGAAACTGGTACGTCGTCAGCTACAACGGCATAACAGGCTACTCAAGCGCCGATTTCATTACCATATGAAAACAGCCCGTACAGGATACGGGCTTCGGGAATGATCAAGAGAGTTTTGAATTGAAATGGGGCAAGCCTTAAAAAAGGTCTGCCCCATTTTTGGCACTTATTCCAAGTGCGTCAGCTGTCAGCAGCCGAGACCGAAGAGCTTGCAGAGCATCTTCCAGAAATTATTACAGCACATATTTGATACCTCCGTAAGTATTTCCCCTTGGGATACTTATATTATAGCAGAGGCATCGCGTTAAATCAATGATGAAATAATGGCATATTTTTTACCTTTAACTGGTTCAGTTGAGTATCCAGACACCGAATGCGAGATATGCCGCAAATGTCATCCAGACAAGGTAGGGAATATTTATGTAGGCGGCAGTTTTGCTGACCTTGCGGAAAGCCAGTATCATACCGGCAACAAGTACGGCAAGGAGAAGAGCTGTCAGCGCTGCCAGCAGGAAAAGTCTGAAGCGGAAGAATATGATGCTCCACGAAAAATTTACCGCAAGCTGTATAAAGTAGAAACCAAGAGCGGTGCTCCTGTCGCTGCCGGAGTCCTCGCTGCGGTACACAAGATATGCCGAGAAGCCCATAAGCGCATACAAGATCGTCCACACTACCGGAAACAGAAACGCTGGCGGCGCGAACGGCGGATTTCGTATCTCAGCGTACAGCGGCGAAAAGCTGCCGGAGATCAGAGCCGAAACAGCACCGGTGAGTTCAGCCGAGACAACAAAAATGAGCAGATCCGTTAAACTGAATTTTTTCATAATATCTACCTCACAAAAAAGATTTGGTATATATTATGCCGGAACTGCTCGCAATATGTTATTTCAAAGGTGTGACTGTGCTGAAAACAGCGTAAAACTTGATAGGGATATGCTTGTCCATATGGCACTTGCCGAAAAACCACTTCTTGTAGGTGCAGGCTTTGATGATATCCTCGAAGAAAGCGTGTACCTCAAGGCGCTGGAGAACATCAACGTTCAGGCAGTCCTTGAGAGAAGCAGGGGGCTCGTGGGTTATGATGTAATCGACTTCGTTGTTGTATTCCGCAAGATTATGTATAGCCTCGCGGATCTCGTCGTGGTCAGGCTGTTCGCGCTGCCACCACATTTCGCCGTCGCCGCGGAACTCGTAGTCCTGACTGTGTCCGCCGCCGAATGCGAATATGCGCTTGCCATCGATAGTGTATATCTGACCGCGCATAAGGTGAACGATGTTGTCGGCTATCCTGTGGACCTTGCCGCCGTTCCATTCAGCGACCGGCATTTCCTCAAGAATATCAAAGTTTTCGTGACAGCCGTCAACGAAAGCTATATTGAAATTCTTGGCAGCGAGCTTTTTGAGATTTGCGTGTTC
Source organism: Ruminococcus flavefaciens (assembly GCA_902766595.1). GTDB lineage: Bacteria > Bacillota > Clostridia > Oscillospirales > Ruminococcaceae > Ruminococcus > Ruminococcus flavefaciens_U. The sequence goes on along the minus strand of CACXEJ010000017.1, from coordinate 4,591 downwards.
CTTTTTGGAATCGTCCCAGATAAAGCCGAAATCGCCGCATATTATAAGGGTGTCTCCGCTTGAGAGCTTTTTCATAGCGGGATCTTTAAATCTGTTGAGATCGCCGTGAGTATCTCCGGTAACGTAGATCAATTTGAAAACCTCCGTGTCAATTGTTCTGAATTACATTTTACCACAAATCCTGATATAAAGCAACACTTTTCACAAAAATGAAAATATTCAGAAAAATTTTGCGAAAAGGCTTTTAAAATCATAAAAAATCTGATATAATATATGGTGGACTATTTCTGCATTGCAGTTTGAATATAAAGGAGTAAATATGAAAAGAATAGCATCGTTATTAGCAAGTCTGTTGATCGTGATCCCGTTTGTAACCGTCAATGGAGCACGCGCGATCAGCTTTCCGTATAAAGACACACTGTACAGTGAGGCTGCCGTCCTGATAAGTATGGACACAAATGAGATAATCAGCGAAAAAAATGCCGACCTAACTCAATGTCCCGGCTCTCTCGTCAATATTATGACAGCTGTTGTTGTGCTTGAGAACTGCAAGGACCTCAAAAAGGACATTACTCTCGATCCCGAGATATATGAGCACGTTTATGCAGAGCTCGACCAGCCTGAGGATCTCCCCACCGTTGACCTGAAGGACGGAGATATCCTCAAGGTCGATGACCTTATCTACTGTATGATGCTCACTTCTTCTGTCGAGGCTGCTGAGACCCTCGCGTATCACGTCGGCGGACTTATCAAGGCTGAGGACAAAACTGCTTCCGGCTCAAACACTGAGGTCTTTGTGGCAAAGATGAATGCCAAGGCTGAACAGCTCGGACTTTCCTCAACAAAGTTCACCAATGCTCATGGTATGTACGATCCGAAGCAGTACACCACTGCCCGTGATATGGCTAAGCTCACTCAGTACGCACTGACTGTTCCCCTTTTCAGAGAGATAGCTACAACTACTAAATACACCCCTGTTGTTCCGAATGTCGAGCGCCACCCTCATCACGATGAATGGGTATGGACTCATTCAAATATTATGACCGATGAGACCGACGAGGCAAACTTCTATATGGGCTCCAAAGGTATTAAGACCGCTAAGCTCGAAGCTGCCGGCAGAAATATCATTACACTCGCCAGCAAGAACGGTTACAATTACCTTGTAATACTTATGAAAGCTCCTTTCAAGGACGAGGAGGGAAATCAGGTCTACTGCCATATCGAGGACGCCAAGCATATGCTTGACTGGGCATTCGAGCACTTCTCAAAACAGATTCTGCTCGCATCTACTGCCGAAATGGGCGAAAGACCTGTTAAGCTCGCTGACAACGACGGAAAGAATTACGTTATCGCCCGTCCTAAGGACTCTGTTGAAGTCCTCTGGTGCGATGAAGTCGATCCCAACCTCGTAAACAAGGACAAGATAGTCTGGAACAAGGACTCCTTCCAAGCACCTATAAAGCAGGGCGACTCCCTTGGTGAAGTCACTCTCATCTACTCAGGCGAGGAGCTCGCAAAGGTCGAACTCGTTGCTGTTTCAGACGTTGAGCGTTCAAAGACCAAGTACAACTTCGAGGTCGCAAAGCGCTTCCATAAGTCCCCTTGGTTCAGGACAGCGATAAAGATATCCGTAGCTCTTACAGTGATATACATCATCTTATGTATATACTCGCTCGTACTCTTCAAGAGCAGCAAGAAGCCGCTCAAGCCGATCTATGCCGTTCCGAAGATGGACAAAAAGAAGAAAAAGGCTCCCAAGAACAGCAAGAAGCAGTAACGCTGAACGGTATGCTATCCGCAGAATTATGATAATAAAAAAGAGCAGCAATTCTCTGTAATTGCTGCTCTTTTTGTTATTGTCTGAAACTTGTATCAGCTGAATAATTTCTCGTAGTATTCGGGAGTCCTTTCGGGATCGCTTGTAGTAACATATACCCAGCACATCAGATCATCGTCGAGCTTTTTCATATAGAAGCAGTCAAAAGAGTGCTCATCATATGTACTCACATCCCGAGTGAATTCCTGTTCACCGAGCTTGACTTTTTTTCTTTCCTGCCACTCAACTTTTAGTTTTCCGTTTATCCATTCCCGACAGTAGTCAAGCGCATAATCCTCAGTAACGTCCTTGACATCCGGCAAAATGATATTTGTATTCACAAAGAACACAAATACGCCTTCCGTAGAATTTGCGAATATTGCATCATATATCTGCGATTTTAAAAGCAGTGCCTCTTTCTCAGAAGTTTCAGCATCTATCCACTCCTTCTTTTCGTCATAACCGACCGTTTCATACATCAGATTGCCGGGGACATTGAGCTTGATACCTGCGTAGTCGTTGACATATACGCCGTCCTTGAACATTCCCTTTGTATACTTCGTACACTCTGACGCAGGATCGTCCGCTGCGCTCTCCGAAGCCGTGTCAAGGACTGTCTCAGGCTCTGCCTGCGGCTTGAAGCCCTCGCCGTATGTAAGACCGTAGCCGCGTTCGAGGAAGCTCTCCTCCGTACCGATCTGACTTGTATCACCATACCACGGTGCAGGCAGCTTGCCCTTAAAGTCAGCACAGCCGCAGAGAACGTCCGATATTCCCTTGCCCTCAGAGCCCGGCAGATAGCACATTACAACGCTGTCCCAGCCGGAATAGTCCGCTTCATCAAGTATCACCTGTCTGCCTGCAAGGATACAGGCAACAGTTGGCTTATTGAGCGCTTTCACTTCGTCGATAGCAGCTCTGTTCTTTTCGAGTCCTAACTTGCCGCAGAGCTTCATATCCTCGCTGTCGCCGTTCCACTCAGCGTATGCCTGCTCGCCCACGCAGAGCAGTACCACATCGGCTTCGCTTGCTTTGGCGGCATCTGTGATAACTTCTATCTTGTAGTCCTTGGCGTATCTCTCGAAAGCCTCTCTGATCGTGGTAACGCCCGGAATATCCTTGGCATTGGCACCGTTCCAGTCCATAGTCCAGCCGCCGCACTGCGCCTGTCCGTTATCTGCCGCAGGACCTGCTATGTAGACCTTTGCGCCCTCTTTAAGCGGCAGGACGTTGTTGTCGTTCTTGAGAAGCACAAGGCTCTCCTCGACCATCTTTTCTGCGACCTTCCGGTATTCGAGCGAACCGGTCTCTTTCTGATCGGTCTTTATGTTTTTCAGGAGCGGATCATTGAACAGACCTGCCTCCTGCTTGACCTTGATTATTCTCGTAACAGCGTCATTTACACGATCTTCACTTATTTTTCCGCTGCCGACTGCGTCAACGATTATCTTCTTTGCTTCATCGTATTTATCGGTCTCCATAAGCATATCAATGCCTGCGTTGACGCTCTTGATGACCTGTTCCTCGTAAGTCGAACCGGTTATATTCTGGACAGAGCCCCAGTCGCTCACGATAAAGCCCTTAAAGCCCATTTCGTCCTTGAGCTTCATTATGTACTCTTTATTCTCGTGCATCTTGACGCCGTTCAGGGACGAATGACTTATCATTATGGTCTGAGCCCCGGCATCTATCTGCGCCTTGTATACTTTCAGGAGCTCCTTAATCTCGGCATCTGTAAGCTGTGCGTCGCCGCGGTCAATGAGCATTTTTGTCTCACCCTGCTCACCTGTTCCGTAGACAACATTTCCGTCACCGAAATAGTGCTTCGTACAGGCAATAAGTCCTCCGTCGATGAGTCCCTGCGTATAGGCGGTGCTGAGCTTCTTTATCGTTTCAAGATCAGAACCGTAGGACTCGTAGGTCCTTCCCCAGCGCGGATCAACTGACTGCGCTACACACGGCGAGAAGTTCCACATCATATGGCACAGCTTTGCCTCGTCTGCCGTGATAAGACCGACCTGATAGGCAAGTTCCTCATCATTTGCAGCCCCCTGCCCGATGTTATGCGGAAAATATACGGCGTTCTTGCAATAGTTTACGCCGTGAACATCGTCCTGACCGTAGATGTACGGGATACCTGCTTCGGAGTCCAGTGCTGCCTGCTGAAAGCCGTCTACGGTACTCCGCCATGAATTAGCGTCTATACAGCCCACTGTCGAGAGAATACTGCCGTAGTCGTTTTTCTTCATATCATCAGAGGTTATGTTATAAATGGCAGGCTGTACCATCTGGCTCGCCTTCTGCTCAAGAGTAAGGGTTCCGACTATCTGCTCCGGAGTCATTGAGGCGTATTGCTCATACTTCGGACCTTGTGCCTCGGAGACAGTTTCGGTTTCCTTTTCGGTCTCTGCTTCCGATGAAGTTTCAGCAGCTGACGAGGTTTCAGTTGTCGGTGCGGACTCCGATGAGCTGCCCTTTCCAGAGCACGATGCTGTTGATATTAATAATGCGAGTGGAATTAGTATTGCAAGTGTTTTTTTCATAGTTTTGCTCCTTTCGCTGCAATTTCATTTTATCATTTAAAGGCGCTTTTGTCACGACTTTTTCTGCTCTCTTTGGCAGGATCTCATTTATGTGCCGAAGCGTTAAAAATGCTCATCACATTCCATTCTTACTCGGTTAATGAGATAAACCTGTTACTGTTTGTCAAGCCCTTTTTAAAAGATTTTCAACATACAAGTTTTCAACACAAGGGCATGACAAATAAAGCCGAAT
>CACXEJ010000016.1 GCA_902766595.1 Ruminococcus flavefaciens | reverse complement strand
TATGGTAGCGGCAGTAGGATTTGAACCAACGACCAATCGGGTATGAACCGAGTACTCTAGCCAACTGAGCTATGCCGCCATAAATAAAGCAGGCGCACCTGCGACTTAATTATTATAGTACAAAACTGTGAAAAAGTCAAGTGCAAATTTATATTTTTTCAAAAAACGTTATAAGCGACAAAAGCAGTGCGCTAAGCGAGAAGCTGTTTGGTGATATTGCGGAAGCAGAAGCGACGGCGGATAATAGCTGCGGAGAAAGAGCTACTATACTGTTAGTAAAACCTGTGCAAATAATCCGGAGCGTTGTGCACATAGAGTTAGAATGGGATATGTGCAAATAATAACAAATTGTGAACAAGGCACAAAAACTGCTGAACTATACAGATTTTACGTCCGTATTTCTTGACATTCTGCCATTCTTATAATATAATGTAGGTGAAAAAACATATTCAGAAAATGGTAATTATGCTTTGTTCAATGTGCTTTAGGCAACGCACATCTGAACGCGAGGAAAAAGGTGGGGATCGGTTATGAAAAACAAAAAATTACGGGGTTTCACGCTGATCGAAATAATCGTGGTTATAGCTATCATAGGCGTTTTAGCAGCAATTCTCGTGCCCTCAGTAACGGGATATATTGCTAAGTCAAGAAGAACTCACGATATGGCGAGCGGCAGAAAGATCTCAGAGGACGTTATGTCTCTGCTCAGCGAGAAAGAGGATGCTGAGAAGTCGTTTTATGCTTCTTCAAAGGCGGTAACAAATCCGGCGTGGCACAAGACAGATCCGGTCACGGGCGACCCATACGACCTTATAGTGATCGCTGTAATGAACGGTGGTTCGGGCTGTAACGGTGCTTTCTGGAACTGGACTGAGACTGAGGCAGAGCACAAGGATTTCGTAGATGCACTTAATCTTGATCTTGGTTACAGCGGTAGTGATACCAAGATACCTATCAAGTATCAGCCAAAGGGCGCTGCAAAGCCTGTAAACCGCTGGTTTATCTGTTACAGATCAGATGATGTCAGCGAGATCGAGATATGGGTAGGCAATGGCGGAAGCCAGAGTCAGGGCAAGGGTGAACCTATGTACAGGGCTTATCCGAAGCCGGCATATTGATAAAAAACGATAAATCACGATTGTGCAGTTTGCCTATAATTTGTAAACATTTTGTGCATTTGTTGACGAGGATGCCCCTTGTATGTTATACTATATGTAAATCCAATAACTGGAAACATTAGTTGACTGCAAGGGGTGAATTTTATGTTAAAGAAAAAAGGTTTTACTTTAATCGAGATGATCGTCGTTCTCGCTATCATTGGTATACTGGCAGCTCTGCTCATCCCCTCAGTACTTGGTTATGTGAGAAAGGCGAGGCGCGCTGCGGATATAGCTGCTGCCAGAGAGATACACAACAATGTACATCAGATCATCACTGAGAACAGGAGCATCGAGTGGAAGAGCTCTTCGAGAGGCGGCGCGTCGGTCTATACTCACGCCCTTGAGTCGTTCTACTCAATCCAGGGTTCAAGCTACAAGAGCATAGCCGGAGGCGGAAACGCTTACTATAATAAAACCGACAGCGACGGTAATCCCTACATTCTTATCCCAGTAGCCGTGCTCGATACCAACGGTTCGGGCAAATGGATGGAAATTGATCAGGAGCAGCAGCCTTTTGTGTATCAGCTCAACGCTCAGATGGAGAACTCCAAAGGTAAAGTAGATGTTCCTGCAAAGTATGAGCCTAAGCACAGTGAGGACAGGCTCAATCGCTGGTTCCTCTGCTACCGTTTGGACGAGCCCTCCGAGGTAGAGGTGTGGATAGGCTGTAAGTCCGGCAAAAAACAGGATTACAGCGGCAAGGGCAAGCCTATGTACCGCGTTTATCCTGAACCTACATATTAAAAATCAAGGAGCTGTTTTTGTAACAGCTCCCTTTGTTTTATGGACGCCGTCCCCTACCGTCTGAGCTCTGGCATCTGACTTCTGAATTCTTAATATGCGGACGCCCAAAGGGCTCCCCTACAATAGATTTATGTTACAATTCCGGATTACGCGGAACGCCGAGGCGGCGTTCCATACTAATCTTTGTCGCGCTGACGGAAACAGGCTGCCGCGGTCAGTCCGAATGCCAGTGCTGCTGTGAGTCCTCCGGCGGCTGCGGTAAGACCTCCCGTGAACACTCCTGCAAAGCCTTTTTCGTCCACCGCTTCACGAACTCCCTCTGCGAGAAGGTGTCCGAAGCCCGTAAGCGGTACGGTCGCTCCTGCACCGGCAAATTCCGCGAGCGGTCCGTATATCCCGACCGCTGAGAGTATCACTCCGGCTACCACAAAGCCCGTGAGTATCCGCGCCGGAGTCAGCTTTGTGCGGTCTATGAGCAGCTGTCCGGCAGCGCAGAGAGCTCCTCCGACTATGAATGCCTTTAAAACGTCTGTGAGCATTTTGTTCCTCCTGTTATAGAAAACGATAAAACATTTTGACGTTCACTATATCTCCAGTCCGAAGCTGATCGACAGCGCGGTGTTGACCTTGTTCATTGAACGCAGGTCGAGTTCACCCATTTTGTCCTTCAGCCTTTTTTTGTCGATAGTGCGTATCTGCTCGAGAAGGACGATGCTGTCCTTTGCAAGTCCGCACTTGTCTGCCTGAACCTCTATGTGCGTGGGCAGACGTGTCTTGTCGCGCTGACTGGTTATCGCCGCCGCGATGACCGTGGGACTGTGCTTGTTGCCCACGTCGTTCTGGACGATAAGTACAGGTCTGATGCCGCCTTGCTCAGAGCCTACCACGGGACTGAGATCGGCATAATATATTTCTCCTCGTTTTACTGACATAGCTGCATCTCCCGGTTCTATATTAGGCTGTCAGGGAAACGTTTCCGCTGCCCTGATGTCTTGATGTTAGTATTATTGACGGCTGTATCGTATTTATACAGCACATTCTATTATATGTCACCGGGAGAAATTTGGTTTATCAGATAAAAATGTTGTCGATAGTTCCGCTCAGTCTGAGGACTATATACACCACAGCCGCAAAAAACGGCGTTATAAAAAAGCTGAGCGCACGGTTTCTGCTCTTGTATTCGCGGCAGAAGCTCCTCTGAATATGAGCGTGAGGGAATTTCCAGCTTGCTTCGGCTTCGTCGTACCTTTTCCTTGCGTCCCAGTAACGCTTGAGACTGTACAGCGACAGCACGATTATTCCGAAAGCAATAAATACGTCGATATTTGAAAACATTATAGTATCATAACCTTTCTGCGAGATCCGGGAAAATGCTCAGGCTGCGTCTGAGAATTCCGTTCATCATAGCGAGAGCTATACCGTAATTCGTGAACGGTACGCCCTGATCCTCGGCGGATTTGCGGCGGAATACCACCTCGCGTTCGCCCAGCATACAGCCGCCGCAGTGTATAACGAGACTGATGCCCGAGAGATCCTCCGGAAACTCGCGTCCGGAGCTGAGCTTTATATTGAGCTCTTTGCCGGTAGTCTTTTTCAGGAGCGCAGGGAGCTTCACGCTGCCTATGTCTCCGCACTGACGGTGATGAGTGCAGCCCTCCGAGATGAGGACAGTGTCGCCGTCACGGAGCTGCGGTATCGCAGCTGCTCCTCTGACCGAGGTCTCGAGGAAGCCTTTGTAGCGCGCCATAAGTATCGAGAAGGAGGTCAGCGGTATGTCCTCCGGGACTATTCTGCTCACCATTGCGAAAGCCTGACTGTCCGTCACGACCATACGCGGCTTTGAACCGAGCTTGCGGAGAGTCTCCTCAAGCTGGAATTCCTTCGTGAATACCGCCATTGCGTCGGCATCGAGAACGTCGCGGAGAGTCTGAACCTGCGGCAGTATCATTCGTCCCTTCGGCGCGGAAGCGTCTATCGGCGTGACAAGTACAATGAGGTCATTTGGCTCGATGAGGTCAGCGATGATATGCCGGGGCTCTTTGTCGGACTTTGCGAGTGCAGCTATCTTCTCTTTGAGCTCGTAGATATTCGTGCCGTCGAGTGCGCAGATCGCTATCTCGTTTTCGAGGCAGTCAGTCTTTTCCGAGAGGTCGGACTTGTTGTAGGCAACGATGTAGGGTATCTCCTTTTCCGCGAATATCCCGATGAGCTGCTCCTCAGTCTCGGTAAGACCTGCTGTTGCGTCAACTATGAGAACGGCTATGTCTGTGCGGTTGAGTATCTGCTTTGTCCTGCGGACTCTCAGCTCGCCGAGCTTGCCCTCGTCATCGAAGCCGGGGGTGTCTATTATCACGACAGGACCGAGCGGAAGTATCTCCATTGCCTTGGTGACAGGATCGGTGGTCGTGCCCTTTACGTCGGAGACCACGGAGAGCTCCTGACCTGTAACAGCGTTCACAACGCTGGATTTTCCGGCGTTTCTCCTTCCGAAGAAGCCGATGTGTACTCTCTCCGAGGAGGGTATGTCATTTAAACTCATATCTATCATTCCTCTGTAGGGAACGCCGCCTCGGCGTTCCGTGCTGTAATTTCAAATCTTGCTGGCGAGCGGAACTCGCCCCTGCTTTAACTTTTCTATGTCTCGTCAAAAATGCCTATGACCTTTTTGCATTTATCGCAGTAATAGCCTTCACCTTTCCGTGAAAGCTGAACTTTGTTGTTTTTTGTCCATTTGCCTTTTTCTTCTTCGGGATACCAAATCACAGATACTGACAGCTGTGTGATGCTTGCAAATTCTTTTGCTTCGATAAAGCCTTTGCAGCATTCTTTTCCGCATTCAGGGCATTTCATAGTATATCCTCCGTTCAATAGTAAAAGCCGCAGAGCTGTTGCTCCACGGCTTTAGTATAACATATTTTTATTATTTCCGCAAGTAGGGGACGGCGTCCTCGACGTCCCGAAAATAAAAGTTCATCAACGGGCGGTCGGGGACGCCCGCCCCTACAATTATTAATTTCGAATTACGAATTCCGCATTATATTCTTGCAAGTAATTCCTGATCGAACGCGGGACGTCGAGGACGCCGTCCCCTACAAGTACGATTTTTGTTCGGTCACGGGCGACGGGACGCTGCCCCTGCAATTATCAATTCCAAATTACGAATTCCGCATTAGATACGAGCTACGCCTGTTTCCCTTGCAGCCTGTGCAACTGCCTTTGCAACTGCCTGTGCTACGGACTTGTCAAGTGCGCTCGGAATGATGTAGTCAGCGCTGAGCTTGTCGTCTGTTACGAATGAAGCGATAGCCTTTGCAGCTGCTATCTTCATAGCGTCGTTGATGTCGCTTGCACGGACGTCAAGAGCTCCGCGGAAAATTCCGGGGAATGCGAGAACGTTGTTTATCTGGTTCGGGAAGTCACTTCTGCCAGTTCCGACTACTGCTGCACCGGCTTCCTTGGCGAGGTCGGGCATTATCTCGGGAGTGGGGTTTGCCATCGGGAAGAGGATAGGCTTGTCTGCCATTGACTTCACCATTTCGGGAGTTACGCAGCCGGGAGCTGATACGCCGATGAATACGTCTGCGCCCTTGATGACCTCTTCGAGGCTGCCCTTTCTCATATTCTTGTTGGTGATCTCAGCCATTTCGTCCTTCATCGGGTTCATACCCTCGGGACGTCCCTTGTAGATAGCGCCGTTTCTGTCGCAGAGAACGACGTCCTTGAGTCCCATAGAGATGAGGAGCTTGATGATAGCGATACCTGCTGCACCTGCGCCGGAGGTAACGACTCTGATCTCGTCGAGCTTCTTGCCGACTACCTTGAGGGCGTTGAGCATAGCTGCGAGGGTAACTACTGCTGTACCGTGCTGGTCATCGTGGAATATCGGGATATCACAGCACTCCTTGAGCTTCTTCTCGATCTCGAAGCAGCGGGGAGCAGAGATGTCCTCGAGGTTTACTCCGCCGAATGAACCGGCAAGGAGACGTACTGTATTCACGATGTCGTCAACTTCCTTTGAGCGTACACAGAGCGGCACTGCGTCTACGTCGCCGAAAGCCTTGAAGAGAGCACACTTGCCCTCCATAACGGGCATACCTGCCTCCGGACCGATGTCTCCGAGTCCGAGAACGGCTGTGCCGTCGGTAACTACTGCAACGAGGTTTGAACGGCGTGTGAGCTCGTAGCTCTTATTTACGTCCTTCTGTATTTCGAGACAGGGCTGAGCAACGCCGGGGGTATATGCGAGTGAAAGATCGTCTCTTGTTTCGAGGGGAGCGCGGCAGATAACTTCGATCTTGCCGTTCCAGTCATAGTGCTTCTTCAGTGATTCTTCTGCGTAGTTCATTGTTTTATCCTCCTAAAGTAGATGTTGTGTCGATTAGTGCGGTCAGAATTCTATCTGAGAAATTACGTTTCTGAGAGCAGCGGCGCTGTCCTGAAGCTTCTTGACCTCTTCTTCGGTGAGGTTAGGAGATACCTCGCGCTCGATACCGTTTGAACCGATAACGCAGGGGAGGCTGAGACAGATGTCGCTGATGCCGTATCTGTTGTTGATAAGCGTGGAAACTGTTATGATGTTGTTTGCATCTCTGAGGATAGAGTCGCAGATCTTGTTTACGCTCATAGCGATAGCGTAGAATGTTGCGCCCTTTCTCTTGATGACCTCAGCACCGGCTTTGCGCACTTCGTCGATGATCTCGTCCTCATCGAGGTCAGCGTGTTCCTGATCCTCGCAGTACTGCTCCATAGGGATACCTGCGATGTTTGTGAGAGACCACGGAATGAATGAGGAGTCGCCGTGCTCACCGAATACATAAGCGTGGATGCTGTTCGGGCTGAGACCAACGTGGTCTGCGATAACTGAACGAAGTCTTGATGTATCGAGTGCTGTACCTGAACCAATTACCTGCTGAGGTGAGAGGTTTGTACACTTGAGTATAGTATAGGTAAGAATGTCAACGGGGTTGCTGACGATAACGTAGATCGCATCGGGAGCGAAACGTGCTATCTGAGGCATAACCTCCTTGATGATGTTTACGTTTGCCTGAGCGAGGTCGAGTCTTGTCTGACCGGGCTTTCTTGCGAGACCGAGAGTAACTACAACGATGTCGGAGTCCTTTGCGTCCTCGTAGGTGCCGTCCATTATCTCAACGTTGTGGCCGAAGGAAACGCCCTGACGAATGTCCATAGCCTCTCCGGCAGCCTTAGCCTTGTTGATGTCAACGAGCACGACATCTGAGCAGGTTCCTGCGACAGCGAATGTATATGCGATAGTTGCGCCGACATTGCCAGCGCCGAGAATGGTTATCTTAGTACCGTTTTTGTTCTTATCTCCCATGAGTTTTACCTCCGTTTACTGGAGCAGAGAGCTCCTTATAATATGAATACATATACTGTTATTATAACATAAACACAAAAAATAGCAAGCGGATTACAGCAGTTTTACCAAAAATCGGTATATCATACAAAACTGTTGAAAATCCAACAATGAAATTTCACTCGGGGAATAATATTTAAATAATGAACGAATAGCCGCGTGCAACATACACGGCTGAATAATATACAGTATATTGTGAATATTTTGCAAAATAATGAATATTTATTCGATACCCCTTGACATAATTTTCTTTGGGTGTATAATAGGAGTATAACGCAAATCAATGCCGGATAAAAAGGCTTTTTTCAGGAGGTAATAACCATGGCAAACAAGAAGGATATTAAGAAGGTAGTTCTCGCTTATTCAGGCGGTCTCGACACCTCTATCATCATTCCGTGGCTCAAGGAAAACTACAACAACTGCGAAGTTATCGCTGTTTCAGGTGACGTAGGACAGGGCACTGAGCTCGACGGTCTCGAGGAGAAGGCTATCAAGACAGGCGCTTCCAAGCTCTATATCGAGGATCTCAAGGAAGAATTCATTCAGGATTATGTTTTCCCCACTGTTCAGGCTGGTGCTATCTACGAGAACAGATATATGCTCGGTACTTCCTTCGCTCGTCCGATCATCGCTAAGCGTATCGCTGAGATCGCTATAAAGGAAGGCGCTGACGCTATCTGCCACGGCTGTACCGGTAAGGGCAACGATCAGGTCCGTTTCGAGCTCGCTATCAAGGCTTTTGCTCCCGAAATGCAGATCATCGCTCCCTGGAGAGAATGGGACATCAAGTCAAGAGATCAGGAGATCGACTACGCTGAGGCTCACAATATCCCCCTCAAGATAAACAGAGAGACAAACTACTCCAAGGATAAGAACATCTGGCACCTCTCTCACGAAGGTCTCGACCTCGAGGATCCTGCAAACGAGCCGCAGTACGAGAAGAAGGGCTTCCTCGAAATGGGCGTTTCACCTATCGACGCTCCTGACAAGCCTACTTACGTTACTATCCACTTCGAGAAGGGCGTTCCCACAGCTATCGACGGCAAGAAGATGACAGGCGTAGAGCTCGTCTCCACACTCAACAAGCTCGGCGGCGAGAACGGTATCGGTCTTGCTGACCTCGTTGAGAACCGTCTCGTTGGTATGAAGTCCAGAGGCGTATACGAAACACCCGGTGGTGCTATCCTCTATCACGCCCATGAAGTTCTCGAAACTATCACTCTCGATAAGGAAACAGCAAGAATCAAGCAGTACCTCGGAATCAAGTTCGCCGATATCGTTTACAACGGTCAGTGGTATACTCCGCTCCGTGAGGCTCTTACAGCGTTCGTTGACAAAACTCAGGAAAGAGTTACAGGTGATGTAAAACTTAAACTCTATAAGGGAAATATCATCAACGCAGGCGTTACTTCTCCTTATACACTCTATGATGAGGAAGTAGCTACTTTCGATGAGGACGAAGTTTACAATCAGGCTGATGCAGCAGGATTTATAAATCTTTTCGGACTTCCCATAAAGGTTAAGGCACAGCTTGACAAAAAGAGAGAACAGAAATAATTCCTTTTTATAATACCGTAATAATAGGCAGGCAGGGGAGCTTTCACCTGCCTGTTGTGATTTGAATGGATTTTGGGGGAGATATCATGAAAAAATTTATAAGCCTGATTTCGGCACTGACATTAATATCAGCAGTTTTCGCAGGCTGCGGAAATAAGGAAAATATAAAGGATATGGAGAACAATATGAGCGAGGAAAGCAGTTCAAAGGAACTTTCCGAAACAGTTGAAGAAGACGGCGTTATACTTTCGGACGATTCTTCCGATTTTGTACTGCTTGCGGAGGCTGTCCCAGATGTTATCCTCGAAATAAGATACTATTCAACTTATAATTTTGTCGGAGACAGAATTGACGGCTATGAACAGCCCGTTGCACTCCTCACAAAAGAGGCTGCCGCAGCCCTTAAAGAAG
>CACXEJ010000015.1 GCA_902766595.1 Ruminococcus flavefaciens | reverse complement strand
CTGAGATTTTGAGACTTCGGAAATGGCGTATCTACGCCGTTTCTGAGGTCTTGTTTATTATTCCCACTCCACAGTTCCCGGAGGCTTTGAGGTTATATCATACACAACTCGGTTGACGTGCTCGACCTCATTGCAGAGTCTGTTGGAGACCTTTGCGAGAACATCGTAAGGGATACGAGCCCAGTCGGCAGTCATAAAGTCGTCGGTAGTAACTGCGCGGATAGCGATGAGATGGTCGTAGGTGCGGTGGTCGCCCATAACGCCGACAGTCTTGACATCGGGAAGAACTGCGAAGAACTGCTTGAGTTCGCTCTCAATGCCGCTCTTATGTATCTCATCGCGGAAAACAGCGTCTGCTTCCTGAAGAATTTTTATCTTTTCCTCGGTGATCTCGCCGATGATACGAACGCCGAGTCCCGGACCGGGGAACGGCTGTCTCCAGACGAGTTCGTGGGGGATACCGAGCTTTTCACCGACAGCTCTTACCTCGTCTTTGAAGAGGTCGCCGAGGGGCTCGATAACGCCGTCAAACTTTATATCGTCGGGCATTTTGACCATATTGTGGTGAGTTTTGATAACGGCTGTGCTGCCGTGGCCAGCCTGATTGCCCTTACCGGATTCGATGCGGTCGGGGTATATAGTGCCCTGTGCGAAGAAGCCGTCTGCGCCCTGCTCACGGATCTTATCCCAGAAGACGTTGTAGAACTCGGTGCCAATGATCTTGCGCTTCTGCTCGGGATCTGTAACGCCCTTGAGAGCTGCGAGGAACTTCTGCTGGCAGTTTACGCGGACGAAATTCATATCAAAGAGGCGGGTGAAGGTCTCCTCAACGAAGTCGCCCTCGTCCTTGCGCATAAGTCCCTGATCGACAAAAACGCAGGTGAGCTGCTTGCCGATAGCACGGCTGAGGAGTCCTGCTGCAACTGAGGAGTCAACGCCGCCGGAAAGTCCGAGAATTACCTTTTTATCGCCGATCTGCTCACGGAGCTTGGCAACAGTAGTGTCGATGAAATCGTCCATAACCCAGTCGCCCTTGAAGCCACAGACGTCATAGAGGAAGTTGTGGAGTATCTCCTTGCCAAACTGGCTGTGGGTTACCTCGGGGTGGAACTGAACTGCATAGAGCTTTCTCTCGGGACATTCAAAGGCAGCGATGGGACAGTCTGCTGAAGAAGCGTTGCCCTTGAAGCCGTCGGGGAGCTTACTTACGAAATCCGTGTGGCTCATCCACACAACGCTCTTATCCGGGACATTGCTGAAGAGAGTACCGCCGGAATGTGAGACTTCTATTTTGCCGTATTCGCTTCTTGTGCAGCTTTCAACAGTACCGCCGAGGGTGTAAGCCATAAGCTGGCAGCCGTAGCAGATGCCGAGAGTGGGTATGCCAAGATCGAAATACTCTTTAGCTATATGAGGAGAGGTTTCGTCGTAGACGCTGTTAGGACCTCCTGTGAAGATAACGCCCATAGGGGAGAGCGCCTTGATATCTTCGAGGGGGGTGTCAAATCTCTTGATCTCGCAGTAAACGCCGCATTCACGGACTCTTCTTGCGATGAGCTGGTTGTACTGACCTCCGAAATCAAGAACGATACAGAGCTGATTAGCCATAGTGACCTCCTGTTCACAGATGAAAATGTTTCGTATTCTTATATTATGACACTTTTCGTCCTCTTTGTCAAGTAGCGTCAAGAAGTCAGAGATCAGAATTTAGAAATCAGAATTGTAGGGAACGCCGCCCTCGGCGTTCCGTAAATCTCGAAAATGTGTATTGAACCAATCGTAGGGGCGTTTTCACCTGTCGGCTCGGTCGGTGCTTCTGCCTTTGGCAGAGATGTCCACCGGACACCCGCACCCTTTGGGCGTCCGCATAATGAGAAATCAGAAGCCAGATGTCAGAATTGTAGGGAACGCCGCAGCTGACAGCTGCCCGTACCCTCTGTCACTTCGTGACATCTCCCTGTACAACAGGGAGTCACCCGGCGTTCCGTAAATCTCGAAAATGTGTATTGAACCAACCGTAGGGGACGGCGTCCTCGACGTCCCATAAAAATACGAAGATGTATACCGCGTTACAATCCCGGGCGGCACGGTTATTAAGTGATACGGAGAAGGGGAGGACGTATGTCCTCCCCGTAATGATCATTTATTGCTTTTTTTTGCCGCTGTCGGAGCTGTTTTTATCGTCAGTTCCGTCAGCGTTTTTTGAGATAACAAAGTCCAGACACAGCATTCCGACAAGTATCAGAACGCATACTGCAATAAGTATTATCTTGATCATATTTTAACCTCCGTGATAATGTTCCGGCTTTATAAGCCATATCAATAAAACGAAGGTCTGTGTCCTTATGCCCGTCCTGATCGTGTATATATTTTATTATATATCTTCTGCTTGAAATTATATTTCCGCTCATGAGTGCGGATATTGTATACAGTAACAGTACGGCTGCAAGGAGACGTATTGCTCCGCCGAAGAAGCAGATGAACCATTCAGGACGTACCGGCAGCTTCTGAGCGCCTGAGTGCGAAAGTCTTACAGGCTTTGCCGGAAGCACTTCCTCAGCAGAAGCTATCACCGGTAAAGCTATGTTATCTGATAGGGATATGCTGAAAGGGGGGCTGTTCTTGCCCAAACTGCTTCCGTGCTGAGTCTTAATACCGTTTCCTGTGATAAGCAGCGGCAGAAGAAACAATGCGGTGAGGACGGAAATGAAATTATGTATCAAAGTTTGCTTAGATCTCATTGATTTTCACCCTCCTGCCGATATTACAACAAGATTATAGCACAGATATTCAGAAATATCAAGCACTGCATAGTTAACCGCGATTAACAATTTCAGCTTTTCGGAAGCATGAAACACCATATATTGTGTGCCTTTAAAAAAATTCTCCGTAGATATTGACTTATCTGTCAGGAAATAGTATAATTATTATTGTATGGCAATACTATCAAATTTAATATATCTATTTGGAGGTTTTTTAAAATGAGCAGAGTTTACAACTTCAGCGCTGGTCCTGCTGTTCTCCCTGAGGAAGTTCTCAAGGAATGTGCAGAGGAAATGATGGATTACAAGGGCTGCGGAATGTCCGTAATGGAGATGTCTCACCGTTCCAAGGTCTACGATGAGATCATCAAGGAAGCTGAAAAGGATCTCCGCGATCTTATGAATATCCCTGATAACTACAAGGTCATCTTCGTTCAGGGCGGCGCTTCACTCGTTTTTGCAGGCGTTCCTATGAACCTTATGAAGAAGGGCAAGGCTGCTTACATCATCACAGGTCAGTGGGCTAAGAAGGCTGCACAGGAAGCTGAAAAGTACGGCGAGGTAGTAAGAGTAGCTTCTTCCGCAGACAAGACCTTCTCATATATCCCTGACTGTTCAGATCTCGATATTCCCGACGATGTTGACTATGTTTACATCTGCGAGAACAATACTATCTACGGAACAAAGTTCTGGGAGCTCCCCAACACAAAGGGACACGAGCTCGTTGCTGACGTAAGCTCATGCTTCCTCTCAGAGCCCGTTGACGTATCAAAGTACGGCGTTATTTACGGCGGCGTTCAGAAGAATGTTGGTCCTTCCGGTGTACAGATCATCATCGTTCGCGAGGACCTCATCGCAGATGGTCCTGCACTCAAGTGCACACCTACAATGATGGACTGGAAGATCCAGTCTGACAACGAGTCTCTCTACAATACTCCTCCCTGCTACGGTATCTACGTTTGCGGCAAGGTATTCAAGTGGATCAAGAAGATGGGCGG
>CACXEJ010000014.1 GCA_902766595.1 Ruminococcus flavefaciens | reverse complement strand
GCTCACAGTAAGAGTTTCAGGCTATGCGGTAAACTTCGTCAAGCTCACAAAGGAACAGCAGGACGACGTTATCTCGCGTACTTTCCATTCACATCTCTGATAAGCAATTTCCCGAACGGAGGTAAATATGAAGAAAAAGAATTATGAAATAGTTGACAGCACAGAAAAGCTTGAAAAAGCCATAGAAAAAGTCAGACAGGCTCAGAAAAAGTTTGCAGAATTCACACAGGAACAAGTGGATAAAATATTCCTTGCGGCTGCAACAGCGGCAAATAAAAACAGGATACCCCTTGCAAAGCTTGCAGTGGAAGAAACGGGAATGGGTATAGTTGAGGATAAGGTGATAAAAAATCACTACGCCTCAGAGTATATCTACAGTACCTACCGCAATACCAAAACCTGCGGCGTGATTGAAGAGGACAAAGCGGCAGGCATAACAAAAATAGCCGAACCAATCGGTGTTATTGCTGCTGTTATCCCCACAACAAATCCAACTTCAACAGCTATTTTCAAATCCCTTATTGCTTTGAAGACACGCAACGGAATTATCATCAGTCCTCATCCAAGAGCAAAAAGATCGACTATAGAAGCAGCAAAGATCGTGCTTGAAGCAGCAGTTGCAGCAGGAGCTCCCGAGGATATAATCTCATGGATAGATGTCCCGAGCCTTGAAATGACAAATCTCGTTATGGCAGAGGCTGATATTATCCTTGCAACAGGCGGTCCGGGTATGGTAAAGGCGGCGTATTCGAGCGGAAAGCCTGCTGTGGGCGTAGGTGCAGGAAATACTCCTGCTATCATTGACGAATCCGCAGATATCATTCTTGCGGTAAACTCAATAATCCACTCAAAAACTTTCGATAACGGTATGATATGTGCTTCGGAGCAGTCGACTATCGTGCACAAAAATATCTACAGCAAGGTCAAGGCTGAATTTGCCGCAAGAGGCTGCTGCTTCCTCACAAAAGGAGAAAAGGAAAAGGTCGGCAAGACTATCCTTATCAACGGAGCTCTCAATGCAAAAATAGTTGGTCAGAGTGCCTGCAAGATCGCAGAACTGTCAGGTATAAAAGTTCCTGAAGGCACAAAAATCCTCATTGGTGAGACCGACAGTACGGAGCTTTCAGAGGAGTTTGCACACGAAAAGCTCTCCCCTGTCCTTGCAATGTACAAGGCTGAGGATATCCACGACGCATTCAGCAAGGCTGAGAAGCTCATTGCTGACGGCGGATACGGTCACACCTCATCAATATATCTTGATACTATCACTCAGCAGGATAAGCTTGCGGAATTCCGCAGCCGAATGAAGACCTGCCGTATACTTGTTAACACTCCCTCATCACAAGGAGGTATAGGCGACATCTACAACTTCAGACTCACTCCCTCTCTTACCCTCGGCTGCGGCTCATGGGGAGGCAACTCCGTAAGTGAGAATGTTGGCGTAAAGCATTTGCTGAATATAAAAACT
This sequence comes from Ruminococcus flavefaciens, assembly GCA_902766595.1. Taxonomy (GTDB): domain Bacteria; phylum Bacillota; class Clostridia; order Oscillospirales; family Ruminococcaceae; genus Ruminococcus; species Ruminococcus flavefaciens_U. Next base: position 36,166 of record CACXEJ010000014.1, on the reverse strand, counting down.
GTTGCCGAAAGGAGAGAGAATATGCTTTGGTTCAGAGCTCCCGAAAAGATATACATGAAGCGCGGCTGCCTGCCTGTGGCACTTGATGAACTAAAAAACGTTATGGACAAAAAGCGAGCCTTTATCGTTACAGATAAGTTTCTCTATGAAAACGGCTTTACAAAGCCTATAACAGATAAGCTGGACGAGCTTGGCATACAGCACTCTTCCTTCTTTGACGTTGCTCCCGATCCTACACTTGCTTGTGCAAAGGAAGGTGCGGCTCAGATCGCTGTATTCAAGCCCGATGTTATCATAGCAGTCGGCGGCGGTTCTGCAATGGACGCAGCTAAAATTATGTGGGTGCTTTATGAACACCCCGAAGCTGATTTTGCTGACATGGCAATGCGCTTCATGGATATACGAAAGAGAGTTTACACCTTCCCGAAAATGGGCGAGAAGGCTTACTTTGTGGCTATACCAACCTCTGCGGGAACAGGCTCGGAGGTGACACCTTTTGCAGTTATCACTGACGAAAGCACAGGAGTAAAATATCCTCTCGCAGACTATGAGCTCCTGCCGAATATGGCTATCATCGATACTGATCTCCACATGAGCGCTCCAAAGGGACTTACATCTGCTTCGGGTATCGACGCAGTTACTCATGCTCTTGAAGCATACGCCTCTGTAATGGCAACAGACTTCACCGACGGACTTGCACTAAAAGCTCTGAAAATAATATTTGAGTATCTCCCGCGTGCTTACGACAACGGTCCCAATGATCCCGAGGCAAGGGAGAAAATGGCTAACGCCGCCACAATGGCAGGTATGGCTTTTGCAAATGCTTTCCTCGGAGTAAGCCATTCCCTCGCGCACAAGCTGGGAGCATATCACCACATTCCTCACGGTATCGCAAATGCACTGGTCATCGAAGATGTGCTGCGTTTCAATGCGGCTGAAACTCCTGCAAAAATGGGAACATTCCCTCAGTACGATCACCCTCATACACTTGAACGCTATGCAGAGGTCGCCGACTATCTCGGACTTGGCGGTAAAACGCCCAAGGACAAGCTCGGAAAGCTCATCGGCGCTATAAGGGGGCTCCGCCATAAGATCGGCATCAAGGATACCATTGCGGATTACGGCATATCTGAAGAAGACTTCATGGCAACTCTCGATGAGATGACAGAGAATGCCTTTGACGATCAATGCACAGGTGCAAATCCGCGTTATCCGCTTCTCAGCGAGATAAAGCAGATATACCTCAACGCTTATTACGGTAGAACATTCACTGAAAAAGAGTACCCTAAGGCTTGAAAGGAGACTATGCCATGAAACTTGATAATTGTATCTCAGAAAGAATAAACAAGAAGATATACCGTGACGGAAACAAGTGCATAAAGCTCTTTGACGAGGTCTATTCAAAGGCTGATGTTCTCAACGAAGCTCTCAACCATGCAAGAGTCGAAGAAACAGGACTGAATGTTCCCGAACTTTACGAGGTCACACGTATAGACGGAAAATGGGCGATAGTTTCGCAGTTCATTGAGGGCGAAAGGCTCTCCGACCTTATTGCGGCAAATCCGAAAAAATACAATGAATATATGGAGCAGTTCGTTGAGATACAGCTTGATATACAGTCGAAAAATTGCCCTCTTTTAAGCCGCCTCAAAGACAAAATGAACCGCAAGATAGACCTGACGGAGCTTGATGAAACTACAAAATACGATCTCCATACCCGTCTTGACGGAATGAAGAAGCATAACAAGCTCTGCCACGGTGATTATACGCCCTCGAATATCATCATCACTCCCGGTAATACACCGTATATACTTGATTGGGCCCACGCTACTCAGGGAAATGCCTCAGCCGACGCAGCGAGGACATATCTCACCTTCTGCCTTGAGGGCAATATTGCAGGTGCTGAAAAATACCTTGAGCTTTTCTGCAAAAAAAGCAATACTGCAAAAAAATATGTGCAGTCGTGGATGCCCATAGTTGCAGCGTCTCAGTCTGTCAAGAAAAAGGACAAGGAAAAAGACATTCTCCTGTCATGGGTAAATGTGGTCGATTATGAATAAAGGCACAAACAAACACATTTCTTTGATCCTTAATGCAGTGCTGTCGGGTATTATGATAGGCGTTGGCGGTTCAGTTTACCTGCTGTGTGAAAATAAAATAGCAGGCAGCTTTCTCTTCAGCTTCGGACTGTTCACCATAGTACAGAGAGGATTTGCTCTTTACACAGGAAAAGTCGGGTATATTCCCGAGAACTCTCCCGTTTATATCATTGAAACTCTCATCACGCTTATCGGTAATATTGCAGGAACTGCATTAACAGCGATCATGCTCCAGAATACACGCTTTTCTCAGGCAATTCATGAAAAAGCTGAGATATGCATGGCTGCAAAAACAAGCGACAGTATTGCAAGTCAGATCATTCTCGGTGCTTTCTGCGGAATACTAATGTATCTTGCAGTTGATAATGCTAAGGAAAGCAGGAAAAATAATTCGGATATGTTATTTGTATTTGGTATATGCATACCTGTTATGATATTCATAATATGCGGCTTCAATCATTCAATTGCCGATGCATTCTATATGTTCTCGGCAGGAACATTTCCGAAGGATATAGAGCGAAGATAGCTTATAAGTACTTCATCATCAAGCTCGCTGATCTTCTCGGTCCTGTCGCTGAACACTGACGATGCTCCCATAAAAAGGTATTGCGGAACGATATTGTGTTCTGCTTTCAGCTTCAACACAGTCTCATAGGCTATGACTCCGCCCATACTGTAACCGAACACCGAGAACGGTACATCTGCCATACCTGCTATGACCTCAGCAATACTGCCTGCCGTCTCCTGAATATCGCTGCAAAGCGGCTCACGGCGGCGATTTTCCCTGCCGGGGAGCTGCACCGGACATATCTCGATGTCATCACCGAAAAAACTGTCCCACACAGAATAAAGCGAAGCTCCCGAACCGGCATAGGGCAGACAGAATATCCTGTGCCGGCAGTTTTCCTTACGTTTACCGGCAAATATCCACTTACTGCTGTTATCCTGCATAGGCTCTTACCTCATACTTCTTCCATATCTCATTTTTCAGCAGCTTGTAGTCCTTTTTCTTCATATAATTGCGCGGTATCTCATCAAGCCTTACAAAATGGCGCGGAGCCTTCATAAGTCCGACCTTTCGTGCAAATTCTCCCTTCAGCCTCTCGATATCCACCTTTGCACCGGCTCTTTCAGTATAGAACAGCACCGGTATCTGACCAAGCACTCCGTCCTCATCAGCTACGCCAACACAGGCACAGTCGCCTATATCACTAATGTTCTGGGCTATTTCCTCGATTTCGGAGGGAGCGACCTTTTCTCCGCCCACATTGATGATATCGTCAGCACGTCCGAGCATATAGAAATAGCCGTCCTTGTCGCGCCACACCATATCCTTTGTTATGAGCCAGCCGTCCCTTACGGCATCGCTGTAAAGCTCCGGCTGGTTCCAGTAGCCGGAGAATATCATATCGCCGTATATAGCAAGCCTTCCTGTATGCTCCGGACCGTACTCGTCGATAAAGTCGTTTTTCTCATCTGACCACATTTCGAGTATAGTTCCGCCGATGCTTTTTCCAAGAGCAGTCATCTTGTCCGGACGTTCGGAAACGTCTATGAATACACAGCCGCCGCTTTCAGACGAGCCCCATGTATTGTGGATATGTGTATCCGGCAGGAGCTCAACGAGCTTTTCACGGAGATGCACAGGAGCTGCTCCGGCACTGAACTCGATATATCTCAGACCGTAGAAGACCTCCTTCACGGCTTCATCACCTGCTTCACGGAGTATAGACTCCATAGTTGCCGCAACGCATACCATAGCTGTGCAGTGATTATCCGCGATACTCTTCCTTATCGCATCGAAGAATACCGCACCGCTCTGAACAACTGCAGAAGCACCTGTCTCAAATACGGCTCTGAGTACCCTCATACCAAACGAATGATTGAGCGGCAGAGGAATGAGTACGCAGTCCGAGCCGAGCATATTCATTCCGGAAACGGTATTCTCAGTATTGGCACTGATGTTTTTTATCGTGTGAAAGCAGGCTTTGGGCTTTCCGGTCGTACCTGTTGTGAATATTATCTCACTCGGCGAATCTTTTTCACCGGTATCCGCAGCTATACTTACATTCCAGCTCTCAGCATTTCTGAGAATGTCGGAATACGTTTTAGAGCGCACTTTTGCTGAAGAAAGCTCAGTATGACAGATAAACAGGCCTGCATCTGTTATATCCGCAAGATATTCGAGAAGTTCCGGCTTGATGCCGCGCTCGACAGGCGCAGTAACTGCACCGATATACTGTAACGCAAGATAAACAAGGACGTAATCGCAGCCGGAAACAGCTTCGATGATAACTCTGTCGCCCTTTTTTACACCGATAGTCCTTATATAGCCTGCAATCACAGGAACTTTTTCCGCAAGCATACCATAGGAAAGCGTGGTCTTGCGGTCTGTCACAGCGGATTTGTCTCCGTGTTCCTCAGCATTTTCAAATATATAGTCAATGACTGTTTTCTCTTTTTTCTGTCCAAGCAAAGAAGCTGTCTGCATATAGTATCACCCTCCGAAAACTACGCTGCCAGTATAACCGCAGCTAATTTCTCAATCGTTTCATTGTCGTAAAGCTCAAATATATCAAAGCTCTTGTTGAAATGTTCATTGATGACGCCTGACATCGACTGCATAATAAGCGAGTTGCCGCCAAGAGCAAAGAAATTGTCAGTATGCGAGACCTGTTCAAGTCCCAGCGATCTGCCCCATACCTCTTCAAGGAAGTTCTCAGCCGCTGTCTGCTCAGGAGTTTTCTCAATTTCATCAGCTTTATCAGTATGCGCCGCTGAAATCTCCGGAGCTGCAAATGTACTCTCGCCAGTTCCTTCCTCAGCAAGCGTTCCCTTGTACATCGAGAGAGCATCTTCCATATCCTTAGGCGAGGACATATCCATAACGATGATACCTGTATCTGCAAGCTGCTCTTTAAGGCTGCTGCTGTGACCGAGATCAAAAACAACTGCAAGGCTGCCTTCTGCGATATTCTTTACGGCTTCAATGCTGCTGCCGGAATAAGAAGCTGCGCTTTCAAGTTCAGCAATGAATACATCACGGTCTGTCCAGCCGCGAAGATAGCGGTATTCAGCTTTTCCTGCATCATCAGCAACAACTGCATCGGGCGTTATACCGCTGTTTACAAGCATACGATACATAGCGAGCTTGTAGTCGGCATCAATATCACCGGTCTCAGGAGAAAAGGCATTTTTGAACGCCGGTACGGAATAGGGCGCACTTGAGATATCAACGTCTCTGACATTATCACGGTGCATATAGAATATCTTTTTGAGCTTCTGTGATGAAAGTATCATCTTAGCCAGCGGTGAGACAGTAACAGTCTGTATCGTTTTCACCGGTTCGGTCTCAGGCGCTTCCAGCCTGAACCAGAAGGGCTTTCTCTCAAAGGCATAGCCCGGAAGTGATATCCTTTCAGCAGTTGTATCACGGTAAAGCTCATTCCACTTTATATCGTTTCCGGAACAGTACCAGAGCTTTATAAGCTCTGCAATACCTTCAGCAGAAGATACATTCACCACCTTAACGCCGTTATTTCCGTCCAGTTCAAGGAGACTTCCACTGTCTGAAAGATCAATAACGAGCAGCTTACCGTACTTCTGTGCAAGCTTGCCTATCTGTGCCTTATATGCCGAATAATCACTGTTTACCGGGTTTTCAGAAATAGCTTTTTCAAGCTCTGCCGCATTGCCTTTTCCCTCAGCAGTATCAAGTGCTGCTCTGAACACCTTGTCCACCAGTGCTGTACTGCATTTTACACCGATAGCCTCAATAAATCTGTATAATGCAGTTTTTCTGCCAACAGCACTGTCAATGATATTACCGCTGAGATATCGGTCAATTGCCGGGTACTCTGCTGCGATCTCGTCATAACCGGATAAGCCGCCATCGTTCTTGGCAGCGAATACTACCTTGTATTCTGTCTTTTCTGATACTGCGGTATTGTCTGAAAGTTTGCGGCACAATTCATTCTTATCAGCCGCATTTATGACGGTCCTGAATGAATGATCATCGCGTCCGGCATTGAGCGTGAACGCTGCATCGCTCATTGAGATATCGCCCTCAGCAAGCTTCTTTCCGAGAACATCACACATTGTCCTGAGTGCGCTTTCAGAACGTGCAGAAATCTTGAAAGGTCTGACTGTTCTTTTTTCCTCTTTAGTTTCAACAGGGTAATTCTCAACTACCATATGTGCATTGCAGCCGCTCAGTCCGAATGAACTTATACCTGTCATACGTTTCTCATTCTTATCCCAGCGCTTTGTATCGTGAAGTATCTCAATGCCTGTTTCTTCAAAGTGTATCATACTGCTGAGGTTGTCCATACCAACAACAGGATAAGTCTCGCCGTTCTCATAGCCCATCATTACCTTGATGAACGAGGACATTCCGGAGGCTGTGACAAGATGACCGACATTGGATTTCACCGAGCTGAGAAGCAGTTTTTTATCAGATATACCGTGCTTTTTTATAGCATCAACAAGTCCGCCGGCTTCAACTGCATCTCCAAGCAGAGCACCAATGCCGTGACCTTCTATCTCAGTCAGCTCAGAAACATCAATGCCGTTCCACGCATTGAGAACAACATCACGCTGTGCATCTGTGCTCGGCATAGAAACGCTGCTGCATCTTCCGCCGTCACTGTTGACATTGCAGTTCTTTATAACTCCGTAGATATGGTCGCGGTCACGCTCTGCATCTTCAAGTCTTTTGAGAAGGACGTATCCGCCGCCCTCACCAATAACAGTTCCGTCAGCTTTCTCGTCAAAGGCGTGAAGCTCATACTCAGGAGACATTATACCAAGTATATCATACATATTGTCGCCGCTTTCAAGAGGCTCAACATAGGCAATAACACCGCCGACTACCGCTTGATCAACATCTCCGCAGCGCAGCTTTTCGCAGGCTGTATTCAGTGCTGCAACAGACGATGAACAACCGGAATTGAATGTGATATTCTCACCGCGAAGATCAAACATATAGCCGATGCGTCCGCTGAGCATATAGGGTTCGCTGCCTATTATTGAAGTTGAGCTCTGTCGCCGGATAAAGCTGTTGTAGCTGCTTGAACCGCCTGCAACAAACACGCCGCAGTTCCCGCCGCGAAAGCTTTCAAGAGAGTAACCGGCATCGTATATGGTCTCGGCAACAAGTTCAAGGCTCATTCTCTGCTCAGGACTCATAAGACGAGCTTCTCTGTTGGTTATATCGAAGAATTCGTTGTCGAAAAGGTCGATATCCTCGATATATCCGCACTTCATATATTTTTTGCTGCTGTCAAGTCCCATAAGCTGCATACGCTTTTCCGGCAGCTCTGAAACCGAACACTTTTTATTTTTAAGGAGCTCACGGAAGCCGCTGAGACTGTCAGCGCCGGAAAATCTTCCGCTCATTCCGATAACTGCTATATCATACTTTTTCATACACACACACCTCTTATTATCTGCTCTGTCAGATAGCTATAAGCTCTATCTGCTCAGGATCTTCAATAAGATCAACTGTTTCCAGCGTTACATCACTTCTCATAAACTCACCGAAGGTCTTGTCCGGATAGCGGTCCATAAATCTGAGAGCGAGACAGATATTATCCCTTATCGACTTATAATAGTGACCGTACTTTTTGGTATTTCCAACTAAATTAACTGATCTTTTATCACCTGCCGGCATTATCATTACCATTATTGTATCTTTCTGGCAGAGCTGCATAATTGCTTCAACATTAAGATCAGCCTGCAGGTCAATAGGCTTGCCGTTGAACAAAAGATCACCTGCAATGTCCCCCATACTTTCATCGATTATGAGCAGCGGAAGGTCGCAGACCATATCTGCTGCTGCGTGGTGATTGAGATAACCCTCGCCTATCTTCTTTCGCATATACTTTTGCAGGTCAGCAATAGTCATATCGTCCTTCATCACTAATCTGCTGCTCAGGATACGCATCAGCATACCTGCGGTATTCCGGTATTTTTCCTCAGACCTGTTGGATATTACATAATTCGCTGCTGAATCCGCATCGCCCACAGCCTTTGCATATCCCATCTGAACAGCAAGCATCATTGTGTTGAATACGCTGGTCTTGTTCTGAGCTGCAATGCTTTCAAGCCAGTCATTTTCAAAGAACGCAATGGAATCCTCTTCCTTCCAATCAGCCGAGCTTTTCTTGTCCTTTCTGAGTCTGTGCCGGGTATAATCCGAGAACTCATCCTTCCAGTATTGCAGCTCTTTCTGACCGGCAGGGCTTTTCAGGAAAGCAGTTTCCTCCTCAATAAAATCTCCGAATGTCGCAAGTCGTTTTCCGGGTGTCTCCGTACCGTTGTAATATCTCATCAGACGGCTTATAAGCGAGGTGAATGCACCGAAATCGTAGTAGATATGTGAACCTAAAAACATAAGAACATGATAGTTCTCATCAAGTTTCAGCAGCTTGAACTGCGTCTGCTCATAATCAGGATCAAAGTATCTCAGGTCATTTTTTGCGTCTTCAACAAGCATTTCTTTGACCTTTGCGAGCTTGTCGATACGGTTTCTGCCTTCAACTTCGTAAACCGGAAGATGAAATTCATAGTTATCCTTTTCAACAAGGTAGTATCCGCCTTTTTCCTTTGAAATATATGTTCTCAGTATCGGCTCATCTCTGAAAAGATCCTGTAAGCTCTTTTCAAGCCTTAAAGTATCAAGCGGACCTTCAAGCGGAATACTGAATGACAGGTTCATCATCCTTATCATTTCTTTCATACCGAGCTTTCCAAGATAGTCATATACCATTACAAACAGCTCCGGGACACACCTCAGATTTGTCTGCTTGGGCGGAAAGAATTTACTTTTTGGGAAATTCATCATTGAATACTTTTTCATACACAACCACCTCAATAATTATTCATTAGCCTTCATACACTCAGGCATATTGAGCTTTCGGAGCGTTCTTGCAAAGAACAGATTTATAAGATATGAGAACAGCGTTACGCAGATAAAACTCAGGATATATGATCTGAGGTATATCTTTACCGCAAAATCCTGACTGTCTCCGCCTGAGGTGAACATATAGTTCAGGACTATCCTTCCGAACGGCATACCGATAAGGCAGCCAAGCGCAGTCATCCACATATTCTGTGCAGTCATTATCTTTCTGAGAATGCTCTTTTTGATACCGCATACCTTCAGCGTTGCAAACTCCTTCTGTCTCTCATTGAACGAGAGAACTGCGGAATTGTAGATAACGATGAAGAGTATGGTTATCGTCATTATTATGAATACTATGATTACAACATAATACATCTGCAATCCGTTATCCCATGATTTTTCAAGATCAGCCTTTGAAGAAACGCTTTTTACCGCACTGTATGAACGTTCCTCTGCATTTTCGTCAGTGACGCACATATCCGGTTTGAACTCGCCGCCGGCTGACTCATAGGTCGATCTCAGCATAGAAATGCCCTGCACTCCGATGCTTCTGCTTATGCTGCCGACTGTACTGCTTATCCATTCATCTTTTCCGTACTCTTTCCAGAGGAAGCTGTCGCCCTTTTTCAGACCTGCTTTCTCTGCGATAACGCTTGTAAGTGCTATCTCGCCGTCTTTCAGTTCATATACCTTCGTATCCTCATCAGTCACGTTATATAGACCTTTTCCCTCTGTAACGGTGATGCTTGCGTTGTAAGTCTTACTGTCGCTGTCCTTTTTCAGCTCAATGCCGGCGTTCATAACAAGTTCACCGTTAAGTTCATCACGGATCGACTCTTTGTCCGACAGTTTAACATCAGAATTGAAATTGAGCTGATACTCAAACTTCTGGAGCTCGTCGAAGTTCCAGCGCTTCATATTATCGAGGGTATCAAGACAGCCCAGAGCCGAAGCGGTAAGCAGCATACTTCCGATTATTCCCACAAGTACAGTCAGATTCCTAACCTTGTTTCTGGACATATCACGGAGATTGTACTGCAATGAGAATTTCAGCTTTTCCCAGAAAGGAAGCCTTTCAAAAATGCACTTCTTGACCTTTTTAGGTGCCCTCGGATAGAGAATATCTCTTGTAGGGGTATTTATTATCTTCCGGCAGCTCATATATGCTGAGAATACACAAACTGCAACAAGTCCGGCTGAAACGATGAAGAAGCTGGGAGAATAGCCGCAGCTCCATTCAGGCATAGTATATGTAAGCGCCATAAACTTGCCCATAAGTGAACCGATAAGCGTCGGACCGCCGATAAGTCCGGCAGCACAGCCTATTGCAGAAAGCAGAAAACTGAACGCAAGATACTGTCTGATTATCTTTTCTCGTTTTATGCCGAGAGCCTTCATCGCACCTATCTGCATACGGGATTCATTAATGATACGGGACATTGTGGTTATCATTATCATAAGTGCTATGACAACAAATATCGCCGGGAATATGTAAGCGAACATCTCGTGCTGATGTATCTCGTCGTCAAGCATTTTGATGCCCTGTACCTCGCTGCGTGAAAGTACGCTTACAAATGAGCCGCTGAGCTTTTCGCCGGCAAGTTTTCTTATCTCATTTATGTCGCTCTCATCAGATGTGAGAACGAGCTGATCCATTTTCATCTGCGAGCTTATGTCCTGACCGTCATTCAGAGCACTGCTCTTTATACGGATATATTCCTCCACAGGGAAGGCTTTCAGCGGCATATATGCAAAGCCGATATTTGAAAAATCCGGCTCTGTATCATTCTCCGCCTTGTAGTATTCATACTCAGGACTCATAATAAGTCCGCGTATCTTCTGGGTTATACTGATACTCTCATATTTCAGCGTGAATTCATCGCCCACTGCGATATCGTTTTCCTCAGCATACCGTGAATTGAGCCATATGCCATTATCACTTTCAGGAGCAAATTCCTCCCCCTCAGTGATATAAGGCTTGCTGACTTCGTTTTCGTATTCGACATAAAGGAATATACGGTTGCCATTCTCGGTGTCCGTGTCTATTTCAGTTCTGAGCTGCGCCTTATCCACCAACGGACTTTCTCTGAGCTCATCAAGCTGTTCAGCGGTAAATCCGCCGTATATCCAGTAATCAGCAAGGACAGTGTCCTCGTGGTACTTCTTCCTGTCGCTGACTGTTCCTAAATTTGAGCTGGTTATACCTGTAAAGCACGCCACTGCATTGAACGATAAAACTATTATCGACAATATCGGAAAGAGGTTTTTCTTTGAATCACGCAGAAGTTTTTTCAGCAGCATCATAATTCAAGTTCCTCCACCGGCACCGGACTATCGTTTGTAACGATCTTCTGTATCTGGGAATTCTTCATATATATGACCTTATCCGCACATTGAGCTATATTAGCATTATGTGTGACGAGGATAAGAGTTTTGTTATGTTCACGGCATACATCATACATAAGCCGCAGTACCTTTTTGCCGGTTTCCGAATCAAGCGCTCCGGTCGGCTCATCTCCCAGTATTATAGAAGGATTTTTTGCAAGCGCTCTTGCAATAGATACACGCTGCTGTTCTCCGCCGGACATCTGCGACGGGAATTTCTTCTTCTTTTTTATCAGACCAACTGCTTCCAGCATCGTATCTGCATCAAGAGGCTCTTTGACTATCTCCCTGACAAGATTTACGTTTTCAAAAGCAGTAAGACCTGTCAGAAGATTATAGAACTGGAATACAAAGCCTATCTCATATGCACGGTAATCCGACATCTGAGATTCGTAATAGTCAGTTATATCCTTTCCGTTTACTATTATTTTGCCTTTGGACGGACTGTCAATTCCGCCTATCATATTGAGAACGGTTGACTTGCCTGCACCAGACTGCCCGAGTATGACGACGACCTCACCCTCAAGTATCTCAAAATTTACATCCTTAACAGCGTAGAATTGATTTTCTCCCTCGCCATAAGAACGAAAAACGTGTTCAAACCGAATCATTTCCTTACTCATTATACCTCTCCTTATAGATGTTTGTTATAGCTAACCTTATAACACAATATTGTGATCCGACACATTAAAAAATGCCGGATCGCTGAGTTCAAAAAATATGAATGTTTATCGCCCGATTAAAAATAATACCACCTTAAACCGCAATTGTCAATAAAATATCATATGGCTTTCACAAAGTTTGTATAGTATAACATAATAGCAGGTTGATAATAACATTATTTTGTTAGTAGATACAAATACAATCAGATATTTGCTGAAATCTCGGTGGCGATCTCTCCTATCGTTTCATAAGCAAACATATCGGCAACATTGAGCATAACTCCATATTTTTCATTGATATAGTTTATAAGCTGAATGAGCATTATTGAGTTTCCGCCCGACATAAAGAAATTATCATTCAGTGTAACATTCTGATCATCAAAGATATTGCGTATGAACATTATAATGTCCTCATTTACACCGCTTTCCTTTTCCTTGTCAGTATGCATAACAGTTCCCGGCTCATTATTTATTCTTTCCTCCGGAAGTTTTTTCATATCAACTTTGCCGTTGGCTGTAAGCGGAAGTGCCTCCAGTCTGATAATGCTCTTCGGTATCATATAATCCGGAAGATGCTTTTTCAGTTCCTGCTGGAGCTTCTTCTCGCCAAGCTCTTCATCAGCAACGTAATACGCGAGTATCTTCTTTCCGGTCGAGTCAACCTTGACAGCGCTTCCCTGAATTCCGTCAAGCGAACGAAGCATTGCATTGATGCCGCTTAGCTCGATACGTTTTCCGTTTATCTTTACCTGACGATCTGAGCGCCCGATGAATATGATATCACCGTTTTCATCGTATTTTCCGAGATCGCCTGTATTATACACTCTTTCACCTGTTTCAGGCAATACAAAATACTTCTTTGAAGTAGTATCAGGATCATTGAGATATCCCTTTGTTACTCCGACTCCTGCACAATGCATAGTTCCGACTACTCTAACAGGTGCCATTTCATTCTTTTCGTTCAGGATATAGTACCGTGTGTTGTCAATGGGTTTACCATAGGGTATCAAACCAGATGCTATATCTTCTTCAGTGACAATATGATAGATATTCCAGAGCGTTGTCTCTGTCGGACCGCCGACATTTACAAGTACAGGCTCTGACATCTTATCGAGAACATTTCGTGAAAGCTCCGGACTGAGGAAATCTCCGCCTGAAATAACAAGTCTGACAGTTCTGATTTCCTGCTTCTCTCCGCTCCATGCAAGAAGCATTTCAAGTATAGCAGGAACTGAATTCCAGATCGTTACGCCTGCTTTCTCAATAAGAGCATACCATTTCTCCGGATCTTTGGAGTGTTTCTCATCAGGTACAGCTACTCTGCCTCCCGCAAGTATCATACCCCATAAATCATAGATAGACATATCATGCGCAGTATTTGTAACATTTATAGTACAGTCACTGCCTGTTATCCCAAATCTTCTGTTAGTAAATCTCAATGCATTGAGAAGTCCGTTCTGTCCGACCATTACAGCCTTTGGAATACCGGTTGAACCGGAAGTGTGGATAACAGCAAAGAGTGCTTCTTCGTCCTGAACGACCGGAGAAATGTCAGTAAGCTCGGATATATATCCAATCTCTGCCGGCACGAAAACATTCAGTCCCTTTTCTTCAAGCTCTGATGCCTTTGAAGGATCAGTACATATTATCCTTGAAGAACAGTTTCCGGCACACTTTGCAACCGTCTCAACAGGATATCCGTATTCTATAGGTGCATAGAAGGCTCCGGCATATACAGCTGCCATAATTGCAAAAAGCTGCTCCTCCGACTTGGGCATATATACTGCTACACAGTCACCGGGCTTTACTCCTCTGCTGACCATTTCAGCAGCAAGCTGTTTCACACGCTTCTCCGCATCAGCATACTTGTATGTCCTGTCGTCTGTGATAATAAAGTCTCTTGAAGAATTCTTTCTGAAAGATTCCTCAAGTATCTCAGAAAAGCCTTTGAATGTAAGAGCTTTGTTTTCACCGTTGGCTTCCGAAATCAGCTTCTTATCGCTTTCCGGAAGCGGTACACTGTATCTTTCGTTCCAGAAGTCGTCATCATAAGCTGCCTTTCTCAGTATCTCCATCTGGAGCTGAGTCATCTTTTCAAGCATTTCGCCGTCAATAAGCTCAACTACATAGTTCCAGTTGAACTGTATCTCATCACCGCAGAACTGCGTATCAATATCTATCCACACCTGTGTAGTGTGTGTAGAAGAATATACGGTCTTATAGTTCTTACGTTCCTCCTGCTGATAATTCAGGAGCGATGAGAATACGATAGGCATCATCGCTGAACCGCTCGTACCCCTGCGCTTGAATATTTCATGAACTATATTCATACCCATAAAGTAATTGTGTCCGTCAAGCTCTCTTATCTGAGCGTCGGTATCCTTTACGGCTTCAAGAAACGTTCTGTCTTCCAAATTGCTGTATGTGAACGGATAGAACGATGAACACTCACCGACCATATTCTTGATATCCGGATGGAACATCGGTCTGTCGAATGTCGGCATACATATAAGCAGCTTCTGCTCGCGGTTCCAGCGTATTATAACACTGCAGAATGAAGTGAAGATAACCGAGAACAGACTTGTACCATACTTCTTAGCTTTTTCTTCAAGAGCAGTCCATTCAGGCTTTGTCAGCTTTGCCTCTTTCTGATCGCAGGTAACGTGCTTGATAGATTTAGGATCACATAACAGCGGAAGCGATGCTGCCTCAGGGAAATCATCAATACGGTCGATCCAGTACTGTCTGTCAGCACTGAACTTCTCGGTTTTCTCAAGAGCCTGCTTATACAGAACATAATCCCGGAAATCAACACCTAACGGTTTCAGCTCGGCATCAGGATCCGAATACAGTCTGTCTATCTCATCTGCAAGTACATTTGCGCTCCAGCCGTCAGCAATGAGAGTATCAAAATACATATGCACTATCGCACTTGTTTTGCTGATTTTGCTGACGCACAGCCTGAACAGCGGATACTCCTCAGGATCAAGCACGCTATGAGCCATTTCATAGCGTATCCTGTGGATTATTTTTTCACGTTCGGCTTCATTGAGATAGCTGAGGTCTCTGAGCGGAATATCAGGTATAAGCTCCTCATCAACAAATTGCTGAGTGCCATTCTGCCTTATAATGCAGCGGAAAACATCGTGTCTGTTAACAATAGTATAGAATGTGCGGTAAAGGCGTTCATGGTAGTAATTGTCAAAAAGCAGCTCAGCGTAAAAATGGGTAGGTACACTTCCAAGCTCTGTGTCGGGATCGCGTCCTACGACATAAGCCTGCTGAAGTTCGCTTAACGGGAAGTTATCCCATTTTTTGCTCTTGTCTATTTCAAAGTCGATGACCTCGGATCTTGAACAAGATAGCTTTTTAGCAGTTGCAGCGATAGTCGGTTCATTGAAGAACTCACTCACGGGTATGCTTATACCGTAAAGGCTGTGAAGTCTGTTCACAAGCATTACAGATGTGAGAGAATTGACGCCTGCCATAAACAGGTTGTCCTCTGCCTTAACACCAGGTATCGGCACCATTTCCTGAATGACATCATATACTCTCTTTTCCCATAAACTCATCCGGCTGTGATCTGCATTTGTCACCGTGTTTTCAGCAGAAATACGAGAAATAAGCTCTTTACGGCTGACCTTTCCGTTGTAGGAAAGAGGGAAAGAATTCACTCTGCAGAAGCTGTTCGGGATCATATATGAAGGCAGGATCTCACCTGCAAGTGCCCTGACATTATCTTCATCTACCTCACTCTCAGCCTTATAAAAAGCATATATCCTGTTCGCAGCGGTATCAGCGCATACAACGACCTCTTCAATCCCGCCGAGCCCTGTAAGAGACTTTTCGATCTCAGGGATCTCTATACGCTTTCCAAGTATCTTCACCTGATTATCTGCACGTCCGAATATCCTAATCTCACCGTTTTCAAGCCAGCATCCCAGATCCCCTGTATCATACATTCTTTCGCCGCTGTGCGATAATACAAATCTTTTGGCAGTTTCTTCGGGAGCATTCAGGTATCCCTCGGAAAGTGATATGCCTTCGCAGAACATAAGTCCGGCAACCCCTGCACACATTTCCTGATGAGCTTCATTCAGTATGCGGTATTTGCAGTTGGCAATCTGCCTGCCGTAAGGGATATAGCCCTTCTGTAAATCCTCAGAAGTTATCTCGTGGCAGATATTCCACATAGTTGTCTCAGTTGGTCCTCCTACACTGACCGTCCTGATACCGTCTGACAAGTCAAAGATATTCTGTATATTTGAAGGAGAAATGAAGTCTCCGCCAAGGAATACAAGTCTTAATGAATTCGGAAGGCGGCTTCCGCAGTCAATGAGAGTTCTTGTGAACATTTCCATAAATGCCGGAACAGAATTCCATACAGTTACGCCAAACCTTTCAGCGATATCCTTCCAATGGATCGGATCACGGCGCTTGTCAGCATCAGGGATAACGATGCAGCCGCCGGCTGTAAGCATACCAAATATATCATACAATGAAAGGTCATGCGATACATTTGTAAGCGCTATCGCCCTGTCATTCTTATTAACTCCAAATCTCTCATTCGTGTAGGCTATACAGTTTACAACTCCTGCATTCTTTACCATTACAGCCTTAGGAACACCGGTCGAGCCTGATGTATGAATGACAGTGAAAAGCTCATTGCTGCTGTATTTTCCATCATAAGCTGTGCCGCCGCTTTCGATGTCATTCCATGTGTAAGTGTTATAACTGCTGAATTCAGATGCTCGTGCTGCATCGGTGATGAGCGTTCTGACGCCGGCATTATCGAGACAGAGTTTTACTCTTTCAGCAGGATACTCATATTCAAGCGGCATATACACCTTGCCTGAAAGAACGACTCCGATGATTGCTGCGATACGCTCAACAGAATTATCCATAAGTACCGCTGCGATCTCGCCGTCAGCTTTTTCATTAATGAAAGCTGCCGCTTTATCAGCAAGACTGCGCAGTTCATCGTATGTATACTCTTTTCCTCTGTATACTAACGCTGTATTACTGCCGTGTTTCTCAAATGACTCAAGAAGCATTTCTCTGACAGTTGAATACTCCAGTTCCTTATTCTCAAGAGCCGCTGTGCCGATTATCCTCTTGTCTGTTTCCGGAAGAACATCATACATATCCGACAGCATATTGCCGCTTTCAGCTATATCAGCAAGGATATTTGAAACGATGCCGTAAACCGATGCAGCTGTACTCTCTGAGACAAGTCCCTCAAGCGTTGTAAAGCAGAGATTTATCCTGCCGTTATATCTGCTGAGAACGATCTCGAGCTGCACCTGAGATGTATGCGACTGTGTGCGGAGAAGTCTGACTCCGCTGTAAGACGCAATATCAGCTTCAAGCATAGACGTGAATACAACCGGAATAACTCCGCTGAAAAGGTCGCCGCTTGCTCTGCATATCTCACGCAGTATCTCTGTACCGCCAAAGCTGTTATGTTCTTTAAGCTCCCAGAGCTGCTCCTGATTTTTCTTTGCTGATGTAAGGAGATCCTCCTGCACATTCTCACAGTCAAATATCATAAAGTCTGAGAATTCGCCGAGCATCCTGTCGAAATCCTTTGGAGCCGACGGTCTGATATACTCAGGTATACTAAGCAGAAATCTGCTTCCGTAGTTTACACGTCCAAGTGCTCTTATAAGTGCCGTAAGTATTACAGAAAATTCCGAAAGTCCGTTTTTTCTTGCTATAATTCCGACTTTGTTCCACAGCTCATCAGATATACCGTAATTGTAGCACACCGGCACAGCCTTTTCGATAAGCTCCGGCTGATTATCAAGGGGCAGCTTTACAGGTTCCGGAAGCGAAGCTATGCGTTCAAGCCAGAATTCTCTGTCTTTAGCATATTTTTCAGATGAACGCACACGCTTTATGTTCTCGATATGATCCGCAAAGCTGTATATAAAGCCGCCTTCTTCGGCAGGAACACCAGCCCATTCAGATGAGAATTCATTGATAAATGAAGCTGTACTGCGCCCGTCAAGTATCATATTATCGAAATAGAACACTATATAAGCTGAACCGTCAGCTGAAACAAATGCATATGCTCTGAACATAACATCTTTTTCAGGATCAAGGACGAGCTGGTTTATCTCATTGAAGCGCTCGGATATATATGCTTCATTGTCATTTTCCGTAGACAGCTTTTCAATAAATACCGGAGCATCAATGCTCTTTCTGAAATGCTGATGTTCCGCATCATCAAAACGGCAGCGGAGCATCGAATGCTTTTCCGTCATTTTATTGATAATGGAAATGATCTTATCCTCATCAAAACTATCGACTTTGAGTTCAGCACAGCTGTGAGTTACCACATCGCTGAGCATAAAACCTTCTTTTCTTCCAAGATAATATGACTGCTGAAGATCAGTAAGCCCGAAGCGTTCCTCATTATCCGTGCTTACAGGAACAAATCCGCTCTCTTCACAGCCTTTATTCTCAGAACCATCGACTTTATCTGCAATAAAACGTATGGTAGGATCCTTCATAAACTCGGTGAAGCCGATCTGTATGCCATATCTGCGCTGTATCCTGTCAAGCATATTGATGACCTGAAGTGATACTCCTCCGAGCTCAAAGAAAGAGCTTTCACAGGACACTGACTGGAGACCGAGCTCTTTTTTCCATATTTCGGCTATTTCTGCTTCTGTTTTGCTTCCTGTAATATCTTCACAAGCCTGTATTTCTGTCATCTGTATCTCAGCAATATCACTCAGGAGCTTTCTGTTGATCTTGCCGTTAGGAAGGCGCGGTATCTTGCCAATGAGCTTCCATATAGAGGGGATCATATATTCCTGAACATAGCTGCTCATTTCCTTTTTTGTCTCGGAAACAAGTACATTCTGCGGAATTCCGGCGGCTTCATCGCTCTTGACCACATAAGCTGTTAGTCTTTCATTGTCCGTAACTACAACAGCCTCAGAAATATAGCGGCAATTCTGAAGACGCGTTTCGATCTCTCCTATCTCAATGCGAAGCCCTCTCACTTTTACCATAGTGTCTTCTCTTCCTACATACTCCATATGCTCGCCGTCTGTTCTGATCCTGTCAAGAGTAGTAAAGAGCTTCTTTTTCACACCGTTTATCTCTATATCGATGTATCTCTCTTTATTCAGCTGTTCAAGGTTGTGATAAGAGGTCATAATGTTATCGGCATTAACATAAAGGACACCTTCATTGGTTGGTCTCATCTCATCGTCAAGTATGCAGTAATCAACATTGCCGAACATTTTTCCCATAGGAGCATAGATGCAGTCCTCTCCTGCTTTGCAGCAGTATGCCGCAATGGCTCCGGCAGTTTCAGTCATACCATAGCAATTGTAGATATCACCGTTCATAAACTTTTTTGCATCGTTAGCCGTGCTCTGATACAACGGTTCGCCGGCGCAGGCTATCTTTCTGAGATCAGGGAAGAATTTTCCTCTTGTTTCGCATCTTTTCAGAAATGCCTGAAGCATACTCGGAACAAAAACGGTAAATGTAATATGCTCTTTATTGAAAATATCAATAATATGATCTGCATCTCCCTGTGTTCCCGATTCAGCAATAATGTTTTCTGCACCGAGATAAAGCGGCATAAACAACTCATAGCTGCTCGGGATATAGCAGATGGAGGTCTTAAAGATAAATCTGTCGCTCTGCGTGAGTCCAAAGTATCTGATTATCTCCAGAACAAGATGACAATGTCCCTTGTGGGAAAGTCTTATGCCCTTGGGATTTCCGGAAGAACCTGACGTATAGAGTATAAATGCAGTTTTATCATCAAGTTCAGCAGCATTGACCGGAAGTGCTTCATATTTATTTTCTGCAATGATATTTTCAGCGCACTCAGTTCTTATCCCATTCAATTTGCCTGCATTGGGCTTATCACAGATGATAAAATCTGTTCCCGAATCTGAGATGATATACTCTATCCTTTTTTCCGGGTATTCCGGATCGAGCGGAACGTATGTCATACCAGCCTTGAGAATGCCAAGAATAACAGCAGGCAGCTCAAGGCATCTGTACATATAGATACCAACACAGCTGCCGGACTTGCAATAGTGCTGAACATAGCCGCAGACTGCATCGACTTTTCTGCTCAGCTCCGCAAACGAAAGCGTATCCTCCTTAAACCTGAACGCAGTCCGGTCCGGGCAGTTTTTCACAGTGTTTTCATATAGTTCAACGAAATTATTGATCATAGAATTCTCCTATCATTATTTTTCATTAAGCGCAGCAAGTTTTTCATCGAAAATGAATTTCAGATAATTACCGAGCTGATCATCAAGATAGAAATGCTTGCCGGCAAAAGTCCTGAGCTCAATACTTCCGGAAGTAAACCTTTTCCAGTCTTCGATCTGTTCCTTTGAGATAAGCTCATCTTCACTGCCGTATGTACATATAACAGGGCAGCTGATCTTCACGTCATCACCTGATGAATACTTATTGTGCATATCAAAATCCGTTCTGATTATCGGCATATAATAGTTCAGGAACACCGGATTTGCAGCCATAGCTTTGTCGATTATGCCCATTTCGGCAAGTTTTCCGGCAAACTCCTCATTTGTGAACCGGCTTATATCATCTTTGAGAAGAGTGAATGCCGGTGAAGGAGAGCTTGATGCCACTATGCAAAGCGGTGATGTCCCATAGTTTTTCTCCATAAACTTTGCAGCCTCGTATGCGATAACAGCACCGGTGCAGTGTCCGAAGAACACAACAGGTTTAGTGAGGAGCTCCTCGTTTTCAGCCGCAAAAGTCTCAGCAAGAGCTGTCAGCGAATTCGGCATTTTCTCCTTTGATCTTGTTTCTCTCTGCGGAAGAAGCACAGGCAAAAGCGAATAGCCCTCCGGGATATGCTTTGCCCAAGGAGTAAAGTACGATGCGCTCGCTCCGGCATAACCAAAGCATATGACATTTAAAGCGTTTTCATGTTCTGCGCAATGTGCGAACCATTTATTTCCGTTCATAACTTATCCTCTCTTTTCAGAAGCTGCCTTGTTGATGACAGCTGCTATTTTATCACTGTTTTGATCAATGAAGAAATGATCTCCTTCATAAAGCTCAACAGAACACTTTTTTGCAGTGTAATTCTTCCATTCATATATAAGATCACGGGTAAAGGTATTATCATCCATACCGCCGAATGCATATATATCAAAGTCAAACGGCGCATCAGGCTTCCGGCAGTCAAATTTTTCAATAATGTTGAAATCCGACCTTATGATACCAAGGAAATATCTCATTGCATCACGGTTCTGAGCGAGTATTTCATTTATACCTCCGAAGCTGATGAGATCATCCATAAATTCATCATCACTGAGATGACCGTAATAATGCTCCGCAGGCAGGCATGGAGGACGGTTTCCGAGAACAAAAATGAATTCCGGATCTTTTCCTCCGTCAGCAGCTATACGCTTGCACAATTCAAAAAGTATCAATACACCGAAGCTGTGGCCAAAAAAAGCAAAATCCGAATTTCCTTTTATCTCGCAAACTTTTTTGTATATATCCTCGATAAGCTCCTCCATATCAGAATACGGCTTTTCCTTTGCACGAAGCCCTCTTCCCGGAAGCTCCATAAGTACCACTTCATATTCAGAGCTGATCTTCTGCTTTAATTGATTGAAACACATTACAGATCCGCCTGCATTTGCAAAGCAGAATAATTTGATCTTACTCAAACCGATCAATTCCTTTCATTATTTGTATCATATCAAGTCTTTTTATTTTTTACTGTGCCGCAGTGCTTTGAAACTCCACTGATCTCAATAAAAGGTCTTGACATTATTGCTCCTCTGACACAGCTACCTTGCAAGACTGCCGTTTATTTCCAGTATCTCACCGGTTATATAAGCTGCCTTTTCAGATGCCAGAAATACAGCTGCGGCAGCTATCTCCTCAGGTTCAGCAAATCTGTGCATACCAACGTTTCTCAGAAACATTTTTTTCTGTTCATCTGTATACTCTGCTGACATATCTGTTCTGACCATTCCGGGAGCGATAGCGTTAACAGTAATTTTTCTCGAAGCAAGTTCCTTTGCGGCAGATCTCGTCATTGCAGCAACCGCCCCCTTAGCTGCACTGTATGAAAATAACCCCATTGCTCCATAAAGTCCCGCAGATGAAGTAATATTGATTATTCTTCCGAACTTGTTCTTCATCATATATTTACTGCAAAGCTTCATCATATAAAACACAGACTCCTGATTAACAGCCACCATTCTGCGAAAATCATCAGGTGAAGCACTGCTGAGCATATCCAGTACATATATACCGGCATTATTCACAAGCACATCGACCGTTCCAAAGCGTTTTACAACAGCATCGACCATTGTGCTGCACTCCTCATACAAAGAAACATCCGCAGCAAAACACTCTGCTTCGACACCGAATTTCCTGCATCTTTCTGCAACTTTCTCAGCAGCGGCAAGTCTGGCTTTATTCCGGCAGTTAACCGCTACGTTATAGCCCTTCTCAGCAAATGCAATTGCAGCTGCTTCACCTATTCCCCTCACACTTCCCGTGATAAGAACCGTTCGTTTGATATCATCAGACATCAGGCTGCACCTCCGAGATAATCAGACTGTTCTCTGATAGTTTCATATTCATATATGTCCTCAACACTCAGGTCTGCGCCGCATCTGTCTTTAAGTTCGGCAATAACAGTCATAGCAGACATAGAATTTGCGCCGAAATCGAATACAGAATCATTTTCGGAGATAGCCTCATCACCCAGAGCATCTCTCCAAAGCTTTAAAAGGATCTCTTTAATACTGCACTTATTTTCTTCCGCAGCATCACTGATAACAGCTGATTTTTCGGGCTGTGAAGGGATGGTCAGTACATCTGATGAGATGCTGTCAAGGTATTCAGCCTGTTCTCCTACAGTTTCATATTCATATATGTCCTCAACACTGAGATCAATTCCGTATTCAGTTTTCAACTCACTCAAAACGCTGAGCATACTCATAGAGTTTGCGCCAAAATCAAAAAGTGAATCATTTTCACCAAGGCTGTCATCGCCTAAAGCCTTACGCCACGCATTAAGAAGAATATCTCTATGATTTAATGATGATCTCTTATTTTCAGTTTCACTTGTTTTCACATATCCGGCGATTTCTTTCTCCTCAGAAACAGCAGGTTTATCAGCATATACCGGTTCTGCATTTCCGGTATGATCTGTTATTTCACCCCAGAGCTTCTGCCTGTCAAATATGTCGCAGGGAACCGGAACTCTTCTCACGTTTTTATCCTTGTAAAGCAGCTGAAGATCAATATCCCCGCCGTTTCTTATCCACGCAGCAGCTGCTTCATAAATACCGTATTCTGTTCCTATATCAATGCCGTTAAATGATGCTCCAAGAGAAACGATAATATCTTCGGCATTCAAATTATTATCAGCGATCTCATTATCATAAGCATCAGATGTCAGGCTGTTATATACATCATCTAAGCGTGAAAGATCATCTGCAAGTTCAGCTACGGCTGCACCGTAACCGTCGAGTAAAAACTCATCAAACTCAATACCAAGAACGCAAAGCTGTTTAAGTTTGCCTGCATCGCCGAGCAGTTTCTCTTTTGTTATATCATCACTGCTTTTAACGATCGTCAAACAAAACCTTTTATGCTCTGGCTTTTTATCAATACTGCTCGCTGCGAGCTTGTTTAAAAGGTCTTTTTTATTTCTATATGAGACAGCAGTTCTGTATTCATATGTATCACGGCAGCAGTTTAACGTATAAGCAATATCATCAACAGAGCTATCAGAGAATGCCAAAGCTTGATAAATACTATCAGCATAGCGCCTGTATGAATTGGGTGATTTAACACTTAGCACAAGAATACCAGCTTCATCAGCCTGACTTGTCTCAGCTTTATCGATATTATTCTCAACGACAATATGCACGTTGGTTCCATTAAAACCAAATGAACTTATGCCGCAGATGCGTCGCTTTCCTTCCGGATAGTAATAAGGTTCAGAAAGCAGCGATAAGGAAGATGAAAGCTGAAGATCGCTATTAACCTTTTTTAAACCTGCAACAGGATAAGCTGTATTGTACTTAAAGCCGCAAAGCACCTTGACCAGCGAAGCTATTCCGGACATATTTCCTAAGTGTCCGATATTGGATTTCAGCGCACTGATATGTATATCCCCATCGCTGACGCACTTGTTCAAAGCGCTGATCTCGATCGGGTCACCGACCTTTGTTGCAGTTCCGTGTGCCTCAATATCTGTGATGTCTGCGGAAGTTACACCAGCATTTTTCCATGCTTTGCTTATGACCTCAGCCTGTGCCTCAGCACTTGGAGCTGTGGGATTTCCGCTTCGGTTTCCATTGCCATTTACAGCCCCCGAAAGAATAGTTCCATATATATGATCGTTATCCTTGACTGCGTCCTCATATCTCTTCAAAAGAACAAATGCAGTTCCCTCTCCCGGAAGCGTACCATCAGCATTTTCATCAAAAGGAAGGCAATTGCCGCTTTTAGAAATAATACCGACGGAGTTTATCTCCTTAATTTCGTCATTTCCAAGAAGCGAAAGCTCAGAGCCGCCGACAAGCATAAGATCAGCTTCATTTGCTGAAAGTTTCACGGCAGCTTCATACAAAGCAAGGAGTGAAGATGAACAAGTACTTGCAAGCGATATATTAGGTCCTCTAAGATCAAGATAATATGCGATATTTCCGCAGGTCATTGCCGGAATTCCGCCAATAAAGGAAAATGCATCTCTATCCTTTAGCGTCGATCTGTATGAACTGTCAGACTGGACAGTTATAACGCCGCAGTCAGTGCCCTTTAAAGATTCAAGAGAATAGCCGGCATCCATTATCGCCATTGCGGCATTTTCCAAGGAAAGACGCATTTCAGGTGACATAGCCTTCGCTTCTTTATTTGATATGCCAAAGAAATGATTATCAAACAAATCTATATCCTTCAATTGACTGATCTTTCCATTCTCAGTTCCATACACCCTGAACAGAGAGTTTCTCTCGTTGCTCACCTTGTGCATACTCACCTTCTTCTGGAGAAGATTGCAGTGCAGCTGTTCAAGATCATCAGCATCAGGCAGACGGGAACTCATTCCAATAACAGCAATTTTTTTCATATATTACATTCCTTTCTTAAAAAAATGAAGTCGTTCAAGCGTAAACGCTTATCTATGTTTGACTGTGCTAACAACGGTTCATAATAAATATTGCAGAAAACTGCAATTTGTTATCATATACAAACACACAGTAATGATTATATAAAAAACTCTTATGTAAGTCAATAGCTGAAAAAACAAATCGTCTTTTTCTATAAAAAAATTCTTAAAAACATCACAATTATTTATCTTCTCTGCATCATCATAAACAAAATTATTTGCATCAGTAAGTTTAGACTAACAGCAGAAAAATGTCTATTATAGCGGTTTATTTTAAAAAGATTGCTTTATCTTGACTTTCATTTACATTCATTGTATAATAATACCTGTTATATTATGCTAACGGAGGTAACTATGAATAACAACTACGAATTCTACACAGATAAAAATGGTAACAGCATTTTTCACACGCCTTCGATCTGCAAGGCGCTTATGGAGCTAAGAACACCTGAAAACGGCTATGATCAGGTATATTTTGCACTTCGGATCGAAAACAGATTAGACTATAATAAAATGGAGCTTTCGGTTCAAAAACTCATTGAGGACAACGAAGCACTGCGAATGATGGTTCTTGATCAGGAAGATGGAATAAAGGTCAGACTTATAGACAGTGTTGATTTCAAACTTCGCCGTGAAGAAGTGCCCGGAGCAAGCACCGATGAAAAGCTCGAAAGAGTTCACGAAATGATAAAAAATGAACTTATGACAGAGATACCAATTTTCAGCAGCATTCCTGTCAAAGTCATCATCTACGATCTTTCTGAGACTGATCATATTATGCTTTTCAGTGTAGATCATATGAATTTTGACGGACAGTCGCTTGTCACAGCCGGTACAGCCCTGCTCAAAAACTATATAACTCCCAAAGTCCTGTGGAAACGTTCAAAGCCGTCTTCCCTGCTCCAGTATTACTCTGAGTGTGAAAGCTATGAACTTGATCACAGTGCGGAACTTATAAAATACTGGAAAGAGATCATGAAGGATTACAAGCCTGTCAAGCTCAGTCCTGTAACGGATATTCCGAATAAAACATCAGATCAACTCTTCCACCTTTCCGTCGATAAAGCACAGCTTGAAAAAAAGGCAAAGGAATTCAGAGTATCCGCCTTTACACTCTCGATTGCGGCTTATTATTATGCTATATATAAAGTTTACGACAAAAAAGACATTCAGGTTCATTATACATCTGCGGGCAGAAATGACAAACGCTACAAGGACACATTAGGACCATTTGTTAAAGTTCTTCCAACAAGAACAAACCTTGAAGGGTGTACCAATGCAGGCGAACTAATAAAAAAAGTCAGCTCTGCAATATACGATGCCAACGACCACGATGCTTATATCCCTTACGAAATCACAAGATCACTTGCAGAAGGACAGTTTGGTGTATCTTACGAAAACTTTACCGAAATGAACAACACTGAAAAAATGCTAAGCAAATTCAAAATGTCCGTTTTTACCCCGAAGGTAGATACTCAGTACGGAATTCTGCTCGCGCTGTTTGTATTGTACTACCCTCAGACTGTCGAATTCAACGTTCATTGCAGCTTGAAACTGTGGCCTGCGGAAGACGTTGAAGCAATAATGAAGCATATCAATTATTTCCTTACTGAAGCTGACCTTAATGATCTAACGCTCGAATGATAATACGGAAGTTGAATATGTAACAAAAGAATAATTTTTATCACGAACACTAATGTAAAGATTTCAACGTAAAAAACAGCGTATGTACTGTTTCAGTACATACGCTTATTCTGATATTTCCATTCATTCTGTAATAATTTCATTTCTCAAAGAACTTCAATAATCGCATTTTTATATTATTGCTGTACGGATGCTCACGAAGAGGCATATTGAATTTATTTGAACCTATCAGAACCGTTGTAGGATGTGTAAACTCCCTGAAGCCCCATTCACCATGATAAGCGCCCATTCCTGAATGGCCGGTTCCGTTGAACGGAACTCCTTTGGTCATAAGATGCAAACACACCTCGTTGATACATCCTCCACCAAACTGCTGCGTAGACATAACTTTTTTTGCCCAGCGTATATTCTTTGTAAAAACATATAATGCCAGACCATGTTCTCTTTCTGAAATTGTTTCAAGCAGGTTTTCAACGTTATTAAATTTCAAAATGGGAAGAATAGGATTGAACAGCTCATGCTTAATGATATCATCATCGATATTTACCGGATATATGATTGTAGGAGCATATTTGTTCGTCTCAGGATCTCCATTTCCACCAAATACAACTCTGTCTCTGTATTCATCGACTTCAAGAGCGCATTTTTCATATGCATTCCTGTTTATAAGCTTCGGATATTCATCATTGGAGATTGCATCTCCAATTTGCGAAATAAAAGCTTTTTTCAATTCACTGACAAATTTATCTGCCGCCTCTTCCTCAACAGCTACCTGATTAATATTAATGCACACTTGCCCGCTGTTAAGCATTTTGAAAAACGCAATTTTTCTTGCAGCATCCTTAAGATCCGCATCCTTTCTTATTATACACCAGTTTCCGTTTTCTCCGCCAAGCTCCAGTGCAACAGGAGTAAGATTTTTTGAAGCCTTGTTCAGTACATGAACGCCTACTTTAGTTGAGCCTGTATAGAATATTTTATCCACACGTTCGTCAAGACAAATATCTGCAACATCATGACCACCGCCGATGACCTTGACATATTTCTCAGGGAATGTCTGTGAGACCATTTTTTCCAGTAATTCTGTGCACGCAACAGATTTTGAACTTGCTTTAATTATTGATGTGTTTCCTCCGGCAATGCTCGCAGCCAGTACACCAAGTGAAAGTAAAAACGGGAAGTTAAACGGAGATATGATAAGTGAAACACCATACGGCATCTTATAGACCTTGGTAAACAAACTTGGAAAGCAAGCAAGACCACTGAAATGTGTTTCTGGTTTTGCCCATTTTTTCAGACCATGAAGTATTTCGTTGATCTCAAGTATAATACTTCCGACATCACAAATATATGATTCTGTTTCATGACGCCCAAGGTCCACATTCAACGCCTTTATCATTTCAGCTTCATTCTGTACGATCATTTTCTTCAGTTTTTTCAGTTGTCTTATCCTGAAATCTATGCTGAGTGTTTCACCGCTTCTGAAATACTTTCTCTGATGTTCAACTATATCATGTATTTCGCTTACTGTATACCCACTCATAAATACCTCCATAGTATAAATAATTATATGTAAATATTCACACTCCTCGCACTTGTAAGCGATTCAAATATTTTAGTGAATAGTCCGGTAATTGGGCTGTGCTGATACAGCGTAGTTTTTTCGAATATAACTATTCCTGTACTGTTCCATCGACTGTACCTCTCTATCAGCGATACGTTTCCAAATTTCTGAAATAACAGCATCACGCAATAATACTGAATTTGTCGGCTCTGCTGCGGAAGTTGTCATCTTAGCCGGAATGTCTGCGTCGGCTGCGCCGGCGATGATCGTCATCGACAGCATAGTTGAAGTGATGCGTTTGATTAGTTTCATATTTTCTACAATTATAGTTTTTTGTTTGCTACAAAAAATACAACATAAACTATTATATGATAAATCGAAATCGATGTCAATAGTTATTTCATAAGAACTCTTATATATGTAATTCGATGAGTTCATCACCCGTATAAACTACGTTATTTCCGTGAATAATCAGGTGATAGCCAAAGCATTTACTCTCCAAGGGCTTAACGTGCGTAGTCGGCACAGATGCGGCAAGCCACTTCCTATTCAGTTTATCAGCTGTAACAATGTCGAACCACTCCTGTTCGCAGCCCTCTATCCTCATAAGCAGAAGGAGCAAGTCGTCTTTGACCTCCGCTGACGGTGCAACGATAGTCACTTTTTTCTTCATATAGCTTGCAAACCAAATGTATTGCAGCATCGTTCCGATACCGCCGCTGTGGTCGCCGTGAGTGTGAGTGACAAGGATATAGATATTGTCGTACTGCTCCCAGTTCATTTTCTTGACCTTCTGGTATGAAGTCGCAGGGCAGTCAATGAGAACGAGTTAATTGTCCTCGACAAAAAACGCGGAATTATGCTCATCTGCAAACGCCGAGCCTCTGCCTAAAAACAGCAGCAGACGGTCGTTCTGTATCTGTGTCAGCAGCTCGGATATATGCTCGCCCACATTTTCAATAGTGCTGTGACTGCCGTGAACTCTTACGACCTGCTCCGACAGCTTTTTGCAGTTTTGATAGTTGTCGGGAAGAACGGTATCAGCGTCACTGCACAGGGTATATGCACGTTCATTCTGTGTGCTGACAGACATTTCACGGTACTGCTCCACATACTCAGCAGGAATGTCCGAACCTGTGATAAGCTCCAGCTCATGGGGATAATAGCATGGATTTGTAAGTATGCACGGGCGCTTGAATTTACGGCTCAGCTTGTCAGCATACCAGCAGCCGAGGCTCTGTCCGACAAATATAAAATCGTCGGTATCGACCATATCCGAAAGCTGTTCAAGGAGCGCTGACGGCGAAGTCTCTTTGTATTTTAGCTGCGGAGATATTATATTCTCAGGAGAAATAATATTGCACAATGCCTTGTAATTCTTGTTGTCGGCAATTCCGAGAAAGCCGTGTAAATTCAGTATCTTCATATTCCTTCTCCTATCAGCTCAGTCAGAGCCTTCTCAAATTCCTTATCCTGCTGAACGGTTCGTTTGGGCATTCCCTTTGTGCGTCCACCGCTTCTGCGTATCTTAGCCGAAACCGCACGGAATTCAAGCAGTCCCGAAATGTTATCCTCGCTGTATCGTTTGCCGTCCTGATTGAGAACTACGGCCTTCTTGCTAAGGCACATAGCAGCAAGTCCGTAGTCCTGGGTAATGGCGATATCTCCGACACTTACAAGGTTGACAAGTCGGTAATCAGCACTGTCCGCGCCCTTGTCAACTATGATAGTGTCCGCGCCTTCGTGCTGGATAGAGTGGGCTGTATCGCATATTATTGTACATTCAAGTCCGTATCTCTTTGCTGTTCTGACGGCAATGTCAACTACCGGACAGCCGTCCGCATCAATAAATATCTTCATATACACTCCCAGAAAGTTAGCAGATCATAATTGTTATTATATCCTGAATGTTTATCCTGGACTTATCCATAAAGACAAGTTCCTGAGAATAGCTGTCAAATATCCGTACCCCGCCAATTTTATCCACATATCTGCCTCCCGACTTCTTTTCATCGGGGACGAAGTAGGTCACGCTGACCTCCGGCTGTTCGTCCAAGCTGTCAAGCAGACGGTTCAGGGTTGTGTTCAACTCGTTCATTTCGTCCTCTGTCAGCTCTATCCTGTCCCCTTCAAGCCCTGCAGTTTCGGCAACGGCATCATCGTATATATACAGTATCAATCAGCTGAACCATTCCAATCACTGGACTTTTTTATGTGTATATGCGTAATATCACAATTCTGACAGTTCTGCAAACTGCTCCTTTAGCTGGGGATAGAGCCTGCGGTAAAGCTGGTAATACTTCTCATAAACAGGTATCGTATTGCTGTCAGGCTCGCAGGTCTTAGCTGTTTTCACCACTGCACGGCAGGCTTCCGGAACGCTTCTGTAAGCATTTGTTCCGACCATTGCAAGTATCGCAGCACCAAGCGCAGGTCCCTCCTGAGATGCAGAGGTATATATCGGGCATCCGAAAAGATCGGCGAGCATCTGCCGCCACAGCTTTGACGAACCGCCGCCGCCACAGGCTGTCATACTGTTCACTTCTATATTCATTTCACGGAATATCTCAATGCAGTCACGGAGCGAATAGGTCACTCCCTCCATAACGGCACGGATAAGGTCAGCTTTTTTGTGCATTGCAGAAAGTCCAAAGAAAACTCCTCTTGCGAACGGGTCAAGGTGCGGAGTTCTTTCGCCCATAAGATACGGCAGATAGAGCAATCGGTTAGCCCCCGCAGGTGAAGCAGCAGCCTCCCTGTCCATAAGTTCATACGGATCAATTCCTGTATTACGGGCAGTTTCAGCTTCAGCACCACAGAACTGATCTCTGAACCATTTCAGCGACAAGCCTGCCGCCTGTGTAACGCCCATAACGTGCCACGCTCCCGGAACAGCACAGCAGAAGGTGTGGATCCTTCCTTTAGGATCAATCAGGATATTGTCGGTATGAGCAAATACAACTCCGCTCGTACCTATGGTAGTGAATGCCTTGCCATCCTCAGCAACACCTGTTCCGAGTGCAGCAGCGGCGTTGTCTCCGGCACCGCCTACAACCGGAGTTCCGGCAGCAATACCGGTCTTTGCAGCAATTTCCTGAGTTATCGTTCCGGTGATCTCCGGCGATTCATAGACTCTTGCTAACAGTTTTTTATCAATACCAAGCTTTTGCAGTACTTCATCCGACCAGCAGCGGTTCGTAACATCAAGAAGCTGCATACCAGATGCATCAGAAACATCAGTCGCATATTCTCCTGTGAGGACAAAGCGGACATAATCCTTTGGCAGCAGAATGTGGGCGCATCTTGAATAATTCTCCGGCTCATTATTTTTCACCCATAGTATTTTCGATGCTGTGAAGCCAGTAAGAGCTGGATTTGCAGTGACAGCGACAAGGCGCTGAGCGCCGACTTTTTGAGTGATCTCCTCACATTCGGCAGTTGTTCTCTGGTCGCACCAGATCATCGCCGGACGTATCACCCTGTTTTCACTGTCAAGCATTACAAGCCCGTGCATCTGTCCGGAAAGACCGATACCCTTAACGTCCTCCGGAGCAATGCAGCTCTTTTCCATAACCGCTCTCAGCGTAGTAATTGCGGCATCAGCCCAGTCCTTCGGGGCTTGTTCAGCATAACCGTTCTGAGGCTGATAAAGGGGATATTCAGCATTTGCAGATGCCAGAGTATTTCCCATAACATCGAAAAGAACGGTCTTAGTGCCGCTTGTTCCGATATCTATACCGATGTAGTATTGCATAAGCCGCTCCTTTTACAGTGAAAACAGAATGTTGTTCACGATAGCTTCGAGCATTTCCTGTCTGCCGCTTGAAAGTGAATCAGTTACCTCACCTCTTTGCAGTGCATACTGTTCAAGCTCCTCAAATCCGACATCTCCGCTGATTATCTTTTTGCCGATACCGGTATTCCAGCTTGCATAGCGCTCCTCTGTGAATTTATCGAGTCTGCCGTCAGCAATGAGCGCACGGGCAGCTTTAAAGCCGAGTGCAAATGTATCCATACCGGCAATATAGCTCAGGAAAATATCCTCCGGTGTGAAGCTTCCTCTTCTTGCCTTTGCATCAAAGTTGAGACCGCCGTTTGTGAAGCCGCCAGCCTTGATGACCTCATACATACAGAGTGTGGCATCATAGATATTTGTCGGGAACTGGTCGGTATCCCAGCCGAGAAGCGGATCACCCTGATTAGCGTCAATAGAGCCGAATTTTCCGTTTTCTCTTGCAACTCTGAGCTCGTGCTGGAAGGTATGCTGGGCGAGAGTTGCGTGATTTGCCTCGATATTAAGTCGGAAATCGTCAAAGAGGTCATATTTCCTCAGAAATCCAAGAACTGTTGCTGCATCAAAATCGTACTGATGCTTTGTAGGCTCCTTGGGCTTGGGCTCTATGTAGAAATCTCCGGTGAAGCCTTTCCTGCGGGCATAGTCTACCGCCATATGCAGCAGCCTTGCCATATTGTCCTGTTCAAGGGCATAGTTTGTATTAAGGAGAGTCTCATAGCCCTCTCTGCCGCCCCAGAAAACATATCCGGTTCCGCCAAGTCTGATCGTGGCATCTATTGCGTGTTTTATCTGTGCAGCAGCATAGGCGAATACATCTGCCGACGGCGAAGTGCCGGCACCGTGCATATAGCGCGGGTGATCGAAAGCCTTTGCGGTACCCCAAAGCAGTTTTTTATCGGGATATTCCTTCATCTTTTCTGCAAGGTAGTCCACGGCGGCATCAAATCGGGCATTTGTCTCTGCGAGTGTACCGTATTCCGGAGAGATATCCCTGTCGTGGAAGCAGAAATAGTCTATCGAAAGCTTGTCCATTATCTCGAATGCGGCATCTATCCGTGCTTTTGAACGAGCCTCCGGGTACGATTCACCCCAAGATTTGTCAGCAGTTCCTACGCCGAACATGTCGGTTCCGTCACCGCACATAGTATGCCACCACGATACTGCAAATTTCAGATGCTCACGCATTTTTTTGCCGTCGATGATCTCATCAGGATCATAATACTTGAAAGCAAGAGGGTTCCTTGAGGACTTGCCTTCATAGGTAATCTTTTTGATATCCGGGAAAAATTCGTTCATAGCTGTAACCTCCGGTAAAAATCTGGAATCAATAGCTGACTTGCAAATCTGCCTTTCAATAATTATACTACATTTCCAGGCTAAACGCAACAGTTTTTGTATAAAACACAAACATAAAAAGCAAATCGAGGTCGAGCCGAGCAGCCATTTCTGAAACAGAACAACATCGGCTAAATCAAATTCACCGTCAGCATTTCCGTCGCCTAATAATATGTGATCATATTCATCAGCACCGAACTGATAGACTTACATCCCCATTCTTCCGCAAGCTCCTATGCAGTGGAATTGTCATAGCCGTAGATGATCCGTACACATGGATAGCCCTGCTCACTTTCGACCTTGTATTCAGAATTCTGGAATTTGATATATGCAAGGCTCAGTGCATTATCGAAAGTACGGCGTCCGACATATTTCAGTGATCTTGGAAGCGTAAGCGTTGTAATACCACAGGCATGGAACACATCTTCTCCTAGATGAACTGCCTGCGCAGAAATAACGCTTAACACTATATAACTTTAATGCCCTCGGAATGTCGATAGACGATCCGTGGGCATTTACGTTTAATATTCAAGACTGAGAATTTTACTATAACTCGGAATTAGACTATCAAATAGTAAGTTTCAGGCTTGACATAGCCCGGCAGCAGTGATATAATTAAAAATGCTGTTTTTCTATTATTTATACTATTAATTAAACTATTGAGGAGGATTATAATGAAAAGACGTAACAAAATCTATACAGGTGCAGCCATTGCTGCGCTGTTAATGGGAACTGCAGCTGCTGTACCGCAGACAGTGCTTCCTAACGCAACAATAACAGCTTCAGCTGCTGCAACAATTCGTGAAACAATTGGCGGAGTAACTTATGATTTTAATTCATCGACACATACAGCAACAATTGCAGGTATCGATGCTTCAATTGAATCTTTTACAACACCAGAAAAAGTAACTTATGATAATATCGAATATGATGTTACCGCTATCAGAGATTATGCTCTTATTAGCAACTCTAATCTGAAGACATTGACTATTACCAGCAATATCAAATCATTAGGTATTTCGTGTTTCAGTAACTGTGATAAACTTGAAACAGTTACAATCATCGGCACACCTAAGATTAAGCGTTGTGCATTTGAGGGGTGCAAGGCTTTAAAAAACGTTACACTAGATGCTAATATGGCAGAGCTAGGCGAAAAGATGTTTTCGTGTTGTGAAAGTCTGAAAACTATAACACTTCCGCCTGAATTAACTTTAATTAATTGTGGCGCTTTTAGCGAGTGTACATCCCTGTCTTCTATTTCTATTCCGGAAAGCGTTGAGACAATTGATAGCTTTGCTTTTAGCGGATGTACTGCTTTGAAGGCTATAAAATTGCCCAATAAACTGCAAAAACTTGAGAATTATGCTTTTCAAAATTGTTCTTTACTGAAAAATATTTCAATTCCTGAAAAAGTCGAAGCAATTTCTACGGGAGTATTTAAAGAGTGTACAGCCTTAAATAATGTTACATTAAATAACGGGTTAAAAACAATTGGAGATTCTGCATTTGAGAAATGTTCTTCATTGACGACTATTACAATTCCTGAAAAAGTAAAAGATTTGAAGCAAGGTTGTTTTTCTGAAAGTGGTTTAACTGAGTTTGAGTCATGCGCTGACCTTAAAATTGAAAGTGGTGCTTTTGTAGGAGCAAATAATCTTACTAAGGTTACACTTTCAGGAAAAGAGAAATTAGAATCTGGAGCATTTGCTGGATGTGAAAATTTATCCAATTTAGTAGTCCCTATTTCGGGCAATCTGAAGTGGAGTTATGATGCTTTTGATGGCTGTGAAAAACTTTTTTATATCAACAATAAAGAGGTCAATTGTTCGTATAATAAAGAAAAAAAGGATATGGTATTCGATAGAAATGAACTATATCCTTTCATCCATAAGTATTTTAATGCATCAGAAAAAGTCGGATTTGTTGATAAATATGTAAAAAAGTACTGTGAAGGGATAGTCGAACAGGAAGTGAAGCCTGGAATGACAAAACTACAAATAGCAAAAGCTCTTCATGATTGGGTGATAGGAAAGGTAGATTACGATAGTGCCGATACGGATGCTCCAAGAAATCATTGTGATGTTTCAATCTTTCTCAATAATAAAACAGTTTGTGATGGTTATGCCAGAGGCTATTCCATATTAATGAAAGAAGCCGGCTTTGATGAAAGCTATTATTCTAATGGTGTTCATGCGTGGAACAAGATAAAAATAGATAACTTATGTTTTAATGTTGACACCACCTGGGATGATTCAGCTAAACCGGATTATGAATGGTTTATGCTTTCAGGAAAAGAATTTGTTGAAAAGGAAGCCGTAAATCATAAAGGTGCTAATGATGATTATCCATATTCAGGTATTCCTATGGGTGATCTGAATATGGACAAAGTAATTGACGAAGCTGATATAGAGTTCTTGAAGAATAATTCAGACACCTTAAACGATAATCAGAAGATCTTGGCTGATCTCAATTTTAATGGCAAAATTGATGATGAAGATCTCACCCTACTCGGAA
Organism: Ruminococcus flavefaciens; assembly: GCA_902766595.1. GTDB lineage: Bacteria > Bacillota > Clostridia > Oscillospirales > Ruminococcaceae > Ruminococcus > Ruminococcus flavefaciens_U. Next base: position 104 of record CACXEJ010000014.1, on the reverse strand, counting down.
AGAAATATGGCAAAAGATTTGGAATTGTCAAGAAATGTGCAGTCGGAGAATACCCAAAATCTTGGATAGGCAGGAGTCAGGCAGCGTGGTGAGCCAGCCCAGTT